>CALKZT010000032.1 GCA_938002815.1 uncultured bacterium
ACAGCATCGTGTAATTGTTAAAAAACAGATTGCTGAATCTTTTTATTTAGACAAAAAAGCATTTTCAAACGCAATAGAAAGACTTATACTTTCAGGAATTTTAACCGAAATTGTGCCTTTTAACTCTTCCTTAAAGGAGGTTTGAATCAATTTATCAGGCACAATTTCGGTTAAAATTCCTGAAAGTATAAGTCTTTCTATTGCGTTTGAAAAAGCTTTTTTGTCTAAATAAAAAGATTCAGCAATCTGTTTTTTAACAATTACACGATGCTGTCTAAGAAATTCTAAAATAAAATTTTCAAAATTTCCAGACCTAACTGCTTCTATTAACTCAGAGTGAGCTCTTCTATTTGAGGTTTTGACTTTTCTTTGGGTAACTTCTATGACTGATCCTCCGCCTAAAAGTCTTTGCAAATTCATAGGAGTAATAATAAACCTATCTCCTGGCACAATACCTACCTCTTGCTCTAATCTAATCTGAGCAAAGGTTTTCTCTCCAGGAAAGAGTCTTTCTCCTTCAAAGAGGACAACTTCACCAATAAAACATCCTGTTCCAATATATACTTTTACCTTTTGTCTGTCTTTTAGTTCAAGCTCTGGAAGACTGAGGTTCGATATTTCGGTGTTCACATAACGACAAAGTCCAACTGCTCCAGGGTTTACCAATTGCATCCCACGGGTTATATGAGAGGGGGCTATCCTCACAAGGTTGATTCCTATCCTCTGGCCAGGATATCCCTCCTTGATCCTTCTGTGATGCGATTCAAGGCTCCTTACCTTTGTCCTTTCTCCCAGAGGAAGGATCTCAACCTGTGAGCCTTCAGAGATCTTTCCCTGAATTATTGTTCCACTTACCACTGTCCCAAAGCCTGAAAATACCCTGAGTCTGTCTATCCACATCCTAAATGGCCGGTTAGGGTCCCTTGGCATAAGGCCAAGGGCAGTCTCCTTTAAGGCATTTCTGAGGGTGGCCTTGCCTTCACCAGTTACCTCTGAAAAATAGTGGATGCTGGAATTTTCTAAAAAGGTTCCTTTCACAGCATCCCTTAGCTCCAACTCACCCAACTCCAAGGTCTCTTGATCCACCAAATCCGTCTTGGTAAGGACCATTAGACCTTTTTTAAGGCCCAAAAGTTCCAGGAGCTTTATATGTTCTAATGTCTGGGGCATAATCCCATCATTGGCACCTACCACCAGGAGGGCCATATCCACACAGCTAAGCCCTCTTATGGTATTTTTGAGGTAGTCACTGTGCCCTGGGACATCCACAAAGGCCAGTTCCACGTCTTCCTCTAAGATAAAGGGAGCTATGCCAGACTCTATGGAAAGGCCCCTTTCCTTCTCCTCCCTGAGCCTGTCGGTATCTATACCTGTTAGGGACCTTACAAGGGTGGTCTTGCCGTGGTCAACATGGCCAGCCACGCCTATTGTAAGGCACCTTTTCATCTATCAGTAGCCTCCTTCGGTATCGACTCCCAAGCGTTCCCACTGTTTTTGTGCCTCTTTTTCTGCCTTTTCAATCTCTTCTTCGCTCCAAGGCTCAATGACCAAAGTCTCTGCCACCAACTGCCAGATGTATTTCACCTCATATTTATAGTCGGTATAATATTTGGGGAGTCTTCTCATCAGTTGATCGCGGCAATTGGAGCAACCCACCACCACCACGTCTGCACCACTATTCTTTATGGATTCATATTTTCTCCTTCCATGGAAGGCAGATTGCTTTTCAAAGGGCATAGGCCAGTTACCACCACCTGCACCGCAACAGTAGGATAAGGCCCTGTTGGGTTCCATTTCCACAAAATTATCTACGCACTGCTGGATGATCCAACGGGGTTCTTCGTAGTATGGTCTTCCAAAGAGCCTTTCAAGTTCTCTTGCATGCTTACAGCTGTCATGCCAGGTAAAGGTCTTTCCTGCATTCTTGGATTTGTCCAGCTTGATCCTGCCACTCTTGATTATGTCCTCTAAGTACTCATAAAGATAGATGGCAGAAATTGCGTTTCCAGGATCTGCCTCTATACAGGCCTTCATGCCAAGCCTGCACCCAAAGGAGCCACCACCGCAGTCTGGCATGATCATGGTATTGGCCTTCATCCTCTTTACAAAATCTATCTTCCTCTGGGCAAGGATCCTTGTGGCCTCGTCATTTCCGGTGAAGAGACCCCAATCCACTGCCTCCCAATTCTCCGATGGCACGGTCCAGTTTTCCTTAGCCGCATAAAAGATCTTCCACCACCATTTCATATCCTCGTTATCTGAAAAGACCTCTTTGGAATTGACCCAAAAGACGATATTTGCTCCCTCTTTGTCTATGGGGACATAGAACCCAGGACACTCTTCCTCGGCAAGTTCCCTTCCCAGGTCATAGAGGAGGAAAAAGTAATCCTGCTGTGGGATTGCCATGTTATTCCCTGTCTGGAGGACATTTATGACACCCTTGTGGAGTATACCAGGTACCTTGTCCCTATCCCTTAGGCCCTTCATCTTTTTCATGATTGCCACTATATCTATCCCCATGGGACAGGCATATGCACACCTTCCGCACCCGGTGCAGACCCAAGGAAAATCAGAATCCACAACCTCTTGGATCATTCCAAAGGAGAGCATCCTTATGCACTTTCTCACATCAAGTCCATTTAACTCTGGTGTCCCGGTGGCTGGGCAGCCTGAGACACAGGTGCCACATGTAAGGCACAGATTCAGGTTGTAATGGGACAAGTATTCCTGAATCTCGTCCTTTGCCTTTTTTATCTCCAATGCTTCCATCCCCATCTCCTCCCTAAAAATGTGGTGTCCGGCGAGGGGGCAAGGGGAATCGAACCTCCTCCCTGTCTTGCAGGACAGGGCCAGCGGGTTTGAAGCCCGTGGGGCGCCCAGCGCCTTTGCCCCCTATGCCAATGAGTACTTCCGGCTCTCTTGATGAAATTGAGCAATACCCTTCTTCACCATTTCCCCAAGGTGCTTTAATGCTGCTCCCACCCCCAGTTTCAAGGAAGTGGCAAGGTCCTGTGCCGAAGCAGGCCCTCTCTTCAATAAAAGGCTTAGCTTTGCCTCTTGGAGCTTGTCTAAAATCGACTCTTTTATGAGCCTTTGGGTGTCAAGGTCCTTGTGAAAAGCCTCTATCGCGGATTGGGACCTCTGGGGGAACCTCAGCCTTTCCCTCTCCACCAACCTCACGTAAGGGACCAAAAGAGAAGCTGCCTCTATCCCCAGCTCCAGCTCCTCTTTATCTTCTCCTGGGCCTTTGCCCAAGGGGCCAAGTGCGACTATCCTGTTTGAGAAATCAGTCATCACCTCGGCAAATCGGTTTCCTTCTGAGGCAGACACCCACTCCAACCTAAGCCTTTCCGGGTTTATCTTTATAGCCTCTAAGATTCTCTTTGTCAAAAGGTTAATTGATAGGGCATCATAGTTTCCCTCGGTCACATAATGGCAATCAGCGGGCCAGCGTCCCCCTACAAAAACCCCATCTGCTCCCAGGGAGAAGGCCTTGAATACGAATCCCAAATCCATCCTCCCAGAACACATGACCCTAATTATCCTTATGTAGGGCGGATATTGGAGCCTTGAGACACCGCAGAGGTCCGCACCTTATTACGTCCTTTGCCTTCTGGGTAGCCTCTTCCTTTTCCCTGGAGTGTACCCAGGAGCAGTGCTCCCTTATATTTGCCATCTCGAAGAGGTAAGGATTCAAGCCACCCTCCTTTAAGGTATCCCTGAAGAGGGGCTCGTGGGTCCTGGGGGTACACGCAGCTACAATGACCCTGTTTAGTCCCTTCTCCCTTATGGCATCTAAGATCTGCTGGGCAGAGTCTGTGGAACATGAGAAGATCTGTTCCTGTGAGTGGACCACACAAGGAAGGCCCATGGCATACTCCACCACCTCAGGGACCCTTACTACCCTCCCTATGTTGGCACCGCAATGGCAAACAAATATACCAACCCTCGGTTCTTCTTTCGTAATGTCCCTGTCAGGGGGATATCTCCTCTTGGAGGCCAACTTTTCCCTTCTCCCCTTTAGGATCTGGGAGGCCTGGGCCCCGGCCCCTATGCCTGATACCACAGATTCTGGTATATCCATGGGACCAGAGAAGGCCCCACTTATAAATATCCCTGGCCGAGAGCTCTCCATAAAATTGAAGGGATCTCTTTGGGCAAAACCGTGGATATTTAACCCTATTCCCAGCTTTTGGGCCAGCTTCCCATGATCTTGGGGAGGGACCAGACCCACTGAGAGGACCACCAGTTCAAATTCTTATTCCTTTATCCCTCCCTCCTCTTTTGTGTATCTGATAGTAACATTTTTGGTCTCAGGTATCTCTCTGCCTACAGAGACATAGCTCCTTACAAAGTGGACGTTGGGAAGCCTTGAGGCCCTCTGATAGAACCTCTCAAAGTCTTTTCCATAGGAGCGTATGTCATTATGGAAAATCCAACATTCGGCACCGGGATCATGGTCTTTGGCTAAGATAACCTGTTTTTGGGTATAGGTGCAGCAGACTGCAGAGCAGTAGCTGTTTCCACCCTTAATTACCTGCCTTGAGCCCACACAGTGGATCCAGGCTATCTTGTGAGGATGTCTTAAATCCGATGGTCTTCTAATTTCTCCTTCAAAGGGTCCTGTGGAACACAACAGCCTTTCAAAATCTAAGCTGGTTACCACATTTTTGTATCTTCCATAACCGTAGTCGTTTTCTTATTGATGGATCAAACGTGTCATAACCGGGTGAAAGTATTATTGCACCAACATTTATCTCTATCTTTTCAGGCCTCTGGTTAAAATCTATTGCATAATTGCTACAAACTTGAGAACATATTCCACATTTCTTTTCTGTAAGATATAGACAATCTTCGTCTACATAGGAAACCAAAGGCACAGCTTGTGAAAAGTATATATGTATTGCTTTGTTGGTACCAAGTTCCTGGTTGAATTTGTCAGGTACAAGAACAGGGCAATATTCAACACATGTTGTACGTCCTGTACACTTTGACTCATCTACATACCTCGGCTTTTTTAATACAGTTACCTTAAAATTTCCCACATCTCCTTCTACTTCTTCTATCTCTGAATAGGTCAGAATTTCAATATTTGGGTGCCTTGCACATTCAATGAATTTAGGAGACTCTATACACATGGAACAGTCATTGGTAGGAAATGTCTTGTCCAGTTGCGCCATCTTACCTCCGATGGCAGGGAGTTTCTCCACAAGGTATACCTTGTATCCCTGTGTTGCCAGGTCAAGGGAGGCCTGAATCCCACTTATACCTCCACCAACGACCATTATGTCTCCATACCTTTTACCTTTTAAAAGCTCCAAGATCTTCTCTAACTTACCTTTCTCCATTTTTTACTCCTGATGATCTTTTTATGAGTTAAGAGGGCCAGCGCTCACAGACCATCGCTGAGAGGGAAGGCTTGGGCTATTATTGTAGGCGGACTAAGATGTGGAAAATCAATGGGCCCGAGGCCCACCATCCCGGGTGGCCTGGGATGGCAGTCCTCAGGTAAAGCCAAAACTATAGCCGGGAGAATTGGTATACATCTTCTCGCTCTTTTGTAGTTATAAAGTAGCTATTAAAGGGTGTCAAGCCCCAATTGTCCACAGGAGCTCTCAAATGAAGGGGTCTGAGGCCCGCAATTCTTTCCAGGTAGCTATCAGGATTGCCTATGGGAGAGTAGGGGGCTGATAGATAAAACCAGTTTGAATGAAGAAGGGAGCTCGTTTAGTCTGCACCAAAAAAGCCCAAAGGAGGTGTGCCATGGAATCCCAATACAAAGAGATGTGGGAGAGACTCAATTTGGATATACCTGCCCATGATGCACTATTGGAAGTGCTCGGGAAGTTTTACGGGGATATATATTTGACCCAGCAGGGAAGGTTAAAGGGGATGGAGTATCTGGATTTTGTAATCTCAGAGATACATGGCCTTAGAATAAAGGAGCTTCAGGAGGCAAAGGCAAAAGGTAGGAAGGTGGTGGGAACCTTTTGTATCTTTGTCCCAGAGGAGATTGTGTGGGCAGCAGATGGGATATGTGTGGGCCTCTGTGCAGGTGCTGAGGCAGGGTATGATAAGGTGGAAGAGATCCTCCCAAGAAACACCTGTGCCTTGATCAAATCCTTTGTGGGGTTTAAGCTCTCAAAGCTTTGCCCATTCTTTGAGTCCTGCGACCTTGTAATAGGTGAGACCACCTGTGACGGAAAGAAGAAGGCCTATGAGATATTTGGGGAATATGTTCCCATGTATGTGATGGAAGTGCCGCAGATGAAATGGGATGCTGACAGAGAACTATGGAGGAGTGAGATACTAAGGTTAAAGGCCAGGATAGAAGAGCTTACAGGCAGGAAGATAGACTACCAGAATCTACTTTCTGCAATCAAGATGATAAATAACAGGAGAAAGGCACTTTGGCGACTGAATGAACTGAGGAAGGCAGTTTTTGTGCCAATATCAGGAAGAGATGCACTCCTAATAAATCAGATCAGCTTCTATGATGATCCAATGAGATTTACCTCAAAGGTAAACGAATTGTGTGATGAGCTCGAGGAGCGTGTAAGAAGAAAAGAGGGAGTTGTCCCCAATGGAACTGTAAGAGTAATGCTCTCTGGCTGCCCCATGGCCATTCCCAATTGGAAACTACCATATGTGATAGAATCCTCTGGGGCAGTTGTTGTATTTGAGGAATCTTGTGTTGGCAGTAGAAACACAAGAGATCTTGTGGAGGAAGACAAGAAGGACTTAGATGGGCTTATCGATGCGCTGGTGGATCGCTATAGCAAAATAGACTGTGCCTGTTTTACGCCAAACGAGGAGAGGTTAGAACATATAGTTGCCCATGCGAAAGCTTATGGTGTAGACGGGGTAATCTATTATCACCTGAACTTTTGCCAACCTTACGAAATAGAGGGGTTTAAGGTGAAAAGGAAATTGGAGTCAGAGGGTATTCCCCTGTTGACCATCGGTACCGACTACAGTATGGAAGATATTGGGCAACTGAAAACCAGGGTGGAGGCCTTTGTGGAGATGCTTTCTCCAAAGGCCTAAATGGGGTATGATCCCTTTAGAGACGGGTAGGGGATAAGGCCCCTCCTTTAGGGGAGAGGATCCAGAATAGAGGGCCAAACGGTATCTTAGGGTCTGAGGATACTCATTTTGGGTAATTGGGATATCAAACTCACAAGTACTGTCACCAGCTCTGGGTGAGCAGCCAAGCTTGGGCCAGGGGACCTGGACCGTGCACTCTGTGGTTTGGAGTTGCCCTCTGACCCCAACCTCATAGTGGGATTGGAAAGGGCAGACGATGCAGGTGTCTATCTTATAAATGAGGAGCTTGCCATAATACAGACGGTAGATTTTTTTACCCCGGTAGTGGATGACCCATACTATTTTGGCCAGATCGCTGCAGCCAATGCCCTCAGTGACGTATATGCCATGGGTGGGGTCCCAAAGACCGCAATGAACCTGGTGGGGTTTCCCATCAGGCAAATGGATATCTCTGTTTTGAAAGAGATATTGAGGGGTGGGATAGAAAAATTAAAGGAGGCTGGCGCCGTCTTGGTGGGGGGCCATAGCGTTGAGGACAATGAGCTGAAATACGGGCTTGCAGTTACTGGATTTGTCCATCCCAAAAAGGTCCTCACCAAAAGAAACCTTCGGCCAGGAGATCTATTTATACTTACCAAGCCACTGGGTACAGGGATAGCCACCACTGCCATAAAGGCAGGATTGGCATCACACTCCCTTATAAACATGGTGACCAGATCCATGGCAGCATTAAATAAAGGTTCGGCAGAGGTCATGGCCCTCTTTGAGGTACATGCCTGTACTGATATCACCGGCTTTGGTTTCTTGGGACATCTGGCTGAGATGGTGGTGGGAGCATCCTATGGTGTGGAGATATGGGCCCAGAGGGTCCCGGTCTTTGATGGGATAGAGGAGATGGCAAATATGGGCCTTGTACCTGCTGGAGCCTATAGAAATAGGGATTTTAGAAAGGAGATGGTGGAATTTGATACCAGTGTCCCCCGCTATTTGCAAGATATACTCTTTGATCCCCAGACCTCAGGAGGTTTACTCATCTGTGTATCCCAAGCCCATGGAGAGGCGCTCTTAGAAGGCCTCCACAGAAAGGCCCTTTACGATTCCCGTATCGTGGGGAGGGTATTGGGGGATAGAGTGGAAAAGATCTTTGTGAGATTAGAACCATAGGAGGGTTTAGAAATGGTGGAGATAGACCTAAGTGGGCTTTCTTGCCCAGGTCCTGTTATAAAGACAAAAGAGCTCTTGGATTCAAAGGATCCGGTCAGGATTGTTGTAAAGGTGGACAACACCGCTTCAAAGGAGAATGTCTCAAGGTTTTTGGAAAGCCGGGGTTACAACGTGTGCGTGGAGATGGAGGGAAGTAAGTTCTGTGTCGTTGGTACAAAGGGATCTGGAAGCGAGAAGTCTGTTAGACAAGAGAGAACAGAGGCGAGGGTGCCGGAAAAAAGGATCATAGTTATGATTACAAGCAGGACCATAGGCCATGGAGATGAGAAACTTGGGGCTTCTCTCATGGTTAATTTTGTAAAGACCCTCAAAGAGATCCTACCAAATCTCTGGAAGGTCATTTTATTAAACGAAGGGGTAAAACTAACAGTGGAAGGCTCCGAATGCCTTCCAGAACTCCAGGAACT
Source organism: uncultured bacterium (assembly GCA_938002815.1). Lineage (GTDB taxonomy): Bacteria > Desulfobacterota > DSM-4660 > Desulfatiglandales > CALKZT01 > CALKZT01. The sequence goes on from CALKZT010000032.1 coordinate 8,679, forward strand.
GAGCAACTCTGGCGTCCAGATACTCGTCTGTGGAACCTGCCTCAGTTACTATAATCTCATCAATGAAAAAAAGGTGGGTGAAACCACAAATATGTTAGATGTAGTGACTTCCCTTGCAACGGCAGACAGTGTCATAAATATAAATTAGGAGGCAAGCTCCTTCAGTTTCTGAATCTGATCAACCCCACCTATTACTATGAGGGAGTCTCCCACTTGAAGGAGGGTATCCCCTTTGGGATTGTAATGGTAGTCCTCTGAATCCTTTCTCTTTACGGCCACGATGGTGAGGCCAGTCCTTTCTCCTATCCTGGCAGAGGGCAAGGTCTTACCGACCATCTCGCTCCCAGGTGATAAGGTGACCTCTTCAAAACGGGTTGAAGGATCAGGGGCCCGTAACATTTTGTCTAAGAATTGGACCACATTTGGCCTTAACATCTCAGATGCGATCCTCATGGCACCAATAAAGTTTGCAGAAACAACGCTATCTGCGCCAGAAAGCCTAAACTTTGGGACAAGGGAATGTTCTATGCACCTTGTAACTATTCTGATGTCCTTATTTAGAAATCTCGCTGTGACCGTCAGGAGCATATTTTCACTATCATTTCCAAGGGCTGCTATTAGACCCTTTGCGTGTTCTATACCGGCTGCCTTCAAGATCGTCTCGTCTGTGGCATCGGCCTCAATGTAGATTATATCTGGGTGGAGTTCCAATAGTCTCTTTATCCTGGCATCATCCTTTTCAATTACGACAAATTTCTGTTTTGTAGTAATCATTTCATTGATCACATGGATCCCCATGTTTCCTGCGCCACACACTATGTAATGGTTCTTAAGAGCAGAGATCCTTTTACGCATCCTTTTCTCCCTGAAAAAATGTCCAAGTTGTTCTTCTACAACAAAGGCAGTTATAGTGGATACTGCATATAGAGCAATGCCCATTCCGATCCACATTATGATTATTGTATAGAATTTGTAGAGCTTAATGTCCATTGCATTGAATATGTCCCCATAGCCTACTGTGGTCAAAGTGATGCTGGTCATGAGAAGGCAATCTAAGAAGTCCCAATTCCTCCCAAGTCTTACACCTATTAAGAAATATCCTAAAGAACCCATAAAAAGGGTGGCCAGGAGCAAGATCAGGGGATACATGATCCTTTTTAAGGCCTGTCTCCAAAATGGATCCTGCCCTAACAGTCTCTTTTCCTTTATCAGTAAATGGGCGATAACCTCTTGGATAACATGGAAGATCTTTAAAAGGAGATGCATCTTAGTTTAAAAGTTGAGGTATTCTTCTAAACTTAAGAACACGGTCCAAAGGGGACTTTTTTGTGTCTATTTTAGGGTCTTAAGGGCTCAGAGAGGGTGATTCGAATTCCCTCCAGCCATCTTTCCAATACCCTTATCAACCTCTTGTTGGGCTCCTCCAATTGGGCCTTTAGCTCCTTTAATCGCTCCTGGGCCACCTGGTCGCTCGGATTGGCCAGGATATAGTTCTCATATACATTAATGGCCTCTCTTATAGCCCCTTGTTCCACATATAGCTCTGCAAGGGATGGGGTGGAGAGATCCTTTAGGGCCACTACCCCAGGCTCCTCTAAATTCATCTCCTTCACTTGGGGCCCCATCTCTTCTGGGAGAAATTCCTCCCCTTGGGGAAGAGTCTCCTCCACGAGCAGTGAAGGTGCCAAGAGCTCTTGGGATAATATCCTATGGACTTCCAAATTTCTCTCTAAGAGCTCCCTAATATGCCTTACCTCTTCCTGGGCAAGGACGCTATAGCCGAGTCTCAGAAGTGCCAAGGACAATACTGCCCTTGTCTCTAAGTCCTCTCCTCTGCTCAATCGATCCTGGCAGAGGTCAATGACTTCCTTTATGTTTCCCTCTTCCAATAACCTTATCAAAAAAAGGTTCTTAGGGGTAATAAGGCCTTTAATCCTTTCTAACATTTACTGATCCCCTTTCAAAGGTGAGCAAGATCTCATTGGGCCGGACCAGGTTCATCTCTTTTCTCAGCACATACTCCTGAAATTCAGGATCATCGGTGAGGGATTTGATCTCCTTTACCATCCTCATATTTTCTTGTTTGAGCCTATTGAGTTCCTTTACGAGGTCTTCGTGCTTTAAAAGGGTGGCCCTATATGCCAGATAGCCACTATCGCCTAAGAGTAAGATAAAGCCAAAAATCCCAAGGACCGCTAAGAGGATAATATAAGGGGTCCGTCTCATGTGTTCATTTGGCCTTTTCTCTAAGGAGGGATTCAGTGAAGCAGGCGGTGCAGTTTTTCCCCCAGGTGGATATGGTCTTTGTATCAGGAAATACTCTTATATTTTCATAGCCTTCTTCCATCAGCCTTTTTAGGGCCTTTACCGGCATACTCACCCCGTCTAAGGTTACACTATCCGAATCACCTTTGCCCTGGACCAACTCAGCTAGTTTTTTCATACCCACCTCCTGATTTTATGTCCTTATTTCTTGTAAGAGAAAGATCGTGTAAGTAATCCCAAAACATAAAATGGTCAATGCAACTATGGTCAGAGCATATGGATATATCACCAAAAGGCTTTGGTCAAGAGAAAGTGGGTTTTTAAACCTACTCGACAAAAATTTTTCCATCGCACCCATTATCACAATGTTGCTAGCAGTCTTGCGACTGGGATCCACAAGGAGGGTTGCGGACTTAGTATATAGTGTCATGACTGAACCAAGCTCTATAGTTTCCTTTATCTCAGCCTGCTTTATAAGCAGCTCAATCTGCTCTCTACTTCCCACCTCCTGTGAGGTCATGCCTTTTGCTATCACATCTCCCAGCAATGGCAGGAAAAAAGAGAGGAATATCCAAAGAACAAAGGATGAAAGTGCAGAGGTAGTTATGCCACGGAAGGTGACACTAAAGAGTGTGGAGAGTGCTAGCCAAAAACCTATATAAAAGAGGCTTAGGATATAAAAGAGGGCGAGTCTCACCACCTCCTCCGCACCGGGTATCACACCCAGTATAAGGAGTCCAAATCCCGTGACCACAAGTATAATGGCAAGGAGCATAATGGCCACTGTTATCATGGTGGCCAAGAATTTTCCGTTTATTATGGCATCCCTGTGGATGGGCTGGCTTAAGATCTTGATAAGTGTGCCTTGAACCCTCTCCCTATTTATGGAATCGAATCCCAAGACAATGCCGATCAAGGGACCGAAAAAGGCCACAAATTGCAGGAGGGAAAATAAGGCACCAGGGGTGGAGAAGAGCATCAAAAAGACAAAAGGGGGCCTCGAAGAGCCCTCCAGGGCCTCCTTTAAACTCATGGCAGCCAGATAGGTGGTCATAAATGCCACTAAGGCAGCCATACCAAAGAGGATTACGAACCTGTGGCTGCTAAAGTGATCCCCCAATTCCTTTCTAATTATGGGTCCTAACCCTCTCATTGGCCTCTTCCTCGAAGTATAGGTGGTACAATTCCTCTAAAGAGTATTCCCCTTCCCCCACACCCAGTTTTTCTCTTCCTAACTCCTCCATGCTTCCCACGGCAATGAGCCTGCCCATGATCATGACCCCTACCCTGTGACTTATCTCTTCCACCTGTTGGAGGTTATGGGAGGAGACGAGGACCGTAATGCCCTTTTCTTGATTTAGCCTCTTTATTAGCTCAATGAGATCCCTTGAACCTTCAGGGTCCAGGCCAAGAGTTGGCTCGTCCAAGAAGAGGACCTTTGGCTCTTTTATCAAGACCTCTGCAATACCAAGCCTCTGTTTCATGCCCCTGGAGAAGGCGCCCACTTTCTTGTACCTATCTTTACTGAGACCTACCATGGTGAGTAGCTCATCTATCCTCTTTCGAAGCTCCCTTTGGGGCAACTCGTTTAGTTCCCCTATGAACTGAAGCGTCTCCACCGGGGAGAGATCATGATAGAAACCTACATTTTCGGGGAGGTAGCCCACCACCTTTTTTATCTCCAGAGGCTCCCTTACGGGATCATAGCCCGCTACGAATGCCCTTCCATAGGTGGGTTCAGAAAGCCCAAGGAGCATCAGAAGGGTGGTTGTCTTTCCAGCACCATTGGGCCCCAAGAACCCGAATATCTCTCCTTCCCTGATGGCGAAATTGAGGTGGTCCACCGCCGTCTCTTTGCCGTAGACCTTTGTGAGATCAAAGGTCTTTATGATCTCTTTTATCTCCATGATCAGCGTCTTCCGAACCTATAGAACACAAAGACGAGCCCAATTACAACCAATATAATGATGAAAAGACCCAACCAGCCCCAGATGGGTTTTGCCTTTACAGTTACCCTGAGCTCTAAGTTTTTGTTCACCTTACCTGCATCCACATTTAGCCCCACACTATAATCACCCACTATGGCCGATTCAGAGGGTGTGATTATCACTTCGGCCTGTTTTATCTCATTGGGATTCAAGTTTTCTATTTTCTCAGGCTGGAATTCCACCTTCCAGGCCTCCGGCTTTATGGAGAGGAACTGTATGTTCGTAAGGGGGGCTGTCCCGGTGTTCTTGATATAGAAGCTCATGCTCGTCTTGTTTCCCCTCAGGGCTGTCAAAGAGAGGAGTTCGTTTGTGGTCCCCACCTCCATCTTATGAACACCGGTGATATTTACGGTGAGAGTAATATTTCCCTTTGCATTCGGGGATTCCACCTTTACCTTTACCGGATACTCTCCAGGGGGTGTCAGGGGGGAAGGTCTCACTTCCACTGCCACGTTTCTGAGCTGGTTCTCCTTTAGCCTGATACTGGATATGAACTTCTCTTCGTAGCCGGGTTTAAAGTTTACCTCCCAATTTTCAGGGGCCTCGTAGGAAAGGTTGTAGACTACTTCTCTATCCTCCTTGTTTTCCACCTCTATGTTAAATTCGAATCTTGCATCGGATGGTCCCCTCAACACAGGGTATGAGGAGTTTATCACAATGCCTTCGGCATCTTTTCCCTCCTCTTTGGCCTTAATCTTTATGGAGACATCTGCGGTAGAGGTGACGGCCTTGTCTTTTGTGGTTGCCTTCACCTTAAAGGCATAAAGACCTGGCTTTACGCCCTTGCCAGGTTCCACCTTCAGGGTGATGCTTTTGGAGGAATCACCCTTTAGAAATGCGCCATTTACACCAAAGGTAAAGGTCTTGAAATAGGCCTTCCAGTTTTCTGGAAGTTCAGAGATGCTTAACTCCACAAATTCATCTTTTTTCCCCCTGTTTATGAGGCTGACGTCCAGGGAGACGGGCTCGTCTTTGTTTATCTCTATCCCGTAAAACTCAGGGGCGATCAATATGGCCCTCTCAGGGAGATCTTTTTTGGATTCTTGGGCAGGTAAAGAGCAAGGGGAGAATAGAAAGACCAGCGAGACTACCAACACCACTAAAGGCAACCTTTTCATTTAACTACCTCCTTCATAAAGGAATCTGATTTCAGATGTGAGTCTATGGTCTCAGGACTATAGCCTGCCTTTACATAGTTTTCCACGGCCCTCAGCTTCATGCCGGGGTCCTTTAGCTTCTCTGCATGGGTGTCCAAGAGCTCGGCTGCATGGCTATACATGCCTTCCCTCTCATACTCTTTTGCCTTCTCTTCTATCCCCTTTTTGGTGGCAGAAGTCTCTACCACAGCGGCCCTACACCAGGATATAAGCCTCCTTACAGGCGCACCACAGGATGGGCATACGTCTATAGGGGGCTCCCTCAAGGACTGTAGCACCTCAAAGGGCCTTTTACACCTTTGGCAAGACCTAATTGGATCCTTTGCCTGATATTCATATATGGGCATGTCCGTTATCTTTGGGCCGGTAATATTTATAAATAGTAAATCCCCCAAGTCAATTCCCCTAACCATCGGATCTCAGTGGCCTTAATATCTCCATGAGCTCTTCTATCCTTCGGAGGGCAGAGAGTCCTTCTATCCACCTCGGGGGAATGGATTTGGTGCCGTGGTATAATCCCAGGATCATCCCAGTGGCGCTGGCTCGGGTGGCATTGTCTCCACCTGCCATAATAGCCTCGATCATGGCGGCCTCAAAATCCCCTTCATATTTTCCTATCAAGAATATCAGACCAGGAAATAGCTCAGGGGTATGGCAACTCTGTCCGAACCTCAGGACTGCCTCCCTCACACTCCCCTGAAAGGAAAGTGCCTCTTGGACCCAGAGGCTTAGGTTTGTGCCACTAAAGTCCTGGGAAACAATCCTCTTTATGGCCTCC
>CALKZT010000033.1 GCA_938002815.1 uncultured bacterium
ATGAAGGAGAGATATTCGGTCTTATCGGGCCATATGGCGCTGGAAAGACTACTATATTCAACATGATCCACAACGTCTACCCACCCACTTCAGGGGATATCTTTTTTAAAGGCAAGAGCATAAGGGGGCTTAAGACCCACAAGATCTGTGAGCTGGGGATAGCAAGGACCTTTCAGATCGTAAAACCCTTACAGAGATTGTCGGTCTTGGACAATGTAGCTGCCTCTGCCTTCCTTAGGGTAAAGGGTGTGAAAGAGGCGAGGGAATCTGCCTTGAAGGTGTTAGAATTTACCGGTCTTTTGGGTGTCAAAGATGCCATAGCCAAGGGCCTCCCCATAGGTCTGAGAAAGAGGCTTGAGATAGCAAGGGCCCTTGCTACTCGGCCCCAGCTCATTCTTTTGGACGAAACCTCTGCGGGACTGCACGGTACCGAGCTGGAAGAGGCCATTAACCTCATAAAAAAGATTAGGGATATGGGGATCACAGTACTTATCATCGAGCATATAATGAAGGTCATAATGACCATCTCCGATAAGATTCATGCAATCAACTTTGGGGTCACCATTGCAGAGGGGCCTCCTTCTGAGGTAGCCAATGATCCCAAGGTGATAGAGGCCTATTTGGGAGAAGCCTATGCTTAGGGTAGAGGAGATAGAGGTCTTTTATGGGGATGTGCAGGTGATCTGGGGGATAAGCCTTTGGGTCGGCAAGGGGGAGATCATAGCCCTTCTCGGGGCCAATGGGGCAGGGAAGTCCACCATCATCAAGAGCATATCAGGTATTGTGAGGCCCAAGAAGGGGGGCATATGGTTCGAAAATGAAAACCTTTTAGATGCCCCGGCCCATAAGATCATCACCTATGGCATAGTGCAGGTCCCTGAAGGGAGAAGGCTATTCCCTCAAATGACCGTAGAGGAAAACCTAATTGTGGGAGCAATGCATGGGGAGGCCAAGCTGAAAAGGAGGGAGGCTCTTGAAAGGGTCTACAGTATATTCCCAAGACTCAAGGAGAGGAAAAAGCAGTTGGCAGGCACCCTCTCTGGTGGTGAGCAGCAGATGCTGGCATTGGGAAGGGGGCTTATGTCCATGCCTAAGCTTATGATGTTGGACGAACCCTCCCTGGGCCTTGCACCCATAGTGGTAAGGTCCATATTTGAGGTGATCAGGCAGATAAATGGGGATGGGGTGACACTCTTTTTGGTGGAACAGAACGCAAAACAGGCCTTACAGGTCTGTTCAAGGGCGTATGTGCTGGAAAACGGGAAGGTCGCCGTTCAAGGGACTGGAAAGGAATTACTGGACAATCCTTATGTGAAAGAGGCATACTTGGGAATCTAAGACTTGGTTTCGGAGTTACAAATGGAAATGCTTTTTAGACCATTCAAGATCAAAGAGCTCAACCTATCAAACAGGATAGTTATGCCACCCCTTGCCTCTTTTTTGATAGAGGCAGATGGGTCCATGACAGACAAGACCGTTGAACATTACAAGAGAAGGGCCCAAAGTGGCGCCTCTATGGTCATAGTGGAGGCCTGTGCGGTCAGCGCCGATGGCATAGTAAGTCATCACCAGGCAAGGATAGATGAGGACAGGTATACAGAGGGTCTTTCAAAGATAGCAAGGACAATAAGGGCAGAAGGGGCTATACCGGCGGTCCAATTACATCATGCTGGCAGGCAGACCTCCATCAAGGTAATAGGGGTGAAACCAAAGGCCCCTTCACCCCTGCCATGCCCCACCATTAAAGGTGAGGTGGAGCCTATGAGCGTGGATCAGATACAAGAAATGGTCTGGAAGTTCGTAGAGGCTTCAAGGAGGGCAAAAGAGGCAGGGTTTGAATTGATAGAGGTCCATGGGGCCCATGGATATCTGGTGAATCAGTTTCTAAGCCCCTTTTCCAATATAAGAGAAGATGAATATGGGGGGAGTGTTGAGAACAGGACCCGCTTTGCAAAGGAGATAGTAGAGGGAATTAGAGGCCTTTTGGGCCCAGACTATCCCATATCTTTTAAGATCAGTGCCGAAGAGTTCGTCCCTAATGGGCTTACCACCAAAGAGAGCATAGAGATCTTAAAGATCCTTGTAGGTGCGGGTGTGGATGTGGTGCAGGTCTCTGCCGGCAATGATGCAACCCCTGAATGGATATGCCAGCCCATGTTTATGAAAGCGGCTTGTCTTTCCCCCTATGCCAAACAGATAAAAGAGGCCTTAAATATCCCGGTTATGACTGTGGGAAGGATAAATGACCCTATCCTGGCAGACAGGATCTTGGTTGAAGGTTGTGCAGACCTGGTATGTATAGGCAGGGGGCTCATAGCCGATCCGGAGTTTGTGATAAAGGCAAGGGAAGGGAGGTTTGATGAAATCCGCAGGTGTATAGCATGCAATACCTGCATGCAGTCTATCTTTAAGAAGGGAAAGGTGGAGTGTCTTGTAAATCCCACGGTGGGCAGAGAAAAGGAGATGGGAATAATTCCTGCCACCCAAAGGAGGCGGATTATGGTTGTAGGGGCGGGGCCAGGAGGCCTCAATTTTTCATGGGTGGCAGCAAAGAGGGGCCACGAGGTGCATCTCTTTGAAAAGGAGAACCACGTGGGTGGGCAGCTCAGGGTAGGCGCAGTTACATCCTTCAAGAGGGAGCTTTTGAACCTTATCAACTTCCAGTACTCTCAGGCAAGGAAAAACGGTGTAGTCTTTCACATGGGGACACTGGTGGATGTGGCCCTTGTAAAAGAGTTTGGCCCGGATGTGGTGGTGCTGGCCACTGGCTCAAAACCCATATTGCCTGATATCCCGGGGGTAGATCTTCCCCATGTCTTTACGCCCTCACAGGCCTTAAATGGAATAACTCAGTTGGGCCAAAGGGTGGTGGTGATAGGGGGTGGGCCCACCGGCTGTGAGGTGGCCTTGCACCTTGCAGAGGGCGGATCCGAGGTCTTTATAGTGGAACTCCAGGAAAAACTTGGGCAGGGGTTGGAAAGCTCTACCAAGAAGATCCTCTTAAATGTCCTGGGGGAGAGAGGGGTAAAGGTATTTTTGGGAAGCAGGGTTTTGAGCATAGCCAAGGATCGTGTGAGGCTGGAGGAAAAAGGGGGAACCCAAAAGGAGATACTTGTGGATGCTGTGGTAATTGCCATAGGGTCAAAGGCAGACGATACCCTCTATACAGAGCTGAGGGCCATGAATTACCCGGTATTTAAGGTAGGGGATTGTCTTGAGGCAAGAAATGCAAAAGAGGCAATCTTAGAGTCAGCCCTCTTGGCAAGGAGCATATAGGTCTGCCTTTACACCTTCAATGAGCTTAGAAGCCTCTCGCCATATCTCCGAAGAAAGGAGCCCAAATCCTCTGTCCAAAAAGGCATAATGTTTATGGATTCGGCCTTCAGATTCTTGTTCTCTAAGATCCAATTCCCTGGATCTATCTCCTTGGAGTCCTCTGTCTCCTCGTATTCTAACACCTCTACATTTAGATTAAGGGTTTTCAATATAAACCTCCCCGCCTCAGCCACACTACAGTAACCCTCAGAGGTGCAGTGGTAGATACCCTTTGAGTCTTCTTGGAGCAGCTTTTTAAGTTGCATTGCTATTCTGTAGCTAAGGGTAGGGGAACCAAAGCGATTTGAGGGCAAAGAGATAATACCATCCTGGGAGGAGAGGGCCTTCCTCAGTATCTCTTTTACAAAGTCCTCTCCAAGGGGGTGATAAACCCATCCAGCCCTGATAATTATAAAGTCCATGGAATTTTCTAAGGCAGCTATCTCACTTTCCAATTTTACTTGGCCCCCACTGGTGGTGGGGGAGGTCCTGTCGTCTTCAAAATAGGGCTGGGGGTAGGGTTTTTTCCCATCAAATACCGATTCAGAGGATATGAGCACCAATTTGGCGTCAAAACGTGCAGCGCCCTGGGCAAGGTTCCTGATGCCGTCGAGTGTGTCTCTTGCCAGTTCCACCTTGGGATTAATGGTCTTGAATGGGTCTTCCACATGTTGACAAAAGAAGACCACCTGAGGATTTATCTTTCCTATGGTGCTTACCAGATGATCCCACTTCAGGAGATTGAACTCAGAGGTCTTATAGTCTAAAACTTCATAGTCTTCTTTTAGGTAGAGTTTTAAGATATCTCCAATTACATGTTCTGTGCCGATTATTAGGGCCCTCAATTTTCCCCCCTTTCTCACTTGATATTAGATAACCCAAATGCTATTAAAACAAGATCTTAACGAACCCCAGCGGTGAGGTATAAATAATGTGGGCTGAGGCAAAAATCAAGGAGGAGGTGGCCCCTTGAAGGTTGGGTTTGTAGGTTGGCGGGGTATGGTTGGGTCAGTCCTTATGAGTAGGATGATGGAAGAGGGCGATTTTAAAGGCTTTGAGCCCGTCTTCTTTTCTACATCGAATCCAGGGGGTGCAGGCCCTGATATAGGAGAAAGGGTAAAGCCCCTAAAAGATGCCTTTGATTTGGAAGAACTGAAAGATATGGAGATAATTGTGACCTGCCAGGGGAGCGATTACACAAAGAAGGTCTAT
>CALKZT010000034.1 GCA_938002815.1 uncultured bacterium
ATCCAGGAATGTGGAGTACATAGAGCTCACCGTGGAGCCTGACTTCCAAAAGGAGTTCATGGAGGCCATGCAGATACCTCACATGAGAGACCCCTTCCCACACCTGGAGGGAATCGTTCCTCCTGAGATATTACATCAGAAGTGATGGCTTTGGGGGGAGGAAAAGACAGAGCTCAGATTTGGAACTGCTTTGACTAAAGATATGCAAACAAGAATAAAGAACCAGGGCTAACAGATGTGCGGGGTTCCAATAGAGAGGGTGCACCACAACAAAGGAACCAAGTCACTTGGCAGAGAGCTTACAAGAACTTGGGCAGACGATTTCTCAGCAATAAAGAAGCTGTGTTGGGAAATGGGAATAGATGAGATCATTCCCGTCCCAACCAATCTTATAGTAGTATCTGAATGGGTAAGGCTCAAATGCAAGTATGGTTGTCAACGATATGGAAAAAGCTGGTGCTGTCCTCCAGAAACCCCCACCCCAGACAGTGTAAGATCTATTCTTAAGGAATACGAATTCGGACTCATACTTTCAGGAATGATAAGCAATCCATTCTTTTATAGGAATGACCAAAGGAAGCGAAGAATACAAGTGAAGCTGTGGAAGGCTAGTGTGACAATAGAAAGACAACTCTTTCTCAGGGGTTATTATAAGGTATTTTCACTAATATCTGAGAATTGCGCTCTTTGTAAGACATGTCTTTATCCTCAAGCTTGCGCATTCCCTGAAGAGAGGAGGCCTTCATTAGAGGCATTTTCCATAGACATATTTGAGACCTTAAGAAAAGTCGGGAAAGAGTGGAAGATATATCAGAAAAAACTCGAACCCTATCGACACTACAGTATAATACTAGTACAATGAATGCATATTTCGTCAGCAACTATGTGTCAGATTTTAATTTAAAGTCAGTCTCCAGATGGGAACTATGCCTTCAAAAATACATTTCTTACAATAAATCAATAAGGAGTGATAATAATGATAGAGCAAGAATTTGCTGACTTATACTATCCTACAGCTGATGATTTCATGGAATACCTTCCTGGATTGGACTGTGGTAACTGCGGGTTTTCAACCTGCTTTGACTACGCTACCTCTTTGAGTAATAAAACATCACAGACAATATGCACAGAGTGTGAAGAAAAAATTGCTAATTTGCTTTTAGCTATATCTAACTTTCACGTTGAGCCGTTACCTTTTAATGTCATGATGGAGCAGGCCAAATGTCAAGTGATACCAATTGGCCTCCCTGATAGAAACTCTCCTCTTATTGTAACCTGTAACTTTGTGGAAACAGTAAGAATATTGACTGATCTCCTCATTGCCACTAAGGCCAAAGTTTACCTTTTGCCAACTTTCACTCATGGTTATTCAGTGGACAATGCTGTACACGAGAAGATGTTCAAAGCATTAGAAGTGTGGAAGGCTATGCAAGAAAACAATGTTGAAAACTTGCTTGGCCACAATACCTTAATTATCCCTGGATTAGCTGAGAAAGAAAGGAATAACATAAAGCAACTTACAAAATGGAATGTCGAAGTTGGTCCTGTATCTGGTTTTTTGCTCCCGGTTTATCTTGAAGGAGTAAAGCTAAGGTAAACTAAGTTGTCACCTTCTTGGATCCAAGAGGAAAGAGAAAGAGCTTCTTGACAGGCTGAGAGGGATATTAGTACCTCAAAGGGAAACGGGTCCACCAAGCCAAAGTAAGTGCGATGAAAGGCACGATATTTGGTGCCGAGACCCAGAATCGAACTGGGGACACGCGGATTTTCAGTCCGCTGCTCTACCATCTGAGCTATCTCGGCACCGAAATTTTTCTACCACGGAAGCGTCCTCCGGTCAAGAGGCTTTTTGGGGCTTTCTTGTCTGGCCCTCTAAAAAGGCCTTACCAGTTGGTTATCTCTAAAAGGGCTTTTGGTCTCACGTCCCATAGCCACATCAAGCCCCCTCAAATCCCTGAGCCTCTGCTCTTGTCCATTTTATTGAGCCCACAAAATTGCTCCCCCTTACGTTATTCATTTACAAATACCACATTTGTCCCTAATCTAAACTCTGGGAGGAAGCTTAAGTGATGGAAGCAGGACAACTTCTGGAGATTACAGAGCAGGGGAACAGGTTTCTCTCCCAAATAGAGGGAGAGACAGGGATAAATTTAGGCGCCTGCTACCAATGTGAGAGGTGCACAAATTCTTGTCCTGTGGCTGAGTTTATGGATATAAAGCCACACCAGGTGATACGCTTTGTCCAACTGGGCCAGAGGAGTAGACTCCTGGGCTCCCGCACCATATGGGTCTGCCTTTCCTGCGAGATGTGCTCTGCACACTGCCCCAATGAGGTGGGGGTCGCAGAGGTAATTATCCATCTGCGAAATCTGGCGGCCCGCTCTCCCTATCCTGCCCATGAAAAGGAGCTGGAAATCTTCTACAGAAAATTTATGGGAGAACTTACCAGGTTCGGGAGGATAAACGAAATCTGGCTTATGACCTCCATGAATATGAGCCCCGGCATCCTCATCAAAAAGGTAAAGGATGGCTCCTTTTTGCCTGAACTGAAATTGGGTCTTGAGCTGGTAAAGAGGGGGAGGCTTCACTTCTGGCCAAAAAAGTCCAAGGCAGCAAAGGAATTGAGAAGACTTCAGGAAAAGCTGAAAGGAAGATAGTAACAATGGAGCTCGCATATTACCCTGGTTGTAGTCTGGAGGGGACCGCAAACGATTACGGGAGGTCTGTGGTAGAGGCATTTGGACTCCTGGGAATTAAACTAAGGGAGATTCCAGACTGGACCTGTTGTGGCTCCACCGCAGCCCACAGCTTAAGCGAGGCCATGACGATACTCTTGCCGAGCAAGAATATCTCCATAGCCGAAGAGATGGGATTGGATTTACTTGCACCTTGCCCCATGTGTTATAACCGACTGGTATATTCCCTTGACAGGATCAAGAGGGGGCTGGAGGACTCCCCTTGGCCTTTAACTGGCCAAGTCTCTATTTACGACCCCACAAGGTTTTTGAGCCAGCAAGAATTTCTGAGAAGGATAAGGGAGGGGGTAAAAAGACCTCTCAAGGACCTGAGAGTGGTCTGTTATTACGGCTGCCAAATGGTTCGGCCACCTAAGCTTACAGGTTTCAAGGAGTTCCAAAACCCAACCACCATGGATAAGATATTAGAAGCATTAGGGGCCACTGTGCTTGACTGGTCCTATAAGACCATATGTTGTGGTGCAAGTATCAAGATGGGAAGAAAGGAGATAGGTCTATCCCTTTCTTTCAAACTCCTCATGAAAGCCGTTGAATTCGGAGCCGATGCAATAGTAGTCTCTTGTCCCCTCTGTCAGTTCAATTTAGACTCTGCCCAGTTTGAGACGGGCAAGAATCTATTGCCTGTCTTTTATTTTACAGAACTGATGATACTGGCCCTGGCTGATTCAGCTGTATCCATTAATTTTAAGTCCCACTTGGTAGATCCATCGCCGTTATTGATAGAAAAAAGGCTCTATAACCTTTAGGAGTTTTTCCATGTCATTAGAAACAGAGATCTCCAAAGTCGGCAAGGTCTTGGTGGTAGGTGGAGGAATTGCAGGGATTCAAGCTGCCTTGGATATAGCAGAGCTTGGCTATTACGTGTATTTGGCCGAGAGATCCCCATCCCTGGGTGGAAATATGGCTCAACTGGACAAGACATTCCCCACCAATGACTGTGCCACATGTATGTTTTCCCCAAAGATGGTGGAGGTTGTCTCCTGTCCAAATGTGGAAATCTTCACATTAGCTGAGGTGGAAAAGGTCAGGGGAAGCGCCGGGAATTTTGAGGTCCTCCTTAAGGTGATGCCTAGGTATATAAACATACAGAAATGTATAAGCTGTGGGATATGTAGCGAAAAGTGTCCCAAAAAGGTCCCGGATGAGTTCAACCAGTACCTCTCTTTTAGAAAGGCCGCCTACCTTCCCTTTCCACAGGCAACTCCAAGGGCATATGTGATAGACCCTCAAAACTGTATATACCTTTTGAAGGGGAAATGCAGGGCCTGTGAGAAGTTCTGCCCCAGGAAGGCCGTGGAATTTGATCAAAAAGAGGAGAAACTCGTTCTGAACGTGGGGGCCATTGTGCTGGCCCCTGGCTATGAGCTTACCATAAGCGAAAAAGACCAGGAGATGGGCTTTAATAGATACCAAAACGTAATTACCTCTCTGCAATACGAAAGGATTCTCTCTGCCACAGGGCCCACCTCTGGCCATATTGTCAGGCCATCGGATAGGAGGACCCCAAAGAGTATTGCATGGATCCAATGCGTGCTCTCGAGGAACCCCTCCCTCAATAGGCCCTATTGCTCATCTGTATGCTGTATGCATGCTGTAAAGCAGGCCACTCTCACAAAGTTCCATGACCCGAATATAGAGACCACCATCTATTTCATGGACATAAGGGCCCATGGGAAAGGTTTCGACCAATTTGTGGAGAGGGCAAGGTATCAATTCGGGGTAAAATTCAGGAGGAGCATGATATCCCAGCTCTATTTGAACCCCTCCAACCAAAATCTCATCATAGAGACATTCGATACAGAGATAAATCAAAAGATCCAGCACGAGGTAGAGCTGGTGGTGCTTTCCAGCGGCATAAGACCAAAGGAAGATTTTATTCAGCTCTCCAAAAGGATGGGGCTCGTTCTGGACAGATATGGCTTTGTGGGTTCCCACGAGTTTGAGCCCATCTCCACCAACAGGGAAGGGATTTACGTATGCGGCATGGCCAGGGGGCCCAAGGACATCCCAGACACGGTCATTGAATCCTCTGCTGCTGCCTTGGAGGTCTCATGGTTTCTAAAGGAGGAGAGGGGCAAGCTAGTCAAAGAGCTCAAGGGGCCAGAGGGGAAAGAGATCGCCCCTGAACCCAGAACAGGTGTGTTCATTTGCCACTGTGGCTCTAACATAGCCGGGGTCTTGGATATAGAAGAGCTCGTGGACTTTGCAAAGGGGCTTGATGGGGTAGTGGTGGCCAAGAATTTTATGTTCACCTGCGCCACGGATACCCAAGAGGTGCTCAAAGAGCTCATAGAGGAACACAGACTCAACAGGGTTGTGGTAGCGGCGTGTTCACCTAGGACCCATGAACCCCTTTTCAGGGCTACTCTGAAGAGGGCAGGCCTCAACCCCTATCTCCTTGAAATGGCCAACATAAGGGATCAATGCTCATGGGTACATGGATCCTCTCCTCAAGAGGCCTTAAGGAAGGCCAAGCAATTGATAAGGGGGGCTGTTTTCAAGGCATCCCTTTTGGAACCCTTAGAGGAGCACAAATTTAGCGTCTCAAAGGAGGCCCTCGTGGTGGGAGGGGGAGTGAGCGGTTTGGTGGCTGCCTTAAGCCTTGCAGACCAGGGATTCGGGGTCCATTTAGTGGAGATAACAGATGAGTTAGGAGGCATTGCCAAAGGCATTGTGGAGACCCTAAAGGGCCATTCTCCCCTAAATTATGCCAAGATGCTCTCCAGACAGGTCTTGGGTCACCCCAATATAAAGGTCTACCTCAATTCAAGACTGGTGGAGCACAAAGGCCATGTGGGCTCCTTCGAAGGGGTTATCTTGTCTAAAGATAAGAGGTTTTCCATAAAGTATGGGGCTGTTATTGTGGCCACAGGGGGAATCCCCTACCAACCCACTGAATACCTCTATGGGGAAGACAATAGGGTCTTGACCCAGTTTGAGCTCCAGGACCTCTTAAGAAAAGAACCTGACACGGTAAAGGGGATAAACAGTGTGCTCATGATTCAATGTGTGGGCTCCAGAAACGAGGAGTTCCCCCAATGCAGTAGGGTCTGCTGCGGGACAGCAGTCAAAAATGCCCTAAGGTTAAAGGATATAAAGCCTTCTTTGCAGGTGATAGTCTTATATAGGGATCTCCGCACCTATGGGAGTAATGAGCTTTATTATCTGAAGGCAAGAAAGGCAGGGGTACTCTTTTTCAGGTATATACAGGAAAACCCTCCTCGGGTCGAAACAGAAGGGGGTAGCTTAGTGGTGACCTTTTTGGATAGGGGGTCCCGGGAGAGGTTTTTGGTTAGACCCGACATGGTGGTCCTGAGTGCGGGGGTAAGGCCTAATCCTCACTCCCAGGAGCTTTCGGAGGTCCTGAAGCTCCCCAAAAACCAGGTGGGACTCTTTCAAGAGGCCCACATCAAGCTAAGGCCTGTGGAGTTTAGTACCCCGGGGATATTCCTTGCTGGAATGGCCCATAGCCCCAGGTTTGTGGAGGAATGTATAATAATGGCAAAGGCAGCAGCGGCTCAGGCCTCCAAGATCCTCTGCCAGGATGAGCTTACTACCCCTGCCACCGTGGCAGTGGTAGATCCGGACAAATGTGCCGCATGTCTCATATGTGTGAGGGTATGCCCCTTTGGGGCACCCTTTATTAACAATGAAGGGGTATCCGAGATCAGGCCCTCCATGTGCATGGGATGTGGGATCTGTGTAAGCGAATGCCCTGCAAAGGCAATAGATCTCTTACACTGCAAAGACGTGCAGATCCACTCTCAGCTCTCTGGGATACTCTCAGGGGTCAGTATACCCTAAGGCCAAAGGAGGCTATAGGCCTATAGGGACCCTTCTTTGGGTAAGAGTGCCATTAGAGCAGAATCTTTTCCCTCCTGTACTTGGGGTTTGACAGAGGGCCCTAAAATAGGGAATATAGCTCCTTAGGTCAAAGAAGGAGAGCTCACAGATGGAAGGAAGCAGGTACGAGGAGGCCGGGGTAAGCTTGGAGAGGGCCTCCTCCTTTGTCCGTAGGATAACACCACTGGTAAAGAAGACCTTTCGAGCAAATGTGCTTGATAATTTTGGGAGCTTTGCGGCCCTTTACTCTCTGGACTCCACCAAATTCAAGGAACCTGTGCTCGTCTCCTCCACAGACGGAGTGGGGACCAAACTGATTGTGGCCAAGAGGATGGGAATCTACAACACCGTAGGCATAGACCTGGTGGCCATGTGTGCCAACGATATCCTCACCCTGGGTGCAACCCCCTTATTTTTTTTAGACTACCTGGCAGCGGGCAGACTGAACGTGGAGGTGGCAACCCAGCTGATAGAAGGGGTAGTCAAGGGCTGTGAGGCGGCCCAGTGCTCCCTTGTGGGGGGAGAAAATGCCGAACTTCCAGGCCTGTATGGAGAGGAAGACTTTGACCTGGCAGGCTTTATTGTGGGTGTAGTGGAAAGAGAGAAGATAATAGATGGTTCTGAGATCTCCGTGGGACAACATATAGTGGGTATTAGCTCCAGTGGCCTCCATAGCAACGGATACTCCTTAGCAAGAAAGGTATTCTTTGAGGAACTGGGTTGGGACGTCTCCATTTACGTGGAAGAATTCGGAAGGACCTTAGGGGAGGAACTCTTGGAGCCTACTAAGATCTATGTGAAGCCCCTCTTGGGGATCACGAGGTCCTTCAGGGTATATGGGATAGCCCATATCACTGGCGGAGGCCTCTTGGAGAATATCCCGAGGATCCTTCCAAAAGGGGTAAAGGCAACTATAAAGAGGGGAACCTGGCCTATTCCCCCTGTCTTTGAGGTCTTAAAGGAGAGGGGAAGGATCTCGGAGCCTGAAATGTACAGGACATTCAATAACGGCCTGGGGATGATCCTGATAACCTCAGAGGAAGATTCTCAGGAGATCATCCAGAGGCTCAGGGGATCTGGAGAGAATGCCTATCTCATAGGGGAAATAGAACCCAGGGAGGAAGGGGAGGCCCAGGTAGTCTTAAAGGACGCCTAAACAAAAGGGGGGAAACATGTTCGGACTTGGATCATCGGAACTTATAATCATTGCCATCATAATATTTTTGCTCTTTGGGGCAAAGAGGCTACCAGAGGTTGGAAGGGGCCTTGGACAGGCCATAAAGGAATTTAGGAAGGTAAAAAAAGAGGTCTCAGAGGAATCCCCCAGGCTCACCGAGGAGAACGTTTCTAAAGGGAGCCAGTCTAAAGAAGGAGAGATAAAGGGAGGCCAGTAGTGGAAATTTCCTGCGAAGTCCCCTCTACCCATTTGGATGATGAGGAAATAGTCAGGCTCCTCAAGGAGACCAAGAGGATAGCAGTCGTTGGGATCAGCCAAAAGCCCGATAGGGACAGCTACAAGGTGGCCAAGTATCTTATGGATCAGGGCTTTGATATGATCCCCGTAAACCCCATCAGGAAAGAGATACTGGGGCAGAGATGTTACCCCTCTCTCCTTGAGATCCCCTTTGAGGTGGACATGGCAGACCTATTTCTATCACCAGATAAGGTCCCTAAGGTGGTGGAGGAGGCCATAAAAAAGGGGGTTAGGAGTATATGGATGCAGATAGGGGTGGTCCACAATGAGGCAGCAAAAAAGGCAATGGAGCATGGGATAAAGGTGATCATGAACAGATGTGTCATGAGGGAACATGAGCGTCTCAGGCATTTAATAGTCAACCCAAATGTCCAAAGATTATAAGATCGTTCTCTCTCCCTTGGCATCCGCCTTTTTAATCCCCGGCCTTGGCCAGATATTAAACGGACAGGCAAGAAAGGCCCTGACTCTGATGGCTCTTGTCTTTGTTCAGATCCTCATATTCTCGATCACTTTTATCGGGACTTTGAAATCGGATAGTAACCTTCTGGCTGCAATTTCTTCAGGGGAAGTTACTCTTATGTCCCTTTTGTTTGAAAAGCCTCTTCTTGGTCTGATCTTTTCCACCTATATTTTAACATGGCTATATGGAATAATAGACTCTGCTTACATCGCATACAAGAGAATCCAGAGGGATTAAATGAAGTCTTATCTGATAGATGAGATATCTAAAGAAGGTATGGGCAAAATAAAAGACTATCTTGCCAAAAATGCCTTAAAAAGCTCCCTTACAGAGATATTCTGGGTAAAGGTCCCTGATGATTTGCTAAGTGAGAAGCAATTTGAACACAAGGCATGCTATCCCCACGTATTTGCCATTGAACTCGGGCAAAATTGGGTGAAATTTGAATTTTATGTAAGAAGCCTTCATAACATGAGATGCACCTGCCCTGCTTATTGTACAAGAAGCCAGCAGGAATTTGTCATAAACTATGCAAATAAGATGATCGAAAGCCTTCAGATAAGGACATAAAAGAGCCATGGACCCATTGGAGATATTAGACAAATTGGGCTCCCAAGAGCCTTACCGAAGATTCTTAGGCCTAAAGGTTTTAAAAATCGGGGTTGGCTACGCCTTGGTGGAAAGGGAGATAACAGAAGAATGCCTAAACATCCACGGTACGACCCATGGGGGTTTACTCTTTTCGGTGGTGGACGAGGCCTTTGAGCTGGCTTCCAATAGCCACGGGACAGTAGCCGTTGCCCTCAGTATGACGGTCACATTCTTTAGGGCCACGGGAAAGGGAAATGTGATTAGGGCTGAGGCAACGGAAATTAACAGGACCAAGAGGACTGCCACATATCAGATCCAGGTCACAGACGAAAACCAAAACCTTGTGGCAATCTGTCAGGCATTGGTCTATAGAAAAGAGGAGCCCTTACCGGAACGGGGCCCCTAAAGGTAGGGATCTTCAAGGAGTCTATACTCCCCCACCTTTAGATCCCCCAGCTGAAGCCTCCCAAATCCCGTTCTAATAAGATGGATCACCTCATATCCCACTGCCTCAAACATCCTTCTGACCTGCCTATTTCTCCCCTCATATATGGTGATCCTGATCTCTGTTACACCCTCTGCCCTCTTCAGGAGCTTGAGTTTGCACCCCCTTGTGGGGCCGTCTGAGAGGGGGACCCCCCTTCGAAGGGTAGATACTGCCTCTTCACTCAGATCCCCCCTGACGATTGCTTTGTAGGTCCTAGGGATATGGTACTTGGGATGCAAAAGCCTCTGTGCCCATTGGCCGTCATTTGTAAAGGGAAGAAGCCCCATCGTGTCAAAGTCAAGCCTTCCCACAAAGAAGACCCTAACCCCCAGGGGTTTGAGGAGATCCCCTGCACAGGGCCTCCCTTCAGGATCCTTGAGGCTGGAGACCACACCGAAGGGTTTGTTCAATATCCCGTATATCTTCCTTTTAATAGGAGAGATGGGCCTTTGGTCCACCTCCACCAGATCCCTTTGGGGTATCACCCTAAGCCCAAGCTCCCTTATAGGGATACCGTTCACCTTTACCCTCCCCCCCAGGATGAGTCTGTCCGCCCCCCTCCTGGAGCAGATCCCAGCATCCCTTATGAACTTATTGAGCCTAATGCCCCTTTCCTCCATCTTCTCCCTTAGGGGAATGGATCTCCCCGGATGGGGGGGCCAGCTCTTCTATCTGGGGCAGATGGTTTATGTCCTTCAACCCAAACACCTCCAAGAATCTCTTTGTGGTACCGTATAAGAGCGGCCTACCCGGCACCTCTTTTCTGCCAGCTACCCTCACCAGACCCTTCTCCAAAAGGACCTTTAGTATGTGGCTTACATCCACTCCCCTTAGCTCTTCTATCTCCCCTTTGCTTATGGGCTGCCTGTAGGCTATTATGGCAAGGGTCTCAAGGGCAGCCTCAGAAAGTCTGTAAGGGGAAGACCTATAGAGCCTCTGGATGAAAACGGAAAATTCCTCCCTTGTCCTAAACTGGAAGCCTCCTGCCACCTCCACCAAGAGAAAGCTCCTGTTCATAGCCTCATATCCCTTTTTCAGACTCAGGACCGCCTCCTTGATCTCCCCATAGGTATGCTCCTGAAGGATCTCCTCCAGCTCCTTTATGGATAAGGGCCTATCCGAAAAGAATAGGATGGCCTCCACTATGAGTTCAAGCCTTTGGGATCTTGTAGAGGTCATCTCCTCGTCCACTTTAGAGTACCTCTACCTCATCCCCTGATTCCGTAATGCGGCCGATTCCCTGGAAGACCAGCTCCAAAAGGGCCATAAAATAGACTAAGAACTCCTCTATACAGGAGGAGATGGATGCCAGCTCCCTTAGCCTAACCCTTTCTTTAGACCTTAGCTCCTCAAACTTTTCCCTGACCGTCCATTTGGGAGGGGAAATGGTTATCTTCTCAGTGGGACCCCTCTTTACCAGGGCCCTAAAGGCCTGGGTGAGCCTTGCGAGATCCACCTCTAACTCTCTTTCGATCCCCACCACAATCTCTTCGATGCTATTTCCTGGTCTTCTTGGGAACACGTCCCTAAAGAGGACCTCCAAGGAATTTAGTCTGGAAGCTGCCTCTTTAAATGAGAGGTATCCTATGAGAGGGGTTGTGATCTCTGATTGGGTCTCCTGGGTTTCCTCCTCAGAGGGGGTATCTATTAGGAGCCTCGATTTTAAATGTATGAGGACAGAGGCCATGAACAGGAACTCGGGATTCAATCTCCTCCCCTCTGCCAGGCATGCCTCCACATAGTCCAGAAATTGGTCTGTAATGGAGGAAAGGGGTATCTCAAAGATGTCCATCTCGTTTTTGTGGACGAGATACAATAACAGATCTAAGGGGCCTTCAAACTCTGGGAGCTTAATTACACAGTCCATTTAGAGGTTCAACTTGGCCCTCACCTCCTCCATGGTCCTCTGGGCCACCTCCCTCGCCCTCCTATTTCCCTCTTGGAGGATCTCTTCAATCTCACCCTTCTTGGATTCCAATTCCAAGGCCTTTTCCCTTATGGGCGCCAGGCCTTCTATGAGATTCTGGGCCATGATACCCTTGCACTCCACACACCCTATCTTGGCGGTTCGACATGCTTCTCCTATCTCAACCACCTTAGAATAGGGGCTATATAGCTCATGAAAACTATAGACATTGCAGACCGAAGGATCCCCTGGATCACTCCTCCTTGCCCTCTGGGGATCTGTGATCATTTCAGAGACCTTGGACCTGATAGTCTCTGGGGCATCCCTTAGGAATATGGCGTTATTTAGGCTCTTACTCATCTTTCTTCTGTCTATTCCCAAGAGCTTTGAGGTCTTTGTTAGCAGGACCTCAGGGATAGGAAATACCTCACCATAGAGGTAATTAAACCTCCTTGCTATCTCCCTGGTGAGTTCCACATGGGCTGCCTGATCCTCTCCCACAGGGACTCCATTTGCCTTGTATATCAAGATATCCGCAGCCTGAAGCACCGGATAACCCAAGAACCCATACGTATATAGATCCCTCGTCTTGAGTTCCCTCAATTGCTCCTTATAAGTGGGATTCCTCTCAAGCCAAGGCAGTGGGACTATCATGGAAAGGAGAAGGTGTAGTTCTGCATGCTCCTTTATTTGGGACTGGACAAAAAAGGTGCATCTGCCTGGATCAAGGCCTATTGCCATCCAGTCTATTATCATGTCAATCTTGCTCTCCCTTATAACAGAGGGATCCTCATACTCTGTGGTGAGGGCATGCCAATCCGCAATAAAAAAATAGCAGGTGTAGGTATCCTGAAAACCGGCCCAGTTAAGTAAGGCACCGTGCAGGTGCCCCACATGCATAATACCTGTAGGTCTCATGCCACTTAAGATCACCTTCTTCATATCCCAACCTCTGATTCCATTCTGTTTTCCCCTTCTGACAAAAGGGATCTGGAGGCCAAAAAGGCCCTTGCATAACTCAACTCCTCTTCCTTTGTCCTAACCTTGCCGTTTAGCCTTGCCTCTAACACCCTTTCTAAGACCTCACCAACGATCGGACCTGGCTTTAACCCCATATCCAAGAGGTCTTTGCCCCTGATGAAGGTCTTTATGTCCTTCAGCTTTGTAAAATAGCTGCTTATCTCCTTTCTTACCTTTTCACTCCCTGTCTTTGCCATGAGGAATAACAAGAATTCCGTGTCATATTCCTTTAGAAGGGCCTTCAATTGAAAATTATTGCCCCTGAACATGTTGAGCTCCTTCAGTAGAGCAGAGACCTTTTCTGCCTGATCCACCATTCTTTTGGATCTCTTGTCAAACATACCCATCCTCTTTTGGAATGAGAGAAGTTGTTCCTGATCCATGCGATCCAAGAGCCCATACAGATATACCCTCCAGGCTTCAAAAGGCTCATCAAGGTAGAGTAGTTTAAACCATCCAACCACCTGAGTAATCCTCTGGTACAGCTCCTTTAGCTTATTGTCAAATTTCACATTATACCCCATTATTTGCGGAAGGATATTCAGTTCTGAAAGCCTCTCTATTAAAATTTCTGGGGATTCCTCTTGCAATATTAGAATAAATTCATGAAAGATTCTGTGTCCACTTGCCTCTGCTAAAAGATTCTGCCTTACTGCTGTCTTTAGTAATGAGAGAGTAAGTTTCCCTATCTTAAAGCCAAACCTCTGTTCAAATCTTATGGCCCTAAGTATCCTGGTGGGATCCTCAACAAAACTCAAATTGTGTAGTACCCTTATGGTCTTTTCTTTTATATCTTTTAGGCCTCCATAATAATCAATCAGGGTCCCAAAATGCTTCTGGTTCAGTTTTACTGCAAGGGTATTTATTGTGAAGTCTCTTCGGTACATGTCCCTTTTAAGGCATGAAGTCTCAACTATAGGAGGGGCACCTGGGGCATTATAATACTCTATCCTTGCTGTGGCAAAATCTATCCTCAGATTATCTTCAAAGATTATTATAGCGGTTCCGAACTTTTTGTGAGGCCTCACCCTTGCCCCGAGCCTTTTTCCCACCTGGTTGGCAAGCTCTATGCCGTCTCCTTCCACCACCACATCCAAATCCCAGTTGGGCCTCTTCAGTATCAGATCCCTTACCACGCCACCCACCAGATAGGCATTGTATCCCATCTCATCTGCCACTTTGCCTATGGTGGAGAGCCTCTCCAATACCCTATCTGGGAGGCCTTCCCTCAGGATAGAGACCATGCTTTTGGATGGAAGTAGACCAGAAGAATCTTTACTCAGAGGTTCTCTATAGGCCTCGTCCCCCAAGAGGATCTGGAGTATATCTGTCCTGGTGATTACACCCACCACCTCTTCCCCTTCCATTACAGGTATGATCCTGTACTTCCCCTTCACCACCAGGTTCTGGATCTCTTTTAGGGGGGTATTAGGCTTAACCGATACCGATTCCACATTCATGTAGTCCTGTACCTTGGCCTCTTCCAGGCCGAAAAAGATGGCCTTTTCTATTATCTGTCTCGTCACATAGCCCTTTAACCTTCCCCCTCCCATCACCAAGAGTACATTGATGTTGTACCTGTTCAGCATCTGGCTTGCGGTGTGAAGGGTCTGGTCCTCAGAGATCCAGATGGGAGGCGCACTCATTATATCCTTTGCAGTAACTGCATTCCTCACCTCCAAATGGAGGGTATTTAAAAGCTCGGCCTCCACTTGGGTTAGTGGCATATCTTTTACTGTGGCCGAGGCCGCATAGGGATGCCCCCCACCTCCAAAATGCCCTACTATCTTTGAGACATCCACCTCTGGCTTCTTGCTCCTGGCAACTATGTAGACCTTGTCCTCCATCTGGGCGATGGCAAAGATCACCTTGGCGTTTTCCATCTCCATAAGTTTATGTACCAGGATTGCAAAGTCAGGGACATAGGTTTCCTTCGCGAGCCTTGTGATCAACACTTCGTGACCGTTTATGAGGTGCCTTGTTCCATTCTCCAAGAGCTGGTTCAAAAGCGAGACCTGCTCTGAGCTGAGATCCCTGGAGAGCAGATCACTGATCACATTTTGATCAGCACCATGTTGCGCAAGCCATCCTGCCTGAATATAGTCCTCGGCAGTGGTGGAACTGAAGGTAAAAGAGCCTGTGTCCTCATGGATCCCAAGACACATGATGGTGGCCTCTACGGGTGTAGGGGTTATACCTTTTTCTCTCAATATCTGACACATAAGGGCAGTATTTGACCCCAGATAACTTACGTGGCTCACATCCCCCTCTATATCGTCTTCAGAAGGGGGGTGGTGATCGTAAATGTGGATCTCCACCCCAGGGACCCCCACCAACTCAGAGAAGAGGCCGATCCTGCTCTTCTGCCTTGTATCCACCACTATCAGTCTCTTTACCTTGTTTAGATCTATCTGCCTTGGCTTTTTGAAGTTAAAAAAGTAGCCTGCGGAACTGATGAAAAAGTCCTTGATATTCTTCTCCTGTCCCCCTGGGAATACTAAGGCAGCCTCTGGATAGAGCTTTCTTGCAGCTATCATGGACCCCAATGCGTCCAGGTCTGCATTGGTATGGGTCACTATTACGTCTTCTGTTCTTTCCCTCTGGACCATCTCTTTGGGGGAATAGGACTATATGCCCTTGATCTTCTCTTCGTGCTCCTGACGTGTCTTACACTTTATGCACAGGGTCGTGACAGGCCTTGCAAGGAGCCTCTCTTCAGAGATCTCCTCTCCACACTCTTCACATATCCCGTATGTCCCTTTTTCTATCCTTTCAAGGGCAGCGCGTATCTTGGGGATCAGCTTTCTCTCCCTGTCTTTGATCCTGAGCTTATAGCTCATGTCTGATTCAAAGCTCGCTCTGTCTGTGGGATCTGGAAAGGCGGCTTCCAGGTCGGTCATGTGGGACACGGTCCTCTGGGCCTCTCCTAGCAACTCCCTGAGCCTCTCTTCCAGCATCTTCCTGATAGTCTCCATAAGCTCTTCCTTTACCATGACTTGCTCCAGGGGGATTTTTTGACCTATACAAACTTCTTCCAGAACTTCTTTTTGCCCTTCTTGTTGGAGAGTGTGGGCTCTTCGAATAGGGCAACTATCTCTTCAAGGGCCCTTCTCTGCTCCTCCGTGAGCCTTTTGGGAATCTCCACCCTCACCTTTACATACAGATCACCCCGTTCATCGGGTCTACCTAAGATGGGCATGCCTTTGTATGGGACCTTTATGATGTCTCCTGGTTGGGTCCCCTCTTTGATCACCACTTCTATTTCCTCTTCGTCCAAAAGGGGAACTCTTGCCATACCTCCTAAGCAGGCCTTCAAAAAGCTGATGGGGACCTCGCAGGCCAGATCAGGCCCATCCCTTTCAAAAAAGGGGTCTTTTCCCACATTTACCACCACAAATAGATCACCGGGTGGGCCTCCGTTTTCCCCAGGCTCCCCTTCCCCCCTTATCCTCAGCTGACTACCTGTATCCACACCTGGAGGGACCTTTACGCTCAATCTCCTCTCTACCCGTACCTTTCCATATCCAGAGCATGTGGGACAGGGATGGGTAATCACGTAACCCTCTCCCTTGCAAGTGGGACAGGTGGTGCTGATCCTGAAAAAGCCCTGGCTACGAACCACCTGCCCTCTTCCCCCGCAGGTGTAACAGGTCTCAGGGCCATAGCCACTTTGGGCACCGCTTCCATTGCATTCCTCACATAGGCCTAATTTGGAGAACTTGATCTCCTTTTCTACGCCCTTAAAGGCCTCTTTTAGGGTTATGTTGAGTTCATATCTTAGAGAGGCACCCTGTCTTGACTGGGGCCCCCTCTGCCTCCAGCGCCCAAACCCAAAAAATTCCTCAAATATGTCCCCAAAATGGGAGAAGATATCTTCAAAACCGCTAAATCCCCTAAAACCGGCCCCTTCCAGTCCCTGGTGGCCGTACATGTCGTAGATCTGCCGCTTTTCCCTATCTCTTAGGACCTCATAGGCCTCAGCAGCCTCTTTGAACCTCTCTTCTGCCTCCTTGTCCCCTGGATTTCTATCTGGATGGTATCTTAGGGCGAGCCTTCTATAGGCCTTCTTGATCTCTTCTTCGGAGGCGTTTCTGGGAACCCCTAAGACCTCGTAATAATCCCTCTTCTGAGAACCCCTCAAGCTCACTTCTCCTAATTCTTTTTCTCTTCTGCCTTTGAAAGGAGATGTCTTTCCATAAGCTCCATGGCATCGTACTCTTCATAGGGCATCGTCCTTTGGGCCTCCCCAGGCTTCAGGGGTTTCACCTTCCCCCCTGCGATCTCCCTTAGGGCCAATACCACGTCCTTGTTTTTTGTACTCACCAGTGGGGGGGCACCTTTTCGGAGCTGCTTTACCCTCTTTGCCGCCATGTGTATGAGCAGAAATCTATTATCCACCTTTTTGAGACAATCCTCTACTGTGATACGGGCCATCTATGCTCCCTCCTTTCCAAAATGAACTTTACTTTATACATCTTATCGTGTTAAGTGTAAACCACGTTCAGATGAGTTTAACTCGTTATCCTTAAAAAGGTTTATACATAACCAAGATGCTTTCAAGGATTTTTACCTCTGCACTTTTGGGGGTAGAGGCCTACACCGTACAGGTGGAGGTGGATATTGCCCCAGGGCTTCCCTCCTTTACCACCGTGGGCCTCCCGGACAATGCCGTTAAGGAGAGCAAGGAGAGGGTCAAGGCTGCCATAAAGAACTCAGGCTACTATTTCCCTGCAGACAGGATTACAGTGAACCTCGCCCCTGCAGACACGAAAAAGGAGGGCTCGGGTTTTGATCTACCCATTGCCCTGGGGATTCTATCCGCAGTGGGTATACTAAAAAAAGAAGTCACAAAGGATTACCTATTTTTGGGAGAGCTGGCCTTGGATGGGCTCATAAGGCCCATAAAGGGGGCCCTTCCCATTGCCATATCCGCCCAAAAAAATGGATTTGGGGGGCTATTTTTGCCAGAAGGGAATGCAGAGGAGGCAGCTGTCGTAAAGGACTTGAAGGTATATCCTGTAGTCTCCCTCTCGCAGGTAGTTGAGGTATTGAGGGGGGGAGTAAATATACCACCCTACAGACCATCCCCCATTTCCGAAGAATCTTTTACGGATTGGGACATGGATTTCATGGAGGTAAAAGGCCAAGAATCCGCAAAGAGGGCCCTGACCATTGCTGCAGCAGGGGGACATAATGTCCTTATGATCGGTCCCCCAGGCTCTGGAAAGACCATGCTGGCCAAGAGACTCCCTACCATTCTTCCCCCTTTGAGCTTTGAGGAGGCCCTGGAGACCTCTAAGATATATAGCATAATGGGCATGATGCCTAAGGGGAAAGGCCTCTTGACCAAAAGGCCTTTTAGGGCCCCTCACCATACCATATCCGATGCAGGTCTCATTGGAGGGGGCCAGAGCCCTAAACCCGGTGAGGTGAGCCTGGCCCACCATGGAATTCTCTTTTTGGACGAACTCCCGGAATTCAGAAAGAATGTCTTAGAGGTACTCAGGCAGCCTATGGAAGATGGAATTGTAACGATTTCAAGGGCCACAAATTCTATCACATACCCTGCCTCTTTTCAGTTGATCGCTGCAATGAACCCTTGTCCTTGCGGCTTTTTGGGTGATAGAAAACAGACCTGCTCCTGCTCATATTTGCAGATAGCCAAATATAGATCCAGGATCTCTGGCCCCATACTTGATAGGATAGATTTGCATGTGGATGTCCCAAGGCTTGAGTATACTGAACTATCAGATGAAGGTCACAGCCAAAGCTCAAAAGAGATATTGAGAAAGGTGATGAGAGCAAGGAGCATACAGCAAGAGAGGTTTGAGGGCACGAATATCTACACAAACGCAAGGATGAGAACGAAAGAACTCAAAAAATATTGTCTCCTAAACGATAAATGTAAAGAGATTTTGCGGAGTGCAATGGAACGTTTCAATCTTAGTGCAAGGGCCTATACCAGGATAATCAAGATAGGAAGGACAATAGCAGATTTAGATGGATCAGAAGATATCCAGGAAAAGCACCTCTTAGAGGCTATCCAGTATAGGTCATTCGACAGAGGGCCATTGCGTTGAGAATCCTTTTAAAGCTCTTTTTGTTTCTCCTAATATTGGGTGGATTGTGTCTGGCAGGTGTGGGGGCATTCTTTGTCTACCTCTGGTCCAGCAATCTCCCCTTTATTGGTGCCCTTGCCTATTATCATCCTCTTCAGATTACAGAGGTATATGGAGATGACGGTACTCTCATAGGAGAGTTTTACCAGGAGCGAAGGAAGGTCATTCCCTTAGAACAAGTTCCCGCCCACGTGCTCCAGGCCTTTTTGGCCGCTGAGGATGCAAACTTTTATAGACACCCTGGCATAGACTACAAGGGTATTGTTAGGGCATTTTTAAAAAACCTCTTGGCAGGGAAGATAGAGCAGGGGGGAAGCACCATTACCCAACAGGTTACAAAATCTCTTATCCTCAAGGAGACAGAGAGGACATTGAAGAGAAAGGTGAGGGAGGCCCTTCTAAGCCTTCAGGTGGAAAAACGGTTCACTAAGAACGAGATCCTCTATTTCTATCTAAACCAGATCTATTTTGGAGAAGGCGCCTACGGAATTGAGATGGCCTCCTTAACCTATTTTGGTAAAGGGACAGGGCAGCTCACCCTTGCCGAAGCCGCCCTTTTGGCAGGGCTCCCAAAGGCTCCCTCCAGGTACTCACCCAAGAGCAACTTTGAGCTGGCCAAGGCCAGGCAAGGTTATGTCTTAAAGAGGATGTTGGAAGAGGGAATGATAACAGAGGGGGAGTACGAATCTGCCCTAAATGAGAGGTTGGAGATAGTGAAAAACCCGCAGGTGCCCAAGATAGCCCCATATTTCTTGGACCACGTAAAAAAACTATTATTACAACACTTTGGGGAGGAGGTCCTCTATCGTGGAGGGCTTAAGGTCTATACCACCTTGGATCCAAGGCTACAGATAATGGCAGAGGCTGCAATCCGAAAGGGGATTGGTGAGGTAGACAAAAGAGAAGGTTATAGGGGACCCTTGGAGGTCCTGCCGAAGGGGAGATGGGGGCAATTCATCGCTGAATCAGAAAAGAGTCTGAGGGAGCAGCCCCCTTTGTTGGGGGATATTGTGCCTGCATTGGTCACAAGGGTGGAAAAGGAACATGTCTGGGTAAAGATAGGTGAAAGGGAAGGGATCTTAAGCCTAAAGGGTAAGGATTGGATCAATAAGACCTATGTACATCCAGAGACAGGTGAGAGGAAGAGGCCGAAGGGGAGGGCACCTATCATGGAGGGAGACGTGATAGAGGTGAGGATAGTCTCCCTTGCCCCCCCTGGGAGACCATGGGAGGTGGAAATAGACCAGACTCCCCTTGTGCAAGGGGCCCTCTTCTGTATGGACCCCCATACAGGTTATGTAAAGGCCCTGGTGGGTGGATACGATTATAAGAAGAGCCAGTTTAACAGGGCCATCCAGGCTAAAAGACAACCAGGTTCATCCTTTAAACCGATCATCTATACTGCCGCAATGGATTCTGGCATGACCCCTGCCACAGTGGTTATTGATGCACCCATTGTGATTGGAACGGGGGGTAGGCTCTGGGCACCCAAGAATTATGACAATACCCACATTGGTGCAACCACACTCAGGAATGCCCTTGCAAGGTCCATAAACGTGGTAAGTGTGAAAGTGATGAGGCAGATAGGGGTGAAAAAGGTGGTAGAATACGCAAAAAGGATGGGGATTACATCCCCCTTGGAACCCAATCTCTCTTTGGCTTTGGGGTCTTCTGGTGTCCACGTATATGAGATGGCAAAGGCCTTTTCCGCATTTGCCACCAACGGCAAGGTGCCCGAACCCCTTTACATAAAACTGGTCCTGGACAACGAAGGGGATATCCTCCTACAGAATGCCCCAATCCTTCAAGAGGCTATCTCCCCTGAGACAGCCGCTGTGATGACGAGTATGCTCAAAGGGGTAATTACAGAAGGCACGGGATGGAGAATTAGGGCATTGGGGAGGCCTGCAGCAGGTAAGACAGGGACCAGCAACGACCTTAGGGATGCCTGGTTTATAGGCTTTGTGCCCGATATGGTTGCGGCTGTTTGGGTGGGATACGACGACTTTAGGCCCATGGCAGAGGGTCAGACAGGAGGGGTTGCAGCTGCTCCTATATGGCTCTATTTCATGGCAGAAGCCTTAAAAGAATCACCACCAAAGGATTTCCCTACCCCCGAAGGGGTAGTATTCCTAAGAATGGACCCCACCACAGGCCGGATCTCGGAGGGGCAGGAGGGGGTCTTTCAGGCATTTAGGGAGGACAACCTCCCAGGCCCCCAACCTCAGATGCTCCAAGATGGGGCCCTTGAGGACTTTATCCTAAAGGACATGGAATGAACCAGGGGGATTCAAAAGAACTCAGGGCAGAGGGACTTACAAAATACTTTTCAAAGAGGGCTGTGGTAGAGGATCTAAGTCTCTTTGTAAAACAGGGCGAGGTGGTAGGGCTTTTAGGACCCAATGGCGCAGGGAAGACCACCACCTTCTATATGCTGGTGGGCCTCCTACGGCCTGATAGGGGAAAGGTATTCCTGAAGGAGGAAGAGATTACCGATCTCCCCATGCATTTAAGGGCCAGAAAGCAGATGGTCTATCTCCCCCAAGAACCCTCCGTCTTTAGGAGCCTCACAGTGGAGGAAAACCTCATGATCATCCTTGAGAGGTTGAATCTCTCAAAGGAAGAGCAGAGGGAAAAGGCTCTGGAGCTTCTCTCAGAATTGAATATGGATCAGCTTTCAGGACAGAAGGTCTATACCCTTTCAGGGGGGGAGAGGAGAAAGTTGGAGATATTAAGAAGCCTTATTTTGACTCCCTCCTTTATGCTCTTGGATGAGCCTTTTGCGGGCATAGACCCCATCTCCATAATAGAGCTTCAGAGGATCATCCTAAACCTAAAGGAGAGGGGTATAGGGCTCATCATCACAGACCACAACGTATTTGAGACCCTTAGGGTATGTGATAGGGCCTATATTATAGATCAGGGAAAGATACTGGTCTCGGGTAAACCTGAGGAGATAGTCATAAACCCCTTGGCCAGAGAGGTCTACCTTGGGCCCAGGGACATAATCAATACCAACTTACGAACTCCTTCAGCTCCCTCCTAAAGGGTCTCTCTGGTAATGTTAGCCCTGGCCTTGGGAAACCCACAGCCACCAAAAGGGGGATTATCTGATCCTCTCTAAGACCAAAGAGGGCCTTAACCTTTTGTTCATCAAAGCCATCCATGGGATGGGTCTCCAATCCCAAACCCTTTGCCGCAATCATGAGGGTCATGGCAAAGAAGGCCGTGTTTTTTACGGCAAATATCTTTCTCTTCAGTGAATCCTTCTCCCCATACAATAGCCTCATAACCTCCTTAATCCCTTCCCCCTGGCTTTTATCTTTGATCAGGCCCTTTTGGATCCTGTCCTCTATAACCCTTTCCTGATTCTCTTCCACAGCCCTCACATCAGCCACCATCACCAGGACAAAAGAGGCCTCCTCCACCTTTGGCTGGTTCATGGCAGCCTCCCTAAGCCTTGTCTTCATTTGGGGATCCTCCACCACAATCACCTTCCAGGGCTGAAGATTAAAGGAGGAGGGAGAAAGATTGGCAATCCGGAGCAGTTCCTCTAAAACCTCAGCCGAAACCTTTCTCTCCTTGTCAAAATGATTTATGGCCCTTCTAGCCTTTATGGCCTCAATAGTTTCCATCTAAAACCATACCCCCTTCCTTCTAACCTGATTCCGCTTTTCTATTTAGCTTTCTACTGTTCCATATCATATATATGGCAGGATATACTATCAATTCCAGAATAGTTGATGTTATAACACCACCCACCATTGGTGCGGCTATTCGTTTCATTACGTCGGCTCCTGTGCCGTGGCTGAACATTATTGGCACGAGGCCTGTCAGTATCACGCTGACGGTCATTATCTTTGGCCTTATCCTTTTTACGGCACCATACATGATTGCATCTCTCAGGTCATTAACAGTATTGAGCTTACCTTCTCTCCTCCACTTCTCATAGGCAAGCTCCAGATAAAGGAGCATTACTATCCCTGTCTCAGCATCTAATCCGGCTAATGCTATTATTCCCACCCAGACCGCTATACTCATGTTGTAATTGAGCAGATAGAGGAGCCAGAATGAGCCAACGAGTGAGAAGGGTACGGCTAAAAGCACTATCATGGTCTTTGTGATTGATTTCGTATTGAAGTATATGAGAACAAAGATTATGAGTATCGTAAGAGGTATTACCATCTTCAATTTTTCATGGGTACTGATCATGTACTCATATTCTCCACTCCATTCCAGCCTATAACCTTCTGGAATCTTCAGTGATGCGACCTTTTGTTTGGCCTCATTTATGTACCCACCAACATCTCTGCCTGAAAAGTCTATATAAACGTAGGATGCAAGAAGTCCTTCCTCGCTCTTTATCTGTGTGGGACCTTTCACGATCTTTATATCAGCTATCTGACCGAGGGGAACCTGTGCAACAGGTGATTGGCTATTGGCTATGGGAGAGGAGTTAGAGGACATGTCACTTTGCCTGTTACCCATGGCCTCTTTCCCGCTACCTGCCATAACAGGGACAAGGACCCTCTTAAGTCTTTCTATGTCATCCCTCAGCTCCCTCGGGTAACGAATGTTCACAGGATACCTCTCTCTTCCCTCAATCGCTGTGGTGAGGTTCATTCCGCCTATGGCTGACTGGATTATCTCGTTAACATCATCCACGTTGAGGCCATACCTTGCAGCCTCCTGCCTCTTTACCCTTATGTCAAGAAAATACCCCGTCGTTAACCTCTCGGCATAGACGCTCCTTGTCCCTTTTATATCCTTAAGGAGGTTCTCTAACTCTAAACCTAGCCTCTCTATCTCTTCGAGATTTGGCCCCATCACCTTAATACCTGCTGGTGTCCTTATCCCTGTTGATAGCATATCTATCCGAGCCTTAATGGGCATGGTAAAGGAGTTTGCAACCCCTGGTATCGTGAGTTTCTCGTTCATCTCATTCTTCAGATCCTCAACAGTCATCCCCTTTCTCCACTCTGATTCAGGCCTGAGGTTTATCACCGTCTCGAACATCTCCAGAGGTGCGGGGTCTAATGCGGTCTCTGCCCTCCCTGCCTTCCCAAAGACCTGGGCTACTTCTGGTATCTGCTTCAAGAGTCTATCCTGAATCTGCAGTAGCCTTGATACCTCAGAGATCGAGGCAGCAGGGACCGTGACAGGCATATAGAATAATGAGCCTTCATACAGAGGTGGCATGAATTCTGAGCCGAGTCTTAAGAAGGGATAGGCTGTTAGGGCCATTATCATTGTGGCAGCGACGATGACCATAATCTTGAAACGAAGGGCGAATCGGGCCAGAGGCTCATAGAGCCTATGGAGGAGGATGCTTAAAGTATTCTTCTCCTCTGGTCTGATCTTACCCCTAATAAAGAGGGTCATGAGCACAGGCGTGAGTGTTATTGCGAGGAATGATGCAAAGAGCATTGAAAAGGTCTTTGTGTATGCCAGGGGTTTGAAGAGCCTGCCTGCCTGGGCCTCTAAGGTGAATACAGGCAAAAAACCCACTGTTATGACGAGGAGAGAGAAGAAGAGGGAGGGACCAACCTCTTTTGCTGCATCTATAATGACATCGCGGCGATTACCTTTTCTCCCACCTGATTCCCATTCCTCAAGCTTCTTATGGGCATTCTCTACCATTATTATCGAGGCATCTACCATCGCACCTATTGCTATGGCGATTCCGCTCAAACTCATTATATTTGATGTTACCTTGAGATAATACATGCATATAAAGGACATTATGATCGCTACAGGGAGGGTTAATATCACTACAAGGGCACTGGGAAGGTGGAAGAGAAAGACAATACAAACGACGCTCACGGCTAATGAGAGCTTTATTATCTCTTCCTTCAGGGTATCTATGCTTCTGTGAATAAGGTCAGACCTGTCATAGGTGACAACGATCTTAACACCCTTTGGAAGGTTCGGCTCAATGTCATTTTTTATCTTTGATTTTACCCTCTCAATTACGTTAAGGACATTTTCTCCAAACCTCACCACAACGATACCACCGACAACTTCTCCCTTTCCATCGAGATCAGCGATACCCCTTCTTATCTCGGGACCGAGTTGGATTCGTGCTATGTCTTTGAGATAGACAGGTGTGCCAGAGCCGTCTGTGCTAACAGGTATCCATCTCAGGTCATCTATGCCCTTTATATAACCCCTACCCCTTACCATATATTCGATGCCTGAGAATTCGAGGACCCTTCCTTCCACATCCCTGTTAGACCTCTTCACAGCCTCAATCACCTTTGTCATCGGGATGTCATAGGTTAGGAGTCTGTTCGGGTCTATTGTTATCTGGTATTGCTTTACGAATCCTCCAATGCTCGCTACCTGTGAGACACCCTCAACGCTCTCCAGGGCAAGCTTAACATTGTAATCCTGAATAGAACGGAGTTCTGAGAGGTCATGCCTTCCTGATTCATCAACAAGGGCGTAGGAGAATCCCCATCCCACACTCGTTGCATCGGGCCCTAAGACAGGGTTCACATCTGATGGTATCTTGTTCTTTACTGACTGGAGGTATTCGAGGACCCTGCTACGTGCCCAGTATATGTCGGTTCCATCCTCAAAAATCACATATATAAAGGATGTCCCAAGAAAGGAAAACCCCCTTACCACCTTCACCCTTGGTGCCGCAAGAAGCGTGGAGGTAATGGGATAGGTGATTTGGTCTTCAACGAGGTCAGGGCTTCTACCAGGCCATTCTGTATAGATGATGACCTGAGTGTCGCTTAGGTCAGGTATGGCATCGAGAGGCGTGTTTTTCAATGCCCAGTATCCCCAGGCAATGAGGAAGGATAGGAGGAGAAATACAATAAACCTGTTCCTTGCACTGAACTCTATGATTCGGGCTATCATCTATTTTATAATCCCTTTTAGCCTCCCCTCTGAATCTATGAGGAAGTTGCCCGATATCGCTATCCTCTCTCCAACACTTAATCCCTTCAGAACCTCAACAGAACCATCGGTCCTGAGTCCTGGTATTATCTGCCTCGGCTCAAAATAACCATCACCTTTGTCAACGTATACTATCTGTCTCGTCCCTGTATCTATGACCGCTTCTTCAGGTATTATCAATCTCCTGCCGAGGTTCTTCTTGATTGTTACCTCAGCGAACATCTGGGGCTTCAACAGGCCGTCTTTATTGGGTATAGAGAACCTAACCTTTGCAGTTCTTGTCTGCCCTGAAAGTGAAGGGTAAACGAATTCTATCTTAGACTTAAAGACCTTTCCTGGGATGAAACTAAGGCTGATCTCTGCCTCCTCACCAATATCTATCAGGGGTAATTCGTATTCGTATACATCAGCAATTATCCAGACCGTTGACAGATCCGCTATATCGAGGAGCTTTTCCCCGGGCATTACCCTCATCCCCTGTAAGACAGGCTTCTGTATAACATAGCCGCTCACAGGGCTAAATATAGTCAAAGTCCTGATAGGTCTTCCAGCCTCTTCAATCTCCTTGATCTGATCCTCTTTAATATCCCAGAGCCTCAGCCTCTCCCTTGCGGCCTCAATTATGGCCTTTGCATCCATTAAAAGCATTTGGTCTATTTCTCTCTCCCGCGAACCCTGATCCTTCCCCTTTGAGATTGAATTAGACCACTTGATGAGGTTGATGAACTCCATCTGAGTTGCGAGGAGTTCAGGGCTATATATTTCGGCCACTGGTTCCCCCTTTTCAACATACCTGCCTGTGTAATCAACATATAGTTTTTCTATCCAACCCTCGAATTTAGTATTTATGGTGGCCACTCTTTTTTCGTCATACTCAATCCGGCCAACGGTTCTAATAGACTTTTGCACCTGTTTGGGCTCAACAACAGTCGTCCTCACACCCATCAGTTGTTGTTTCTCTACAGGTATCTCTACTCTGGGTGGTTCTTCTG
Source organism: uncultured bacterium (assembly GCA_938002815.1). GTDB lineage: Bacteria > Desulfobacterota > DSM-4660 > Desulfatiglandales > CALKZT01 > CALKZT01. The sequence goes on from CALKZT010000034.1 coordinate 26,561, forward strand.
CCTGTTGTTCAGAGGCTATTTTCTCGTGTTGACCATACTCTGAGCTTACATCAGCTTTAGCAGTCACTCTATAGTTCTTAAATGGTTTAAAGAAAAAGAGCAGCAGAATAGATACAGCCACCGCCAGTATGATACCTGAATACAGATTTTTCACTTTATTCACCTCTAATACCTGTCAATGCCTCTATCCTCGCTATTGCCTTTTCCCGCTCAACAAATTGCCTCCAGTACTGGGTCTCATAGTCTATCAATGCCTTCAGCCTGCTTATCACTGTGATCGCCTCTACCTTTCCGGTTACGTAACCCGAAAGCCCAAGTTCAAAATCCTGATAGGTCTTCTGAATTAGTCCGCTCTTATATAATTCCATGAGTTTCTCTGCTGTCTTAAAGATTGAATAATTATTCCTAATTTCTGCCGATAGAGTTATCTTAGTGGCCTCTAGTTCATATTCTGCCTCCGAAAGGAATGACCTTGCCTCATTTAAGGCCTGCCTCTGCTTTGTCTTGTAAAATAGGGGAATATTTACAGCCATGGTTAGACTCCACATATCTTCAAACTCCCTTGCCCTTTTAATCACAGTCCCGGTAAGTGTTAAGTCAGGGTAATACTCCTTTTCTGCCATAACAATTCTTAACTTTCCCGTAGAAACCATCTCCTCCTTTGACTTCACATAAGGGGAGGCCTCATAGGCAAGACGGATCAACTCATCAATGCTGTATTCAAACTCCCTCCTTGAGGGTTCGGAAGGTCTACCCAGGGGTGAGTTCACATCCCTTCCAATGGTTGTATTTAGCATCGCCTCAATGGACTGCATTTTCCCCTTCAGCATCTCTTCTCTTTCAAGGAGCATATATTTCTCTGTTTGTGCCATTAAGACTTCCTGTTGTGGGGCTATCCCTGATGAATACCTCGCAAGCGCCACATCCTCTATCCTCTTAAATAGCTTAGCCCTCTCCCTGACGAGATCCAATTCCTTATGGGTCAGGTAAAGATCGTAAAAGAGTTCCTTCACCCGTTTGATTACGTTCAACCTTACCGAATCGATGCCATGCCTTAGGACCTCTGAATCCCTCTCGGCCATCTCTCCCTTTAATGAGAGTTTCCCTGGGAACGGGAAGATCTGAGAGGCTGAGGATATCCATTGAGCACCCTCCATCTCTCCAAAAGAATACTTCCTCCAGCCCTCGTTCTGATAGCCGAGCATAAACATAGGATCAGGAAGGCTCTTTACCTGTGGTATCCTGAAAGTCGAGGTCTTCCACTTTGCCTGGGCTGTAAGGATGTCAGGATTATTCCTTAAAGCTTCATCAATTAACTCTTCAACGCTTAGTTCGTCAGAGAACACAGAAGGGGTACACAGTAGAAAGCAGAAAATGAATAAGAGAAGGAAGGCGAAAAGGCGTGGTTTATTAAGTAGGGTGAAGATTTTCCCTAATTTGCTTAAGTTTTCTCCGCCCAAGGACACATTGCCCATAGTGATTTATTTTTACTTCGCATCAACAGTGAATTTCATCGTTGAAGTCTTGCCAGCTCTGCTTATTTTCACCGCTATATTCCAAGGACCAGACATGGAGAGATTCATCCTTGCCCTATACCCATTCTCTTTTAATTCTGCATTGGTCTTGTAATTCATCGGTGGCATTCCTGGCATTGCAGGCATTGAGTATTCAACCACAACTTTTGCATCAGTCACATATTTGCCTACGACATCCTTTATCTCAATCTTGATATTATTATCACCAACTACAGGTGGGTTTCTATCAATTTTCACCAATACATCGTACTCGCTGACCTTCTGCCTTACCTCATAATCCTTTGAAAAGGCGATACCTGCTGTAACAAATAGGATAATTGTAATAAAAGCTATCTTCTTCATTTTAACCTCCGTTTAATAGTCTATTTGTCAAACATAAAACACCTTGTTTCGTATTTTTTGTTGTCATCTCATTCCAACCCAAAAAACTCTCCGGCTATTAGGCATTGCGCCATCCTCACCTTTGTGTTCGTCCTCGTAGGTGACTTCCTCTACTGTTTTTGACAACTATATCCATACCCCTTGTTTCTTTTCTTTGGGTTTGCCACCTTTTTATTGATCCCATTGTCAATCTCTAGTCTCGTTTTTTTGGGAGACTGTCAATAGGTAATTCTATTTGCTCCAAGCGCCTTCATCTGAATACCGAGCAGCAAAAATTTTTCCCGTTGCCTCTGGGATATGAGAATAGTCCTTTTGTGCGGAGAAGGGAATAGGTATTTCAGTTCCCTTTTATTCCGGGTGGCCAATTTGATCAGACCTGGAATAATCCAATGCCTCGACATAATTGTCGGCCAAATAGCTTCTATGCGGCAATAATTGTCGAAATGCATCTTTGCCTCTATTGATCAAATCCCCCTGAAATTAGATCCCGTGCTTTGTAATATGGAGAAATAGGTTGGGTTTTTTGAGGATCGAATTATATCAGAATATTTAGTCTTTGTGGCATGGGTGTTGCTTATATAAAGAATGTCTTTTGAACAAAAGACCGAATTTTAAATTTAAACAGAAAGGAGGTGAGCAAGGATGAAGGCAAAGATACTTTTTAGTGTACTAGCTATATTTGCAGTTGCTCTCATTTCAGAAGTTGCAATGGCAGGTCCTGGATTTGGTCTACCTTATATCTCCAATCTGACGCCTGATCAAATTACAAAGATACAATCTATTAGGGAAAAGTATTTGAAAGATATTACACCGCTTCAGCAGCAACTATTGGCAAAGAAGTTGGAACTCCGTTCTCTCTGGTTCTCGCAGAATCCTGATCAGGCAAAGATAAGTACACTACAGAAAGAGATCCTTAATCTAAATGCAAAAGTCCAGGAAAAGGCCACAAACGCAAGCCTTGAAATGAGAAAAGTGTTAACACCTGAACAACAGGCTCAGTTGACAACCTATGGCTATGGCCTAGGCTATGGAAAAGGTAAGATGGCCCGTATGGGTCGTTGGTAAAAAAGTGGAGGTGATCCTCCACCCAATAAAACAAAGAGGAGGCTTAGATGAAAAAGGGACTTATTATGATGGCAATGGTTTTGTTGGTAGCGGGTCTTGCAACAGTTACGTGGGCAGGACCCTGGGGTGGAAAGTTCTACGGAATGGGACCTGTCGTCACCAATTTAACACCAGAACAACAGCAGAAGATACTTGCACTCCAGCAAGCACATCAGGAAAAGATAACCCCTATCCAGGAACAACTCTTTAAGAAGAAACTGGAATTAAGAAACCTCTGGACGGCCCAGAATCCTGATCAGGAAAAGATAAATGCTATCCAAAAAGAGGTCTTCGAGCTTATTGATCAACTACAACAGGAATCAACAAAGCTGAGAAGCGAAATTCTTAAGGTTCTGGCGCCTGCAGAAACAAAATAGCATTGCATTATTCGGTCGTGGGGCATTCATTGTCCCCACGACCCCCTGCAATGGGAGAGGCACATGGAAAGTACGGATAGAAAACCAATCAAAGATGAACCTGTTCTGCACGGCTGGAACATTGAAAACGGATTGTTAGGTCAGGCAAAATGATATTCTTTTCGTAAAAGCGTATAAAAAAGAAGTTTTTCATGAGTACATAAAGAAAGGATGAAACATGGAAAAATTATTTATCGTCATGTTAGTGCTTTCAGTGGAAACACTTGGTGTTGCAGCTAAAGACAAGCAAAGAGACAATCCCAGTTCATCTTGGCCCAGAATGGTATATAGGAAGAGTTCATACAAAAATAGAGATGGGCGACAAAATTGAAGTTAGGTTGGCGTAGCTGATGGATTTCGAAAAAAGCCTTGCTTTTCTGAGCCTTGCCAGGGCCTCCTCCCTATGGGGAAAGCTCGGGAACAGGTGAGCAGATTCATGAAACTCAATTTACAGAAGGCAGGGCAAAAAAATTCAGTGCTCCTCTGGCTTCGCGATACAGCACCTGCTATCTTCGTGCTAATTGCCTCTATGACTATGGCACTATTTGTTTCCGAGTTTGTCTTTGTGTCAGGCATTGCGGCTCTGTGGAAGGCATTATTCCGTTTTTTTCGAGCATCCCTAGTGCTTATTCTTCCGGTATTTTTGCTCCCGCTCACATGCTCTCTTATTCAGCCTCTCTTAAACAGGTCAAAAAGGAAACTTGTACAAATACAAGAAGAGAGAGCTCATTCCGTATATATACTTGATGCATGGTTTGTAAGGCCCCTTCAGGGTATCGGCCTGTCCATGCTCATTGGCACAAAGCTTATCAGTGTCCTCCAGATTTACACAGGTGGCAAGATTTCTGAATCGTTTCTACTTCCATCAGGGGGATTTGTCCTTGGAAAATTCCTCACCTCCACTGCAGTATTTGTAGGCACCTCTATTCTTCTTTCCCTCCTCTGGGCATTTGATGATTTGGGCATTCGTCTTTATAACAAAAAAACAGGTGAGGTAAGAATGATCGGAAAATATCTTGGGGCACTTCTGCCAACGATATTTGGTTTTTATGGGCTTATTAACCTTTTTGGAGAATACACACACGCAATAGCACTCCAGTATGTTGCACAGATGGCATTGGTGCTCTATCCTCCCTTTGTTGTATTTGCCGTATTTCATCAACGTTATATTCAGAAACAGGCAGGATTATTATTGAGAAGATTGAAGGCGTCATCATGCCAGATAATGGAACTCGATAAAAGGTTGGTTAGTTTGAATGATCGATAGAATAAATGAGGAACTATGAAAAGTCATTTGAGTATTGCCAAATTTGTAAAAATATTCTGTTTATCCATGGTGTTCGTTGTTTTATGTGTTCTACTGGAGGGGGTAAACGCCATGGCCGAAACAAAAGAACAGGCAACAGTAGTGGGAGAAGTGGAAGATGTTGTCCTATTTCCCTGGAAGATAAAATTGCCGGCGCGCATCGATACCGGAGCCGGCATGTCCTGTCTTGACGCACGGGACATTCGTATCGAGGGCAATATGGTTGAATTCCGTTTGCCGGAAAAGTATGGCGGAGCACTTCTCCGTTTACCCATGAAAGGCCAGAAGAATGTCAAATCCGCTCAAGGCCCTATGAAAAGAGTCACCGTGGAGATTGAGATATGTATCGGTTCAAAACGATTTCTTACCACGGTAAACCTTACCGATCGCTCTGGTATGAACTATCCGTTCCTCGTGGGACGCAATCTTCTCGCCCACGGTTTCATTGTTGATGTATCCCGGTCTCATCTCCTGTCTCCAACGTGCCTTACGGTATCATCAGAATGAAAGTGAAACACCCTGCAACCATATTGGCGTTTGTACTCTTTGCGCTGACAATCTCTATCGTTATGTACCGTATCATCTGGCTCAAATATCCTATTCTTCCAACTGTACCAGGTCAGGTATGGCAACTCTCCTTCGAGGCCAGCATACAGCCTGAGGAGCGCGAAATTGAGGCAGCCATAGCGCTCCCCACCGAACAAGCCGGGAGAGTTATTGCTGAAGAACGGATTACCTCTGATACACTGAGTTTTAACCTTTTTCAGGAAGGAGCGAACCGTATCGGGCTCTGGTCGGGAATGTCCGATAAAGAGGCGGCAATCATCACCTATAAAAGCACCCTCCTTTTGAGGCCCAGACGCTTTCCCGCATCCCAGAACCCCACCCTATCAACAGACATGCCTGAAATAGGCCGGGAAGAAACGGCATTTATTGAACGTTTAGGCGAAAAATGGAAAACGCTCGATCCACAGCAACGACTCAAGGAGGTTTCCTCTGTTGCCGGAGGGAGACAAGAAGCAGGCGGCGTGAGTAGAGAAGACATGGAGGCATGGAATAAACTCAAAGACAAGCACGGAGAATCGGGTGCAATGCTTATTCTCTTAAAGGCAGCTGGTCTTCCCGCGCGGTCTGTTTCAGGTCTTTTGCTCGTAAGGGGAATACAAACATCTCCTACAATCTGGGTGGAAGCCTGGGATGGACAACAATGGCGCGACTTAGACCCACGCACCGGACAGATCTATGGTGATAAATCAGCGCTCCTTGCGCTCACTACAGCAGGAACTCCGATAGTCCATGTAACAAAGGGACACATTCTGGATACCCGCTGGAGCCTTGAGAGACAGATTATGAGCAAATGGCGTCTACATTTCGAGCGTATCAAAAGGTCGCAGCATATCCTTGACCGATGGTCGTTCTTCTCCATTCCCGAAGAATTCCAGAATTTACTTCGAGTTCTTTTCCTTGTTCCGCTGAGCGCCCTTATGATCTGCCTTTTGCGTAACGTTATTGGGTTTCCCACCTTCGGGATATTCATGCCTGTACTCCTTGCCCTTGCGTTCAGAAGCACTGGGCTTATGTATGGCATAGGTATTTTCGCAAGTCTGGTATTGATAGGGTACACAGCTAGGCGGGGCCTTGACAGGTTTCGTCTTCTCCTTGTGCCCCGGCTCTCAGTACTCCTCACGCTTGTTATAGTCTGTTTCGGCCTGTTTACCTTGATCGGCGGGAAACTGAGTCTGCGTGCATTGATGGGCGTTGGGCTTCTTCCCATCGTAATCCTTACTATGAGTATCGAGAGGTTCTTCATCCTTATTGAGGAATCCGGCATCGGCGAGGCGCTCAAAACCGCTTTAGGGACGGTCGCCGTTGCGGTAATTACCTTCTTTGTCATTCAGTGGGAACCGATTCAACTTACCTTCTTTGTCTATCCTGAGCTTCTTTTTGCCGTTGCCGGGGTTCAGGTTCTCCTTGGTCGGTATACAGGCTACAGGTTGTCTGAAGTGATTCGTTTTAGGGTGCTTACGGGGTAAATTGTATGAAATTCCAGATATTTCAAGGAATGGATGATATAGGTATCCTTGGCATGAACCGCCGAAATGCCGAATACATCATGCGATATAATGCACGAGCACGTTTTCCCCTTGTGGATAATAAGGTTCTGACCAAAAAGCTTGCACAAAAATTCAATGTTCCTACCCCCGAAATCTATTACGTGATCGAGCATCACGGCGATATGGCGGAACTCGATAAAGCCCTCGAAGACCATAAAGAATTCGCCCTTAAACCCGCCCGTGGTTCAGGTGGGAGCGGGATTATCTTGTTTGTAGATAGGAAAAAAGAAGGATTTGTAAGACAGAGTGGTGCAACGATGTCCAGAGAGGAGTTCAATTATCATATATCAGGCATATTGTCTGGGATATATTCCCTTGGAGGACAGGAGGACGTAGCAATAGTAGAATCCCTCATCCATCCTGCAGAGCTCTTTGCGGAGGTAACCTACAGGGGCGTTCCCGACATAAGGATAATCGTTTACCGTGGCTTTCCTGTCATGGCCATGATCCGGCTGCCTACACGAGCATCAGACGGTAAAGCGAATATACACGCTGGCGCAATCGGTGCAGGTATTGATATAAAGACAGGTGTAACCCTTACTGCTGTTCATCGCTCAAAGGTAATCACACATCATCCTGATACAGGTAACACCATAGTGGGAATAAACATTCCTTACTGGGATAGCATGCTCGTTGTAGCATCAAAGGCATATGAAATGACGGGTCTCGGATACATAGGAGTCGATCTGGTGATAGACATTAACAGGGGCCCACTTCTTCTTGAACTTAACGCCCGTCCAGGTCTTCAGATACAGATAGCAAACAACTCAGGTCTTCTGAAAAGGCTCCGGTCAGTGGATGATGCATTCTCCGACAGCAATTTGGAGCCAGAAGAAAGGGTTATGTGGGTAAAAGAAAGTTTCAAAATAACTTGAGGAGGTATTTATTATGTGGTGGTTTTATGGTCCCATTCGATGGAATTTTTGGTTTATTCCGCCAATTATGTGGTTTCTGTTCGTATTCATAATAGCCTTTGTTTTCTATCAGCTACTCAAGAGAAGGTATCCAAAATGGACACAGGCCGAAATAGAGGCGCTGAAGATGGAGATAAAATCCATAAAGGAAGAGATTGAAGAAATAAAAAGGTTAGGAGGTTCCCATGGCACTCGTTAAGGCAGAAAAAATCGTAAAGGTTTATAAGATAGGGGAAGTTCTGATAAACTCAATAAACGGTGTAAGCTTCGAAATAGAAGAGGCCTCGTTCGTATCCTTTGTAGGGCCATCAGGTAGTGGCAAGACAACCCTATTAAATCTCATTGGTTGCCTCGATAGTCCCACTGAAGGGAATCTTTTTGTAGCCGGTGAGGATGTAAATGAACTGGACAGAAGACAACGTGCCTTATTCAGGGGTAAGAATATTGGTTTCATATTCCAGGACTTCAATCTCATACCGGTCCTTACCGTCTATGAGAATGTAGAATACCCCCTGATTATGGTCAAAAATGTTTCCACTAAAGAGAGGGAGGAGAGGACAATGAAACTACTCGATGCCGTGGGTATGCTAGAGCAGAAAGATAAATACCCCGATCAAATCTCCGGGGGCCAGAAGCAAAGGGTTGCAGTTGCACGCGCCCTTGTGACAAACCCGAAACTTGTCCTTGCAGATGAGCCTACTGCTAACCTCGACCATAAGACCGCATACACAGTCATTGAATTGATGAAAAGGATGAAGGCAGAGTTCAATACCACTTTCATCTTCTCAACCCATGACCCAAAAATTGTGGAAGCGGCAGAGGTTATATATACCTTGGAGGACGGAGAGATTGTGGACAGACATGTGAAAGGAGTAAATAGCAATGGCAAATCTCTTTAAAATAGCCATACGCAATCTCGCGCGTTACCGGAGGAGGACCATCCTCACTTCGTCGCTCATCGCCATCGGTGTCATTTTTGTTCTCCTTTTCGTGGGTGTATCTGGTTCTTTTAAGAACATGATGATAGGCCAGATGACAGACTCCATGCTTGGCCACATCCAGGTTCACAGAAAGGGATATATGGCATCCATCGATAACCTCCCCCTCACCATGAACATGAAACCACAGGCGGTGAAAAAACTTGAAAAGGTGTTTCAGGACATCCCTGATGTAGAATCATATTCGCCGAGGATCAAATTCGGAGGTATGTTGAGCACCTTTACCGAAACGACAAACATCAGGCTAAATGGGGTATATCCTGAGAAAGAGATGAAGACACTGCCTCTATTGGCATCAAGGATTTCAAACGGCGGGAAAGAGATTAGAAAGGGAGAAATCATTATCCCTGAACTTCTCTCCAGGGGAATGAAGATAAACGTAGGTGACATCGTGGTGGTGATCGCCACAAATAAGGACGGCTCGGTAAACGGAAAACAGCTCAAGGTGAGTGGAATAATCGAGAGCGTAACAGGTCCAGGCGGGAGAGATGGCTACGTACATATTGAAGATGCCATGGAAATATTAAGAATGGAGGAGATGGAGATCAGCGAGATAGCCGTAAGGCTCAGAGATTTCGGTAAGCTCCACTCAGTCTATAACACACTTAACACTCTACTTTCAGGGGAGTTGAATAAGCAGGGCAAGCCTGCCTTCGAGGTCCATACGTGGGAAAGTTTGTCACCTTTTTACAATATCGCAAGGAGCATCGACTTCATGACTATTTTCATCAAGGCCATGCTTACTGCCATTGTCCTCATCAGCGTCATGAACGTGATGATCATGGCGGTCTATGAGAGGATCAGAGAGATAGGCACAATAGCCGCAATCGGCACCATGCCAGGGAAAATCCTCTCCATGTTCGTGACAGAGGGGGTTCTGCTCGGCATCATAGGTGCCATAGCGGGAAATATCATTGGCACCGGTCTTGTGTATCTATTGAAGGTTGTAAAGATAACATTCAACTTTGGAAGGCAGTCAGGCCTTGTTTTGTCTCCTTATGTAACGTTATATGACATTGTGATGATATCCTTGATCGTTACTATAGTGGCTGTTATAGGTAGCTTACAGCCAGCGTTCAAGGCATCTAGGATGGAGCCTATAAAGGCCCTGAGACATGTTTAATTAAGCTGAAAGGAGATATGAAACGATGAAAAAGATCTTGATTGTTTTACTTATGATCTTTGTTGCCATTCCTGCTTATGCTATAGATGCCATACAGCTTTTGAAAGAGATTGATAGAAATCTGAATCCTGAATCTTATGAACTCTATAGAAAACTCATTAATATTGAGCCCGATGGAAGGAAAAAGGAATATGTACTATTCACAGCAAAAAAAGATAAGGATAAAGTGGCAGCACTTTTTATCTCTCCTGCAAGCGATAAGGGAAGAAGCACCTTAAGGCTTGGCGACAATATGTGGCTGTATATCCCTAATGTAGGTAAGCCTGTCAGGATTACGAGCCTTCAGTCTGTTGTTGGCGGCATTTTTAATAATTCAGACATAATGCAGCTCGACTATTCAGATGAATACGATGTTGAAAAATTTGAAGACTTAAAAGATCAGTACCTTCTCTATCTGAAGGCAAAAACAAAGGCAGTGGCTTATGATAGAGTGAACCTATGGGCAGATAAAAATACAAAGACACCTGTCAAAATAGAATGCCAGACAGAGGCAGGGATGCTCATAAAGACATTGTATTTTAAAGAGATAAAGGATTTTGGTGATGGCATAGTAAGGCCCTCTGTCATCGAAACAGATAGTCCTCTATATAAGGGCTATAAGTCCATTATAATAATTGCGGGAATCAAAAAGAGGACATTTAGTGACGAAGTCTTTACACTTACTTTTATGCCAAAGATGGAAACTTTAAGATAAAGAGTGTTCAATGGGCAAGGCTCCAAATTTATGGTTCAAAAGATTTTTTTGCATGTGGTTACCTTGTCTTATGCTTATTCTTATCTACTATTCCTTATTCGCTATTCATTTGTCATTTTGTGAGGAATACAAATTTGATGTCTCAGAGATTGAAAAAAAACCTTATCACATAGGGGGTTATCTTGAATTCTATCCGATTCTCTTTGGCCTTGATAAGACATCTGCCCTCTACAAACTCAATTTTTATGATCGGGATAAAGAAAGCACCACAGAACAATACAATGGCACACTTCAGCTGGAAGCTAGCCTGGAGAAAGGCATATCAAAGCTTTATGTAAAGACCTATACGAATTATCTCAATTCCTATCAATACGAAACGACCAAGTTCAAGATCTTCGAAGGTAATCTCTCCGTCAAGCCCTCCTCATCCTGGATATTTGAAACAGGAAAAAAAACCATGAGCTGGGGCAAGGGGTATGCCTGGAATCCCGCAGCCTTTCTCGACAGAACAAAGGATCCCAACGACCCCGAGCTTTCCCGCGAGGGATTCATCCTTGCATCTATGGATTTTACTAAGAGCTTCGCAGGGGGCAATTTAAAGACATTTTCATTTACACCTGTGGTTATTCCTGCTTATTCAGGGGTCAATGATGATTTTGGCGAGGTGGGCCATCTGAATTTTGCATCAAAGTTTTACTTTCTCTTCCATGACACGGACATTGATTTTATGTTACTAACGGGTGGCAGCAGGACAACACGCTATGGGATAGACCTTTCAAAAAATATCTTGACGAACCTGGAGGTGCACGGTGAATGCTCCTTGATAAATGGCTACAAGAAAACCAAAGTTGACAGTAGCGGGAACACATCTCAGTCAACCTATAATGCCTTCAACTACCTCGTTGGATTAAGGTATCTCTCACAAAAAGATACCACCTTCATCCTTGAATATTACCATAACGGCACAGGCTACACTCCTAATGAGATGCGAGACTATTTCTCTTTCATTGAGAAAGCCTATGAGATCTATAATGCAACAGGGAATCCAGGCATGCTGAATAAGGCAACCAATTTCGCCCAGAATATCTATGGCCGGGCAAACCCAGGAAAAAATTATCTATATCTCAGAATTCTTCAAAAAGATCCATTTGACATCCTGTACGTAACACCAGCTATCACTATGCTTGCAAATTCAGACGATAAAAGCTTTTCTCTCATGCCTGAAATTGTATATACCGGTATTACAAACTTTGAATTCCGTCTGAGAGGAGGACCTATTGTAGGAAAAAGTGGAAGCGAATATGGCGAAAAACAGAACGATTACAGGATAGACTTCAGGATAAGATATTATTTTTAATGAAAGCAATGATGAGAGAGGCAGGTTGAAAATCGTTTTGTTGCAGGTATTGACAGAAGGGGCCAGACAGTTCGTTAATGTAGCGGCCAATGGCATTCAGAGCGACCTCATTGGGGATGATGTGTTCATAATAATTGCGTTGCCAAAAGGGGTGGGCCGGGGGTGCGGGGCAATTTGTCAATGTGTTTGGTAACAGCGGATTTGAATTGGCCGATGATGGCGCCGATGGATTGCGGCGCGGGGCCGCGCGGTGTTGTAGGGGCGACCCGGCAGGTCGCCCCTACCCCGACATCGCCCATAATCCAAATAATCCCGTGGATGTGATTGGGCATCACCACGAATTCATCATCCCGCAATTGCACATACGCGACCTCGCCGAACAAATGGGCGCGGTCGTGGGTGCACAGGGATCCGAAGAGATCGCCCAGGGCACGGCCATAGGCCTCCTCTGCCTGGATCCGCCGATCCAGGGATCCCAGGATGTGGGCAATTTTCCGTTTCGCCCAATGACAAGCAGGCGCGCCGCTTCTTCCTTGGTGATGACGGCAAGGATGGGCACGGCATGCCGTTCCCCTACAACCTCGACCATCCGACTTGGGTGGAAGGAACATTAAGATCCCGGGCATCCATCAGATAAGCTGGTTTTTCCAAAATTGCCCCCGGATCCCGATCCCGCTCACTTTTTATCAGTATTTGAGATCGTGGCAAGGCCAAGAGGCCCCCCTATTCCCCTCTCCACCTACGAAGGCTGCACCTACGAGGTGGACACTTCGTAGAGGAGGTTTTGGTAAAAGATAGGAAGGAGCTCTGGCGCTTAGAAACTTTTTTAAGTCTTTACTTGTCCATTGACAGCCCTATACTTTCGGGGTATTATTTTTCTATCTTTGCCCCCGTAGCTCAGGTGGATAGAGCACCAGATTCCTAATCTGGGTGTCGTGCGTTCGAGTCGCGCCGGGGGCATTCCCGCTTTGGATCAGCACCTCATATCCCCATAATGGATGCTCAACCTTCCCCCTCCCTTCTCCTCCATTATCAGGCTTCCATTGGGTGCCAGTCCTATAGGTACCCCTTGAATGGACCTCCCATCTAAGTTGATGGTAACCTCTTTTCCAAAGAAGTCTGCCTTTTTCACCCACTTACTGAGCACCTCTTCGTAGCGCTTCTCCCTTATAAGCCCGTAGAGGAGTTCAAATTGTTTTAGGACCTTTACTGCCACCTGCTCCCTTTGAACCCTTTTCCCTGTCTCAAGGGCAATGCAAGTGGCTGGGTATATCAGTTCCTCCACAGGGGACCAGTTGGCATTGATCCCTACACCGGCTATCACATATTCGGGGCTGTTCCCCTTGAGTGAGACCTCTGTTAAGACCCCTGCCAGTTTCTTTCCATTCAAGATCACATCATTGGGCCATTTGACCCTGGATTTCAGGCCGTACATGGACTCAACGGCCATCACTACGCTCAAGCTTAAGGCTGCAGTAATAGAGTAGATCCTCTCCTTGGGGATCTTTGGTCTCAAGAGGAGGGAAAGGAGTATATTCTCATGGGGCTCAGATAGCCAGGCCCTACCCATCCTACCCCTTCCTTTGGTCTGAGCTTCTGCCCAGACCACTGTGATCTCCTGTTCCCCTCCCTCTGCCAGTTCCTTTGCCACATCATTGGTGGAATCCACGGTGTCCCTGAATATGAAATTCCAGGGAGGGTCGCTTTCCTCGAAGCTGTTCCAAAAGAGCTCTTCCTTCACATAGGATTCCTCAAAGGACTCGGGTTTACGTTTCATCTCCTATTCTTCCTTCAAAGACCTTGTCATGACCTCCTTTGCAGCCTCCATTGGAGGCTTTCCCTCGTACAAAATCTTGTAGACCTGCTCGGTGATGGGCATCTCAATACCCATCATCATAGAAAGTTCAAAGGCAGATTTGGTGGTCCTGAGCCCCTCTGCCACCATCTGGGTGGATTCGGTTATCTCCTTCACAGACATACCCAGACCTATCTTGTAGCCAAAGGATCGGTTCCTGCTAAGCTCACTGGTGCAGGTCAGTATCAGGTCTCCCAGGCCTGCAAGCCCAGCAAAGGTCTTGGGCTGTGCCCCCAATTTCAGACCAAGGCGTGTTATCTCCACCAGGCCCCTGGTAATCAGTGCAGCCCTTGCATTGTGTCCAAAGCCAAGGGCATCACACATCCCAGCTGCAATGGCTATCACATTCTTTAAGGCCCCGGCCAGCTGGGCACCCATCACATCATCGGTCACATATACCCTAAACCAGTGGGTGTGCAATAGCTTTTGAAGCCCCTTAGCCATGGTGAGATTATTGGATGCTATTGTCACAACCGTGGGTAAAGATTGGGCCACCTCTTTAGCAAAGCTAGGGCCTGCAATACATGCGTATCTCTCCATGATCTCATCCCCAAGGAGGGAAGAGGCCACCTGGCTCATGAGCATGAGGCTCCTGTTCTCTATCCCCTTGGTGGCCACCAAGAGTTTTGTGCCTTTAGAGATGTTTTTGGAGATAGGGCTCAACACGTCCCTGAAGCCATGGGAAGGGATTGCTATCAGAAGGAGGTCTTTATCCTTCGATACCTCCTCTATGTCCATAGAGGGCAAGATATTTTGGCTGAGCCTTATTCCAGGCAAAAAGACCTTGTTTTCCTGAGACTCCCTTATCTCATCATAGACCTCCTTCTCCCTCACCCAAAGATGGACCTTGTACCCCTTGGACGCGATTAGGTTTGAAAGGGCAGTCCCCCAGCTCCCTGCACCCAGTACACCAATCCCTTCGATATCCAACCTATCACTCCTCTTCTATCTTGGCAGCACCCACAACCCTCTCCCCGTTTTGGAGCTCTATGAGCTTTACACCCTGAGTTACCCTTCCAGTTCTGGGTACATTAGACACCTCAAACCTGATAAGCTTTCCTTCCTCGGTTATCAGAACCATGTGATCCGTCTCAGATACCTGGTAGGAATAGACTACCCCCCCATTCTTCTCGGTAAGCCTCATAAGGGTGATCCCCTTGCCACCCCTCATCTGGGCTCTAAACTCAGAGACAGGGGTCCTCTTACCATAGCCCCGCTCTGTTACCGTAAGTATATCACCCTCGGGTTTTAGGACCTCCATACTCACCACCTCATCATCCTCATCAAGATCTATCCCTATTACCCCTATGGAGGCCCTTCCCACCAGCCTCACCTCACTCTCAGAAAACCTTATGCACCTGCCTTTCTTTGTGCTCAAGAAGACCTCCTTGGACCCATCAGAGAGGACCACACCCACAAGCTCATCCCCTTCCCGCATCCTGAGGGCTATGATCCCGCTACTCTTCACATTGCTGTATTCCTCAAGTCTGGTCCTCTTCACTATCCCCTTCTTGGTGGCCATAATCACCACCAAGCCATCCTCAAAGCTCCTTAGGTTCAGGGTAGCCTTTATCTTTTCCTGGGGAGAGATATCCAGTATGTTTGCTATGTGTTTACCCTGGGCTGAGCGCGCCCCTTCGGGGAGCTCATGTACCTTCTTCAGATAGACCTTTCCAAGGCTTGTATAGAAGAGAAGATGGTCGTGGGAGTTTGCAACCACCATTATCTTTACAAAATCGTCTTCCCTTGTCTTCGCCCCTAAAACCCCTTTCCCTCCCCTCCTCTGGGCCCTGTATTGGCTCAGAGGGGTCCTCTTGGTATAACCCAGGTTACTGATGGTGACCACCATCTCCTCTTCCTGGATGAGGTCCTCCTCCTCCATGGGGTCTTCTGCATCGAGGATATCTGTCTTCCTTTGATCCCCAAATTGCTCCCTGATCCAGATGGTCTCCTCTTTAATGATTCCGTCTACCTTTTTGGGATCAGAGAGTATCTCTTCGAAACCCTCTATGTCCTTTAGAAGCCTTCCGTATTCCTCTTCCAACCTTTCCCTTTCAAGGCCTGTAAGCCTCTGGAGCCTCATCTCCAGGATGGCCTGGGCCTGTCTCTCGGTGATGCCCAAAAGCTCCATGAGACCCTGTTTGGCCGTCTTTGTATCCTCCGAGGACCTAATGAGCTGGATCACCTCGTCTAACATAAAAAGGGCCTTTCTGAGGCCTTCTAAGATGTGTGCCCTTTCTTTTGCCTTTTTGAGTTCGAATTCGGTCTTTCTATGTACAATCTCTCTTCTGTGGTCTATGAAGGAGAGCAAGAGGGTCTTGAGGTCCAGAAGTGTGGGCCTTCCTCCTACCAGTGCCAGCATATTTATCCCAAAACTGATCTCCATCTGGGTATATTTGAAGATCCTGTTTATGAGTACAGAGGGTACTGCATCCTTCCTCAGCTCCAGCACAATTCGGATACCCTCCCTGTTGGATTCATCCCTTATCTCTTGGACTCCGTCCAGCTTCTTGTCCCTTATGAGCTCCCCGATCTTTTCTATGAGTTTTGCCTTGTTTACCTGATAAGGGATCTCCTCAATGGTGATATATTGCCTCCCACCCTTCTTTTCTTCAAACCTGGCCTTTCCCCTGATCCTGATGATACCCCTGCCTGTCCTGTACGCCTCAGTGATCCCCTCCTTCCCCACTATTACACCACTTGTGGGGAGATCAGGTCCTGGGATAACCCTTAAGAGATCATCCACCTCAAGGGTAGGATCCTCAAGGAGGGCTATTATCCCGTCACATACCTCTTTTAGATTGTGGGGCGGGATACTCGTGGACATGCCCACGGCAATACCTGAAGAGCCATTTATAAGCAGATTGGGCACAGGAGATGGGAGCACAACCGGTTCCATAAGGGAGCCATCGTAGTTGGGACTAAAGTCCACGGTCTCTTTTTCGATATCCCTCAGGAGTTCTTCGGCCAGCCTGCTCATCCTTACCTCTGTGTATCTCATGGCTGCCGGGGCATCTCCGTCCACAGAACCAAAATTTCCCTGTCCGTCCACCAGGGGATACCTCATATTGAAGTCTTGGGCCATTCTCACTATGGCATCATATACCGCCATGTCGCCATGGGGGTGGTATTTACCTATCACGTCACCTACTACCCTTGCGGACTTCTTGTAGGGCTTGTCGTGGAAGTTTTTCAATTCGTACATACTAAAAAGGATTCTTCTGTGCACAGGCTTCAGTCCATCCCGCACATCTGGTAAGGCCCTCCCCACTATGACGCTCATGGAGTATTCCAGGTATGAGCGCTTCATCTCCTCTTCTATGGACACAACATCCACCACTACGTTTGACCCATCCATATGTTTGGCTCCTTTATGAAAAATCAGATATCAAGGCGGCTGACTTCAAGGGCGTGCTTTAGGATGAATTCCTTTCTGGGACTTACCTCATCTCCCATCAACATGCTAAATACCTCATCGGATTCCACCAAATCCTCGATTTTCACCCTTAGCAAAGACCTCCTCGCAGGATCCATGGTGGTCTCCCATAGCTGCTCAGGATTCATCTCTCCCAAACCTTTGTATCTTTGAATGTTTAAATGGGATTTGGCACTTAAGACCAACTCGTCTAAAATTAGTGATAGGTCTTTTGCGGGTTTCCAATCTGGGGAACCTTCCAGTCTGTATTCTTTATCGGTTAGAATTGAAAGATTCTTCCATGACCTACACAATTGGTTGAAATCAAAAGAGGAGACCAGATTCCAATCTACCAGAAGAGGAGACCTTCCATTATT
Organism: uncultured bacterium; assembly: GCA_938002815.1. Lineage (GTDB taxonomy): Bacteria > Desulfobacterota > DSM-4660 > Desulfatiglandales > CALKZT01 > CALKZT01. Next base: position 44,210 of record CALKZT010000034.1, read on the forward strand.
GCTCCTCACAATAGTAAACCTAAAATAACCTGTGTCTTCGTCAAAGGCTATCTCCCTGATCTGTGCACCTTCCTGAGAGACCTTTTTTGAAAGGTCTCTGATAAAGGACTCTTCCTTTAGGAGGCCTCTGTCCACAAGCCCGTTTTTCAGAAGAATGTGTATGATACCCTTGTCGTATCCATATTTCCTTAAACTACTTAAGGACCTCTCAAACCTTTGAAGCTCCCTTATCATAGATGCCAATTCTTCACCTTGATACTTACCCATCCCCTTGATGTTTAGGACCGCTTCCTTAGATATCTTCTCTAAAAGATACTCACTAAAGGCCAGCTCGTCTTTGATGTAAAATTCCCTTTTCCCATCCACTATCCTGTAGAGGGGTGGCTGGGCCACATAGAGATGCCCCCTCTCTATTATTTCCCTCATCTCCCTGAAGAAAAAGGTCAAAAGGAGTGTCCTTATGTGGGCACCGTCCACATCGGCATCTGTCATTATGATGATCTTATTATATCTCAAAGACGATATGTCGAAGTCCTTTTCGCCTATTCCTGTTCCCAAGGCAGCTATCATAGTCCTTATCTCGTCGCTACTGATCACCTTGTCAAACCTTGCCTTCTCCACGTTCAGGATCTTCCCTTTCAGGGGCAAGACCGCCTGAAACCGTCTATCCCTTGCCTGTTTGGCAGAGCCTCCCGCAGAATCCCCTTCCACTATGAATAGCTCCCTTACCTTGGGATCCTTCTCTTGGCAGTCGGCAAGCTTGCTGGGAATAGAAAAGTCAGAGACCCCTGCCTTCTTCCTCGCCAATTCCTTTGCCTTGCGGGCGGCCTCCCTTGCCCTGGCAGCCTCCACTGCCTTCTGTATTATGGGTCTCACCAACTGGGGATTCTCTTCAAACGCCCTGGAAAGACCCTCGTTGGTGACCGCCTCCACTAGGCCCTTTATCTCGCTGTTTCCAAGTTTTGTCTTGGTCTGACCCTCAAATTGGGGATTTGGCAGTTTTACACTTATGACGGCAACCAATCCCTCTCTCACATCCTCACCGCTCAACTTTTCCTTAAATGACTTTGTAAGTGGAGAAGACTGAAGGACTGAATTTATGCTCCTTGTCAGGCCGGCTTTGAAGCCTATTAAATGGGTTCCACCCTCGATTGTGTTTATATTATTGGCATAACTTAAGATATTTTCATTATATGAATTATTGTACTGAAGGGCAATTTCGATCAAGATATTATTTTTCTCTGACTTAAAATATATTGGCTCTGGATGAAGGACCTCTTTTGTTCTGTTTAAATACTTTACAAATGCTACGATCCCACCCTCATATTGGTACTCTTTTGAAATCCCAGAATTTTCATCCAGGAATTTTATTTTTATCCCACTCGTGAGAAATGCCAGTTCTCTAAGTCTTCTTATTAGATAATTCGGATCCCATAATATTGTCTCGAATATCTCTGAATCAGGTTTAAATCTGACAGTCGTACCCGTCAGATGAGTATCTCCTCTAACTTCTAAACCACAGGTGGGTACACCCCTTTCGTAGCGTTGATAATAGATATGGCCGTCCCTTTTGACATACACCTCTAAGAACTCAGAGAGGGCATTTACTACCGATACTCCAACACCATGGAGTCCACCCGACACCTTGTAGATCTTATTATCAAACTTTCCACCGGCATGGAGTTTGGTCATCACCACCTGGACTGCAGGCACCTTCTCGGTCTCGTGTATGTCCACAGGAATACCCCTGCCATCGTCAGCTACCTCCACAGACCCGTCCTCTAAGAGCCTTACGGAGATGGTTGTGCAATAACCTGCAAGGGCCTCGTCTATACTGTTATCCACCACCTCAAAGACCAGGTGGTGCAGGCCCTCGAATCCGGTATTGCCTATATACATGGCAGGTCTTTTTCTTACTGCCTCGAGACCTTCGAGGACCTTAATGTCAGAGGCTTTATATGTCACTGTTGATATTCCTCCACCAGGGGCATTAATACACACAGATAGTCTGGATCTGCCTTTCCTGTTATTATACAGGCAGAAACCCCCTCTGTAAACGAGATCTCCATCTCATCGGATTCCATCACCTCTGCCACGGATAAAAGCTCCTTGGGGTTCATGTGGACCACAAAATCATCACCTTCATAAGATACCTTCAAAACCTCCTCTGCCTTACCGGCATCTGTTACGGCCTTAAGGGTAAGCCTACCCCCGTCCTCAGCTCTAAAATACATTTCTGTATCTTTTAGATAGCCTTCAAGGAATGTGGACATCCTTTTGAGGGATTCCCCAAAGGGGCTCTTTTTCAAGATCGCCTTGTGCTCTATCTTCACCGTATAAAGTGGTGAGTAATCTATGAATTCTTCCTGTCTTATAGTGATATAACAGAGGCACTCATCAGATGGCTCAATATATAGCCCGTCCCCTTTAAGACCTATCTTCCAAGGACCTTTATCATCTTCCTGTTTTAGAATCTCGTTTATACTGGATTTTGGGATCATTATAAGATGATCAGGTAGGATACGATTAAACTCTGGTAATGAGAAATCACGTATACTCAAACTATGATTGTCAGAAGACATAAATCTGACCTTGTCTCCATCATCCATTTTTTGTATGAACACACCTGAGAGGTGTGGATTCATGTCAGGTTCTGCAACGGTAATCGAGACAGTTTTTATTGCTTTTTTAAAGATTTTGCCATCAATTAGCACTTTATTGGATGGGTCTAAATATTCTATTTTAGGAAAATCTTCAAAATCTACCAAATAAAAATTGTAGTTAGTAACCTTGTCATCGATAATGATTTTGTTATCTTCGACATTTATACTGATAATTTCTCCTTTACTTTCTTTTATGATGTCATATAACTTTCTTCCAGGCAAGGCAGTACCACCTGGTTTGTCTATGGTACCTTCAATAGAAATATCATAATAGACTTGAAGGTTGGTAACTTTGATGTTTATCTTATCTTTTGCCTCTATGATTACATAGCCCAAAAGAGGTCTTATACCCCTTTTGTCGAGAACAGACTGGACCTTGGAAAGAGAGGCCAGAAGTTTTGATCTCGGTAAAAGTAATCTCATTTGTTCTTTACCTCCTAGGAGAATATTTATACTTATAGCGTAGATATGTTCAAAAGTCAATCAAGTGTTGAATTTCATTGTCTAAATTTTGAACATCTTCTTTCTGAAATCCTCATATCCATGAGAGCATCCCTTGACTGCGTTCGAAAAAGTTCTAAATCTTAGAGGAGAATAGGAGAGGAGGAGAAAATGGCCTTTTCCATAGCTATGGCAGGTAAAGGCGGGACCGGAAAGACCACTGTTGCAGGCCTACTCATAAGATACCTGGTCGAGACAGGGAGAAAGCCGGTGCTTGCTGTGGATGCGGACGCAAATAGTAACCTAAACGAGGTCTTAGGTGTGGAAGTCTTTGAGACCCTTGGGAATGCCAGGGAAGAGATGAAAAAACACGTCTCCGTGGGAATGACAAAGGATGTATTTATGGAGATGAAATTACAGCAGGCAGTGGTAGAAGGGGATGGGTTCGATCTAATAGTGATGGGGCGGCCTGAGGGTCCTGGTTGCTATTGCGCTGCGAATACCCTCCTATCTGAGTATCTCGGTAAGCTCATAGGTAATTACCCCTATATAGTGATAGATAATGAGGCAGGGATGGAGCATATGAGCAGGCTTACCACCAATAATGTGGATGTCCTGTTGGTGGTATCAGATCCAAGCAGGAGAGGGCTTGAGGCAGCCAAGAGGATATGGGAGCTGGCCAAGGAGCTCAAGTTGGACGTTGGAAAGGGATTCCTTTTGGTAAACAGGGTGAAGGATGGGGGAGGGCTTGGGGATGTGAGCAACCTTACAGGTCTTGAACTCTTAGGAGTGCTCCATGAAGACAACACCATACAAGAATACGATCTCAAGGGGATGCCCACTTCAAAGGTCCCCCCTGAATCGGCAATTATCAAGGAGTCTTATAGGGTCTTTGAAGGGATCTTCAGCTGAGAGAGACCTCAGTTTGGGCCATGTAAGATGTTGCCTTTTTTAGGGGTTTCTTTCATTTGCCTTGACACCAAAGATGAGCTTCTCGTATAGAAAGAGATAGATCAATGAGATGAGGTAAAGGGGAGATGAAGAGGACTTTTCAACCAAGCAGGATTAAGAGGGCACGTACACATGGGTTCAGGGCCCGAATGAAGACAAGAGACGGGATGAAGGTGCTAAACAGGCGGAGGGCAAAGGGAAGGAAGAGGATTGCCGTCTAATGGTACCCACCTCTCCAAAGGGTTTGGATTACCGAAGGAGAATAGACTTAGGGGACAAGAGGAATTCAGACGGGTCAGGTTCCAGGGGAGAAAGATCAGCTCGATCAATTTTTCAGTCTACCTTCTCAGGAATAATTTTGAGCACTTTAGGTTTGGGATCAGTATCAAAAAGGCTATTGCAACCGCTCCCAGGAGAAATAGGGTGAAGAGGCTGATAAGGGAGTTTGTGCGTTTGAATAAGTCTTTGTTGCCAAAGGGGTACGATTTCTTGATCCTCCCCAAAAGGGATTTGGCAGATCTAAAATACCAAGAAGTGGAACGAGAGCTGGGAGAATTGCTTATTGGCAAGACTGGTTAAGTGGGAAGACCTCCCTATAGGGTTAATTAGATTTTATCAATATTTGATCTCACCCATGCTTCCTAAGACGTGCAGGTTTTATCCCACATGTTCCTCCTATGCAGTGGAGGCCTTAAAGAGGTATGGGTTGGGAAAAGGTCTCTATCTATCAGTAAAAAGGCTTTTGAAATGCCATCCATTTCACCCTGGTGGCTATGACCCCCTGACCTAGTCCCAGAAGACTTTTAATTAGGAGGCTTAATTTAGCTAAATGGAAAAGAGAGTATTACTTGCAATAATCTTATCCTTCCTTGTCCTTGTGCTTTGGTCCTATATCTTTCCACCCCATAGCCCGCTGCCACAAAGGGAGCCTAAGGAGTCAGATACACCACAGGTCTTACAAAAGCCTGTATCGAAAGGGGAAATAGAAATCGAACAAAAAAAGGACTCAGCTACTCCTTCCATAGCGGTTTCTCACAAAGACATTCCTGTAGAGACCCCTCTTTATCACATGCTTCTATCAACAGATGGGCCTTCCATCAAGGAATTCAGACTCTTGAATTACTACACCGATATCAATAAAACAGAGCAGGTCGATATCGTAAAGCATTTTCAACATAGTTCTGAGCATATTAGATGGCTATTAAAGGGCTTAAAGGAAAATAATCTAAATGTAGAGACAAGTGTTGATAGGATAAAAATTGAAAAAGATGACCAAGAAAAGGAGCTAAAACTTACATATTTCCAAAATCAAACACCAGTGGTAACCTATCTATTTAAATTCAGCCCGGATAGCTATAAAATTGACGTAACAAGTGAAATTTTGACAAATAAAAATGAAGAGATTACAAGCTATTTAAAGATAGCTGGAGAGAAAAGTCAAAAAAAGAACTACGGAACTCACTCCGGTTTTGCCATTTCAAAGGATGGAAAACTTACCGAGATAGAGTTTGAAAAGAAGAAATCTTCAGAGAATATAAAAGGGAAAATTAATTACTTGGCATTAGAATCCACATACTTTGTCTCTGCCTTGCTCTTGAATGCTGATATAGACTCTGAACTAACTCTATCCCAAACAGAGGGGGAATTGATATCTCAGGTAAGACTTTTTGAAGGCGCACAAGAATCGGGTAAAGTTTCAAGGAATTACAGTCTCTATATAGGGCCAAAGGACCTCACAGAGCTCAAAAAGGCGGGGACAGACCTCTCTTCCCTTGTGAACTTTGGGTGGACTGATTTTATTGCCAAACCTCTTCTATACGGTATGAAATTTTGCAATGAGTACGTAAAGAACTATGGTGTGAGTATCATCATATTGACGATCTTTGTAAAAATTATCTTCTGGCCATTGAGCAACAAGAGTTACAAGTCCATGAAAGAAATGCAGAAAATTCAGCCTCTTTTGCTCAAAATAAGGGAAAAATATAAGGATAACAAGGAGCAGATGAACAAAGAGCTTATGCAACTTTATCGCACCTACAAGATAAATCCCATGAGCGGTTGTCTGCCAATGTTAGTTCAGATCCCAGTTTTTTTTGCTCTTTACAAAGTGCTCTCGGCTAGTATTGAACTTAGGCATTCTCCTTTTGTCTTATGGGTAAAAGATCTCTCTGCTCCAGATAGGCTTTTTGATTTTTCGTTTTCTATTCCTTTTATGGATCCTCCATATGGTATACCTGTTCTTACATTGCTTATGGGGGCCTCAATGTTTATACAACAGAAGATGAGTCCACCAGCAGGTGATCCGACGCAAGCAAAAGTTATGTTACTATTGCCGTTAATATTTACTTTCATGTTTATTAATTTTCCATCGGGTCTTGTTCTATATTGGTTTGTAAACAACATACTCTCGATTGGCCAACAGTATTACATTCAGAAAAAATTGTCATAAGGTGGAGGAAGGCAATGCAGTTCTACGAATTCGAAGGAAAAAACGTGGAAGAGGCAATTATGAGCGCTACTAAGACCCTGAACGTGAGCAGAGATGAGCTGAATTATGAGGTGTTGGAGCCTGGTTCTGCGGGAATCTTTGGGATTGTCGGGGGAAGGAAGGCCAAAGTGAAGGTGTGGTTGAAGAGGGACGAAGAGGAAGAGAGAAAGAAGGAACTGCCGTTGAAGATGGCCAAGCTCGTGACCGAAACCATTCTGAACATGGTCTCTAAGGGAAAGGTGGAGGTGGAGGCGGAGATGACTGATGGTTCCATCTCCTTGAATGTGACAGGGGAAGATGCCGGTGTTCTTATAGGGAAGAACGGACAGACCTTAGATGCCTTACAGTACATCTTGAACCGCATTGTAAACAGGCAGCTGGAAAAGAAGGTATTAGTGGTAGTGGACATAGAGAACTACCGTAAGAGGAGAAGAGAGAGCCTGGTGGAAATGGCCAAGAAGATGGCAGAAAAGGCAAAGAGGCTAAGGCGGCCTGTGAGCACAAATCCCATGAGCGCCAGGGACAGGAGAATAATCCACCTTGCCCTAAAGGATGACAGGCAGTTGGAGACCAAGAGCAAAGGTGAAGGACTCTTGAAAAAGGTGGTGATATATCCAAAGCTTAGGAGTCAGAACCGCAGACAAGAGAGGGCAAGACAGCAGTAAGATTTGACACAGGATACCATCTCAGCCATTTCCACACCCATAGGGCCTGGGGCCATCGGTGTTGTGAGGTTAAGTGGTCCTAAGGCCCATGAAATCCTATCAGCCATATTTGTGCCAAAAAAGAAAGGACCATTAAGGCCCTTCTCTCTTAAATTGGGAAATATAGTGGACCCTGATACCGGGGATAAATTGGACGAGGTGCTGGTCTCCATCATGAAGGCACCCTATTCTTACACAAGGGAAGATATGGCTGAGATACAGTCCCACAGTGGGATCGGCATATTGAGCAGTATCCTGGAGCTTACCATAAGATTAGGGGCAAGGCCTGCCCAGCCAGGGGAGTTTACCTATAGGGCCTTTCTAAACGGAAGACTGGACCTTACCCAGGCAGAGGCAGTAGTGGATCTGGTCCAAACTCCCTCCAAGAAGGGTCAGAGTATGGCCCTAAATGCCTTGATGGGAAAGCTATCAGAAAAGGTGGATTCGGTGAGGGAGAAGCTTTTGGAGGCACTCTCTATCCTTGAGGCCTTAATAGAATTTCCGGAGGAGGAGCTTGGCATAGATCTCTCTTTGACCTTTTTGCCCCTCAGAGATTTGATCCCTGAAATGGAAGAGCTCATAGAGGCCCACAGATCCAGGAGGATTTGGTTTGAGGGTATTTATGTGGTAATAGCAGGGAGGACAAATGCAGGAAAGTCCAGCCTGTTGAACAGACTGATAGAATCTCCGAGGGCCATAGTTACTCCCTTGCCAGGGACCACCAGGGATGTCTTGGAGGTACCCTATCTATTGGAGGGGATACCGGTCAAACTGGTAGATACCGCAGGCATTGGGGTGCCAAAGGATGAGGCAGAAGAGATGGGGATCAAAAGGGCAATGGAATCCATAGAGGGAGCAGATGTAATAATCTACGTGGTAGATCAGTCAGTGGGGGTTAAGGAGGAGGATATCTCGGTAATTAGAAGCCACGCACAAAACACGGTAGTAACCCTGAACAAGGCAGACCTTCCATCGAGTATCTCCATGGAGAATATAGAGAAGATGCTCCCGGAGGGTGTCCCCTATGCCTTTGTCTCCGCATTGACGGGTTTCGGAATCGGTGAACTGAAGGGGAAGATAAAGGAAAAGGTGCTTTGCCTATCAGGGGGAATGGTGGATAGTAACATCTCTCCAAATCTAAGGCAGACAGTTGCCCTGAAGGGTGCCCTTGCATCCCTAAAGGGCTTTTTAGAGCTTATTGGCAGGGATACACCACTAGACATTCTGGCAGAAGATTTAAGGGAGGCCATAAGGCACTTGGATGAGGTATTGGGTAGGGATCTGCCGGAAGAGATCTTGGAGAAGATCTTTTCTTCCTTCTGCATAGGTAAATAGGCCCATAAGCCTTTCATGGGCAGAATAGATTCTCCTTGCCCAAGAACTCCCTTACCTGTTTTATGGCACAGAACTTTCCGCACATGGTGCAGACATCCTTTTCCGCAGGGAGGCTCCTTTCCCTGTAAGTTCTGGCCCTCTTTGGGTCTAAGGCCAGCTCCATCTGCCTTTCCCAGTTGAGGGCCTTCCTTGCTTTGGCCATCTCAAGGTCCCTCTTAAGGGCCTTGGGCCTTTTCCTGGCAATGTCTGCGGCGTGTGCAGCGATCTTGGTCACTATAACACCTTCCCTTACGTCCTCAGGGGAAGGCAGGCAGAGGTGCTCGGCAGGTGTCACATAACAGAGGAAGTCTGCCCCGTAATAGGCGGCAAAGGCACCGCCTATGGCACAGGCCACATGGTCATAGCCAGCTGCCACATCTGTTACAAGGGGGCCAAGTACGTAAAAGGGGGCTCCCTCACAGAGGGATTTTTGTAACCTTATGTTTAACTCTATCTGGTCAATGGGGACATGGCCTGGTCCCTCTATCATGACCTGTACCCCTGCTTCCCTTGCCATCTTTGTTAGGTCACCAAGTATCATGAGCTCATGGATCTGGGCCCTGTCTGTGGCATCGGCAATACACCCTGGTCTGAGCCCATCACCAAGGCTTAAGGTGATGTCGTGCTCCTTTGCTATCTCAAGGACCCTCTGGAAATCTGTATAAAGGGGATTCTCCCTTTCATGGTAGATCATCCAGGTGGCAAGAAAGGCCCCTCCCCTGCTGACTATGTCTGTTACTCTACCCTGGCGCCTTAGTAGCTCCAAGGCAGAAAGGGTGACGCCACAGTGTACTGTCATGAAGTCTACGCCCTCTTGGGCCTGCTCCTCTATTACCCTAAAGATGTGCTCGGGGGTCAAGTGCACAAGGCCACCCTTCTGTTCCACTGTCTCCACTACTGCCTGATATATAGGCACAGTGCCAAGGGGTAGTGGGCAATTTTTCAGGATGTTCCTCCTAATCTCCCTGAGATCACCGCCAGTGGAGAGGTCCATTACGGTATCTGCCCCTGCCTCCACTGCCAAGGAGAGTTTTTTTAACTCCATAAAAAGGTCACAGGTATCAGATGAGGTGCCCAGATTGGCATTTACCTTTACGCTCAGCCCCTCCCCTATTCCGCAGGGTCGCGTTATGGCCTTATGGATATTCTTGGGGATGACAATCCGTCCCTGGGCCACCTTCTCCACAAGCCACCAGACATCTACTCCCTCTTCCTTGGCCACAAATTCCATCTGAGAGGTGATGTTGCCTAAGCGTGCCTCTAAGATCTGTGTCATCTTTTATGTCCCCTTATCATGGAAGGCCCAGCACCCCATGGCCTTTCCCTATGGGGTAGCCTAACCTTATTCTGGATACCACAAAGATTTTAGCATAGCGAAATGCCTTCCTTAAATCAAATCCAAAGGCAAGGTAGGTGGCAAGGGCAGATGAAAAGACGCAGCCTGTACCATGGGTGTTTTTGGTCCTGATGGGGTCAAAAGCTATCTCATAGAAACCCCTCTCATCCAGGAGTAGGTCCCTTCCATCCAAATCACCCCCTGTGATTAAGACATCGGGGCCATAAGCTTTTAGCCTTTGTGCAATCAGCTTTTTAGAGAGACTCTCCTGTGAGTCCATCTTCCCAAGAGCTTGGGGGTCCAGTTCCCTTAAGAGGGCTATGGCCTCGTATCCATTGGGGGTAATTACCTGGACAGCGGGGAGAAGCTTTTTGGCCAGTAATTTATAGGCCCGAGGGGTGGTGAGTAATTGTCCAGTGGAAGAGAGAAATAGAGGGTCCAGCACCACATTTCTGAACCCATACTCTTCTATGAGCTGGGATACAAGCTCCACAATCCCCTCATCGTAGAGCATCCCAATCTTGACAGCCTGTGGGATCCCATCAGACAAGACGGTCTCCACCTGGGACCTGATCAGATCCAATGCAAGGGGATATACCCCCTTTACCTGGGTGGTGCTCTGAATGGTTATGGCAGTGACACAGCATAAGGGATGGGCCCTTAAAAGGGCAATGGTCCTGATATCTGCCTGGATACCTGCCCCTGATGTGGGGTCGCTGGCAGCTATGGTGAGAACCTTTGGTCTTAAGCCCCTTTCCTCCATAGGGCCCATTATAAATGATAAAGACCTCCCCTTGAAGCCAAAGAGATTCAGCGCCATAGAGTTAGTGACATGGGGCCTCAAAAGTAATAAGTTTGGGAGACATATAAGGAGGGATCAAGACTAAAAGGAAACCCAAATGAAGGTCCTTATCGTGAAGTTGAGCGCCATTGGGGATGTGGTACACACCATCCCCTTTTTGAGGACACTAAAACTAAACTTTCCCCACTGGGAGATAGACTGGGTCCTTGAGGATGTTACCTATCCCTTGCTAAAGGGAAATCCGCTTCTAAACAGGGTCATGGAGCTAAAAAGGAGGAGCTGGGTAAAGGGAAAGGACTTAAAGGGATTTAGAGGGTTTTTGAAGGCCCTAAGGGAGGTCCACTACGATCTCGTTATAGACCTCCAGGGTCTTCTAAAGAGTGGCATAATCACCTTTCTATCCAGGGGGGACCAGAAGATAGGACTGAGTATCTCCAAGGAGCTTTCTTATCTATTCTACACAAAGGTTATAGAGGTAGACATAGAGAGACATGCCCTCATTAGGACCCTCGATGTGGCCAAGGCCCTGGGTGCAGGGTTTTTGAGTGAAGATGCGAGCATCTTTTTGGAACCTATGGAGAGGAGGGTCTATGAAGGGTTACTAAGCTCAATGGGGCTGAGACCAAAGGAATATGTCGTAATAAATCCCGTGGCAAAGTGGGATACCAAGTTATGGATACCGGAGAGGTTTTCAGGCCTTGCGGGGAGGATAAGGGGTGAGCTGGGCTTCAAGGTGGTATTTACAGGGTCTAAGGCAGACCAGGGATATATCAGAAGGATACTCTCCCTCACAAAAGATAACCACATAGACCTATCGGGGAGGACCACCCTGAGGGAGATGGCATATCTACTTGAAAATGCACGGGCGATGGTATGTACAGACACAGGTCCCATGCATTTGGCCTCTGCCATGGGTTGCCCTGTGGTGGCCCTCTTTGGTCCCACAAGCCCCACAAGAACAGGCCCATTTGGCCCAAGGGATCGTGTTGTAAGGGCAAATACAAGTTGCTCTCCTTGCTTCAAAAGGGACTGCCAAGACTGGATATGCATGAGAAGTATCGGTATAGAAAAAGTAATGGCCCAGCTCCTGGAGCTCTTAGCTTAGGCCCTAAATTTCACCCTCCAAGGATACCTTCCCCTTTTTAGGCATGGCTTGGGATACTCATAATGCCGTGCCTCTCTACTATAGAATCTTGAGCAGATATGAGAGGTGAAAGAAGGGCAGGGGCTTTTGAGGCCATTCTTAGAATTTCCTTGACATTAAAAGTAGTAAATCGGTATGAAATGGTGGACCTGTTGGACTATTTGTGCCCCTATATCAGGCCTTTTCCAAAAGAGGATTCGATTTCGGGGGATAGACCATGGGCCCAGAAGGGTTCCCTTTGGGTATAGGCAGGCGAATAGGGGTAGGGGGCTAAAAAAGAGCCCATTCAGTTTATTGGCCCAAATGTAGGGGAAGATTCCATCCACTGGAGGGTGATGCTTAGAGGAAAAACTTTGTCCTACCAACGAATGGGTAGAGGGGTACTTCCATTGCAAGTGACTAAATTTGGCCGGATATTGGGCCTTGTGATGGGAGTATTCCTGTATTAGGCCGAAGATCGGTTATAGGTCTTTGGAAACTGCTAATTATGGCAATGATAAACCAGCTATGAGGAGAATGATATGAATGAATGGAGCCCCAAGATTACAGCCTTTTTGTGTAATTGGTGCACCTATGGTGCTGCTGACCTGGCAGGGGTAAGTAGGTTACAATACCCTCCCAATTTCAGGGTAATAAGGGTACCCTGCTCTGGCCGTGTGAGTCCTAAGTTTATACTGGCAGCCTTCAGACAGGGAGCAGACGGGGTGTGGGTCTCTGGGTGCCATCCCGGGGATTGCCACTACCTGGAGGGGAATTTTTATGCCAGAAGAAAGTTTGCACTCCTAAAAGGCCTTCTGGAGCACATCGGTATTGAACCTGGGAGACTTCATTTCTCTTGGATTTCCTCTGCTGAGGCCACTAAGTTTGTGGAGGTGGCCACAAAGGTGGCCAATGCAGTGGGCGCACTTGGGCCGGCTAAGTACCTCATAAAACAGAGAGCAGAGGTGGCGTAATGATCAGATACACCGAAAAGATCAGGGAAAGGGCAAGGGAGTTATTGGGCCAAGGGAAGGTGGATGTGTTCATAGGTTACAAGAAAGGCACTGTGCCCTTGATGAACCAGCCTGTGATGATCAAGAGGGCAGAGGATGTAGATCAGCTCCTTTGGGACAGCAATTGTTGTCTCAACCTGGCCAATTATCTCACCAAGAGGACAGAGAAAATCGGGATTGTGGCCAATGGTTGTAACTCCAGGAACATTGTGATCCATATCTTGGAGAACCAGATAAAGAGGGATCAGCTTTACATCTTGGGGATACCCTGTGAGGGGACCATCGACCACAGGGCGGTTTTGAGGGCAGCGGATAATCAAGAGCTCCTTGGCTATTCTGAAGACGGCAAAGAGTTCACCATAAGGGGGGCTGGATTTGAGAAGACCCTCAAAAAGGAAGAGTTCTTACGCACCAATTGTAAGACATGCCAGCACAGAAACCCTGTGATCTACGATGAGTTATTGGGGGACCCTGTGCCAGAGAACACGGAGGTGGATCCTTTCTCAGATGTAAAGGGGTTAGAAACTCAGCCACCCGAAAAGAAATGGAGCTTTTTCCAAAACCTGATCTCCAAGTGTATCAGGTGCTATGCCTGTAGAAATGCATGCCCTCTTTGTTATTGTCCCACCTGTTTTGTGGACGAATCAAAGCCCCAATGGGTGGGAAAGAGCATAGATCCCATAGACACCATGACCTTCCATATACTCAGGGCATATCATTGTGCAGGAAGGTGTACTGACTGTGGGGCATGTGAAAGGGTGTGTCCTGTGGCTATTCCAATGAGGCAGTTTACCAAGAAATTGAACAAGGATGCCAAGGAGCTGTTCGATTGGGAGGCAGGTCTTACTTTAGAGACCAGGCCCTTGTTCGATTTCTATAAGACCAGTGATTACAACGAATTTATCTATTAATAGTCGCCATTCAAAGGAAGGATGAGAGATATGGGCACATCAAAGGTACTCAAAAAGGATGAATGGCTAAAGGTGATCGAGGATCTTAGGAAGGGTTATAAGGTCTTTGTGCCAACAAAAGAGGGAGATTTCCACTTTTTCAGAGAATATAAAGATGGAATAAGGCCCGATTTGAATTTCAGCAATACGAGGCTCTCCCCAAAGGGGCTGATATACCCTCAATCGGAGAGGATGTTTGAATGTCCTCTCTCAAAAGACCAGGAAGGGGCATTTATACTAAAGGAATCCCCTAAGGATTTTGGGCCCCAACTGGTTGTGGGGATTAGGCCCTGTGACGCATATGGATTCTTGATTGTAAAGCGAAACTTCGATAACCCCCAGTACAGGGACCCCTGGTGGGTGAGGCGGTATGAGTCTACCACCTTTGTAGGTCTTGGATGTAACGAACCTTGCCCCACCTGTTTTTGTAATGCAGCTGCAGGAGGGCCTTTTGGTGAAGAGGGGCTTGACCTGCTCATGTGGGATCTGGGTGATGAGTATCTAATTAAACCCATAACAGAAAAAGGGTCAAATCTCCTGGCAAAGGTGGAGGGTAAGGAGGCTCAGGATGGGGAAATAAAGGAGGCGGAGAGTTTGAAAAAAGAGTCTCAAAAGAAGATGGACTTTAGTTTTGACATTACACCCTTGAAAAACAAGGCTCAGTTAGAGCTTTTCAATGAACCATACTGGGAAGATGTGGCGTTTTCTTGCATTAACTGTGGGACTTGTACTTATCTTTGCCCTACTTGCTGGTGCTTTGACATACAGGATGAAGTTTATAAAAACCATTGTGATAGGATAAGAAATTGGGATTCTTGTATGTTCCCGCTCTTTACACTACATGGATCCGGTCATAATCCAAGGGAGAAGAAGTTTCAAAGGGTTAGACAAAGGTTCATGCATAAACTTAAGTACTATGTAGATAAATATGGTAACGGAATCCAATGCTCAGGGTGTGGAAGATGTGTTAGATATTGTCCTGTAAATATCGACATAAGAAATGTGATAGGATTGATGTGTGGTTGATAAATGTCCTGTTTATTTAATGAAAGCAAAACGTAATAAGGGGGTGCCAATTGAAGAATCCATATTTACCTTACCCTGTTAAAATAGATGATATCGTAGTGGAGACAGAAGATAAGAATTTAAAGACATTTAAGTTCGTCTTTCTGAATCCAGAAGACGAGGCCAATTTTAAATATATGCCGGGCCAATTTGCAGAACTCTCCGTCCCGGGAAAAGGGGAGATACCCATAGGGATAGCCTCCTCTCCCACTGAAAAGGGTTACCTGACCTTTACCGTAAATAAGGTGGGAGTGGTCACTACCTTTTTGCATAACATGAAGGTGGGCGACATAATGGGGATAAGGGGTCCCCTTGGAAACTGGTACCCCTGGGAGGAGATGGAAGGCAAGAATGTGGTGATCATCGGGGGTGGTTTCGCCTTTACCACACTGAGGTCCTCTGTTGTTTATATGCTCCACCCCCAAAATAGGCCCAAATTTGGGAAGATCACTGTGGTATACGGGGCCAGGAACCCAGGGCTCCTCTTATACAAACAGGAGCTCATGGAGTGGGAGAAGAGGGATGACATAGAGATGCACATAACTGTAGATGCCGCAGATGATCCCAACTGGAAATACAATGTGGGTTTTGTCCCTGCCATTACAGAGCAGAAGGTGAAGAGCTCTGAAAATGCCTATGCCATAGTGTGTGGGCCTCCTATCATGATAAAGTTTACCCAACCCGTCCTCGAAAAGCTCGGCTTCCCTCCTGAGAGGATCATCCTAAGCTTGGAAAATAGGATGAAGTGTGCCATAGGCATGTGTGGGAGGTGCAATGTGGGAGACCAGTTTGTGTGCAAGGACGGCCCAGTATTTTCGTTGGCAAAATTAAGGACCTTGCCTCCAGAATATTAATAGGTCCAGTGGCCCGCCTAATTTTCGTGCGGGCCATCTTTTTTTAAAGGTCCACTTTGAATATCAGGTATCCAAGGGAAGAGCTTAGGGCCTGGTTTTATAATAAATTCAAGCCCCTTGAGAAGGCTTTGACCAAGAGCAATCTCAACCCAGATCTCATAAGTCTCTTGGGGTTGATCTTCTGTATCATCTCAGGGTTTTTCTATGGAAAGGGTCTCTTCCTGTTAGGGGGTTTAAGCCTTGCCCTGGCAGGCCTGTGCGACGCCTTTGACGGGACCGTGGCCAGGAACAGGGGTAAGGCCTCACCAAAGGGTGCCTTTTTGGATAGCACCTTAGATAGGATAGGAGAGATAGCTATATTTGGTGGGCTTAGCTATTACTTTGCACTGAGCAGGAAACCGTTTATTGTGCTCATCTTAGCCCTTGGTCTTGGGGCATCTTTGATGGTAAGCTATACGAGGGCAAGGGCAGAGGGCCTGGGATTCGATTGCAAGGTGGGGCTCATGCAGAGACCGGAGAGGATCTCTCTTCTTATAGGAGGAAGCCTTTTGAGCTGGATCCCGTATGTTGGTCTATATCTTTTTGAATTTGTGCTCATGGTGATCGCTATCCTCGGAGGTTTTACCACATTTGAGCGCATGAGGTATATTTTGAAATCCAAAGATCAAGGGGGGGTATAATGAAGGATTACCTTATGTGTCCCAACTGTGGGAAGAAGGTAATGGTATACAAGAATCCCTATCCTGCAGTGGATGTGATAATTGAGCTGGCTGGAGGTATTGTGCTGGTTAAGAGGAAGAACCCTCCTTTTGGCTGGGCATTGCCAGGGGGTTTTGTGAACTATGGGGAGAGCGTTGAGGTGGCCGCAGCAAGGGAGGCTCTGGAAGAGGTCTCTTTGAAGATCAGGTTGAAAGGGCTATTGGGTGTCTACTCCGATCCCAGAAGAGACCCCAGATATCATGTGATATCCACCGTATTCATAGCGGAGGCAGAGGGAGAGCCTAAGGCAGGGGACGATGCAGCAGAGGTGGGTGTATTCACAGAGGATAGCCTCCCAAGCCCACTGGTCTTTGACCACAAGAAGGTCTTAAAGGACTATTTCAAAAGGGCAAGAAAGGTAGAATAAGTTGGCTGAGGGACAAAATAACCTTTTGGAGCTCTTCAAGAGAAGGACAAGGCATCCCTTCAGGCCAAGGGCATCAGACATAATCAAGGGCCTCTTTCACGACTTCGTGGCCCTTCCAGTCCCAGAAGAGGGCTCATTGGTTCTGGGAAAGGCCAACTTCAACGGAAGGCTCCTCTACGTGATAGGACAACAAAAGCCAAAACCTGAGGACCTAAGAGGCCCTGAGGAACTGAAGAGACTGAACTATGGTATGCTCACAAGTGATGATCACTCTGCAATCCTGGATATCCTGGATATCTCAGAAAAGGAGGATCCAGAACATACTGCCCTCTTTACCATAGTGGATACATATGGTGCCGATATATCCATGTATTCTGCCCAGAGGTTTCAGGCCTTTTTTATTGCCCATTTGATAAAGAGATTTTTGACGATACCAGTAAGGACTATAAGCCTCATTTTGGGAGAGGGCGGTAGCGGAGGTGCCTTGGCCATTCAGGTGACAGATATAAGGGGGCAGATGGAGGATGCCATGTATGCCACTGCACCACCTGAGAGCATGGCCTCCATCATATTCAGGGACCCTACCAGGGTAGAAGATGCCCTAAACATCCTAAGGCCCACAGCAAAGGAGCTGAGGAAGCTTGGCGTGATAGACCTGGTGGTCCCATCCCCTGAAAAGGTGGATGATATAGATGGGTTTGTGAGCAACATTTCCCGCTTTTTGGAGAGGTCTTTGAAGATAGTCTTTAGGGCCAGGATGAGGAAACTCTTGAAGAGAAGGTCTTCAAGGGCCAAGGCCTATGGGATCCAAAGAAAGATTGGTCCACTCCACGACATAATGAAATACATAGAAAAACCTATCCGGGCTGCCTTTAAAAGACCTTCCCCTGACATCAAAATTGTCAGCTACAGTCCCATGACAGAGGTGCCAGATGACTATGGGGCCCATAACGGAGAAGGTCACCCCCAAGATATGGTTCACTGCATAGGCTCAAAGGAGACAGGGCCTGATGGGAAAAAGGGCTGCTCCAAGCTGGTACCTCTCAAAAGTTTTTTAGACAACTACCATATATGCCCTGAGTGTGGTTATTCCTATGTCATGGGTGCGTCTGGCTGGATAGACTGCCTCATGGACGGGGAGAGCTTTCACGAGCTTTACCACAACCTTACGGTGTATGATCTCTTGGATGAAACCTATATAACCAAATATTACAGGGAGTTTTTAAGGAGACAGGAAGGCCGCTCCCCTTTCAAGGAGTCCCTTGTAGTGGGTACAGGAAGGATAAATGGCTTCAGGGTAGCAGCAGCCATATGTGAGTTTCACTACTGTGGTGGTTCCATGGGGGTGGTCTTTGGGGAAAAGTTCAGAAGAGTGGTAGACTATGCCATAAGGGAAAGATTGCCCTTAGTCTCTGTATGTTGCTCAGGAGGTGCAAGACTCTACGAGGGTATATTGGCCCTTATGCAGATGGTGAAGACCATAGAGGCAGTGAACCGACTGAAAGAACAGGGCCTACCCTATATAAGTATCTTGGCAGATCCTTCCACAGGAGGTGCCATAGCCAGCTATGCTGCCTTGGGGGATATAATTATTGCAGAACCCAATGCCCTGATAATATTCACAGGTCCAAGGGTTATGAAGGCAAGGGGATTTGAGGTGGATGAGACCCTTGTGAGGTCAGATTTCCTGCATCGGATAAGTATGGATATATATCAAAAGCTCTCCTATTTCAAGGAAATTAGGGGTATACAAGAGATATCTTCAAGGTTTAATATGAAGTACTCCGTTACAAAGTATTTGGAATTCTTTTATCGGCAAAAATTTAAAGGAAAAAAGAACAGTTTTTTTAAGTTAGAGTAATTTGGATGGCCTATGAGTAGGCCCGATTGTATAAGCAACAGAAATGTAAAGATAATAGCTACATATCTATATCACAAAACTGGAACCATTTCAGGTCTCTTTGAAGGGCTTCAATATCCATCTTCTTTGTTTCGAACACCTGAAGAATTTTTCCTAAATGAAGAAGAATGGACGGCGCTTTCAAATTTTTATACAATATTGAAAAGGGCAAGGGAAAGGGTTCGAGAATCTAATTTTTTCTTCAATTGTGGTTTTTCGGCTGCCAACCTCAGTTCTTGGGGAAAGTTGGGTTATTTTACGAAGCTTTTTTCGAGTCCTACAGATGGATTTAAAAGACTTGGATTTTTTAATAGACAATTTAACGATACAAAAGAAATAAGAGTTGCTATCCATCCCTATTACGACAAGTCTGAAGGGCTTATGAGAACGGTGATCTTGATTCAGTACCACGAAGATATGGACCCCAATGAAGACATGATGGGCGACCTCTACACCAGAGGTATACTTAGCTCTATCCCTACCCTCTGGAACCTTCCCCCTGCAAACATAAAGTGCATCATGGCGCCCTATGACCCTAAAAGGATCCTTGAGTCTTTAAAACCTGAAAAGGAACTCTTGCTCCGTTGGAAGGGAAAGGAACTTTACCTCAGGGAGGGGCAGGAGGAGAAAAAGCTGGGGGAGCTTGTAAGACTCTTGCCGGAGGAAGACCATGAAGGCCTATTTTTGGGCAGGCATAGACCCCTTTCCCTTGAAGAGGAGATAAAAGGAGAGTCTCCATGTGCCCTTCTCATGAGTCTTGATCTTATCTTAGATGAGTTGACCATAGAGAATAACACCATCCTCATGGCCCCTTACTTTGTGCTGGATATTACATACGAGAGGATGTCTGTGGGAAGCAGGTTAAGGTGTCTTATACCCTCAAAGGGCAGGCAAGAGGCCACACAGATGGCCCTTATGCAGACCATAGAGGAGCTGAGGAGCTCTGTTCAAGAGAAGAGCATTGCCTATGCACAATTAGAGAAGGTAAACAATGAACTTAGGAGAATTAAGGAGACCCAAGAGAAGTTGATTGAGGAGAGGACAGCTGAACTTGAGAGGGCAAGGGCAGAACTAACCGCAATGAATGAGAAATTGCAACGAGAAGTGGAACTCAAATCTGAAGAATTGAAAAAGGTTGAATTTTTGAAAAGATATCTTTCCCCTTCTGTCATGAATTATCTCCTTGGAAAGGGTCAGATGGAAATTCCATTTAAAAGAAAATTTGTGACGATTATGTTTGTGGACATAAGGGATTTTTCAAGTTTGTCTGAAATCAATGAGCCAGAAGATACGATGGATATACTTAACAAATATTTTGACAATATCATAAAGTTAATTCACGCCTATGAAGGTACAATCTATAAGATACTCGGCGATGGGATAATCATAGTGTTTAATGACATAATTGAAATCGAAGACCATGCGTACAGGGCAGTAAAGCTCGCTTGGGAGATAAAAGATCTTTTGGAGCGGCTAAATACAGAGCTCCACGATAATATTGATGTGGGGATAGGAATCAATAGTGGATATGTGAGTCTGGGTACCATAGGATCCAGTCTTTTTAAGGACTATGCGATCATTGGGAAGGAGATGAATCTTACGGCAAGGATCCAGGCGTTGGCCCGACCCAATGAGATTTTGATAACCAAAAGGACCCTATCTCTTCTGAAAGATACTGTTAAGGTGGAAGAGAGGGGAGAGACACTCATAAAGGGTCTTTCTAAGCCTGTAAGGCTTTACAGGGTAATTGGTTTTGAATGATCCGAACTCAGAGGTGAAGGCTTGTCCCACAGTTATGACGTTATAATAGTAGGGGGAGGAATAGGAGGGGCCTCTCTCTCTTATCTCCTTTCCGGTTATGGGATAAGCAATGCCGTGATTGAAAGGCACCCCCTTCCAAGGTACAAGGCCTGTGGGGGCGGTCTGACCCCTGCTGCTAGAGCTCTTCTGCCTCTGGATATAAGAGGGGTGATAGAGGAGGAGTGCTACAGGGCCGCACTGGAGTTCAAGACAAGGGTTTTGGCAGTGAAGAGCTCCGATGGGCCTGTAATAAGCATGGTAATGCGTGAGAGGTTGGATCTATTTGTCCTCCAAGAGTCTTGTGCCCGAGGGGCAAGGCTCTATGAAAGATGCCATTTTATGGAGATGAAGGGTAGACCCGGCGACCTCTTGGTCTTTGGAGATAAGGGGAGTTTTAGGTGCAAATACTTGATCGGTGCCGACGGTGCCCAGAGCAG
Organism: uncultured bacterium; assembly: GCA_938002815.1. Lineage (GTDB taxonomy): Bacteria > Desulfobacterota > DSM-4660 > Desulfatiglandales > CALKZT01 > CALKZT01. The sequence continues at coordinate 65,237 of CALKZT010000034.1, forward strand.
AGTGGCTCGAAAGGCAGGTCTATCTCCTCCTGAGCCTTGGGTGTGGGCACTGCAGTCAGAGGTCTATCCCACCAACCCAAAGACCATGGAAAGATTTTTTGGGACTGCCAGGTTTGATATAGGGTTTCAGGGCTCAGGGTACTCTTGGGCATTCCCCAAAAGGGATCACCTCTCCGTGGGCACCGGTGCAGTTTTTGAGAGACCATCCCTTCTCAAAATGATACTATGGAGGTATCTTAAGGCCTTAGATTTAGGGGATTTCCATATAAAGAGGCTCAAATTACATGCCGTGCCTTTTAGGAGAAACTGGGAGATTCGAAGGGATCTCCCTGTGATCCTCCTTGGGGATGCCTTTGGGATCTCCGATCCCATCAGCGGGGAGGGGATGAGGTTTGCCATTGGATCCGCGGTTTTGGCCTCCAGGGCCTTAATAGATCTCTTTGACCATCCCTCTGAGGTGACCGGGAGCTATTTGGAATCCCTAAAGAGGGTCTACCATGAGGACCTCCTTTGTGCCTATGAGATAGCCAGAAACTTTTATTCAAAGCCATGGTTACTCAAATTTTTGGCCATTCTATTTGGTAGGGCCTTTGTATCCAGATATTACGAGGTAGTTTCAGGGGGTATGAGGTACAAGGTCTTTAAGGAGAAGTTTCCATTGAAGATCCTTTTAAAGCGGGAGGCAGACCATGAAGGCCCAGGAGGATAGGTGGAAAATCAAGGGATATGAGAGGTTGGTCAAATTCTTTGAAGAGGTGGACAAGGCAGAGCTCAGAGAGATTGGAGAGATCGAGGAGTTTTTGCTCCTTTACAGTGGGCTTGGTGAGGAGCAGAAGCTGAGGTTTTTAAACGAGCTGGTCTCCAATTACGGTTTAAGAAAGTCATCCTTGGAACCCATACTCAAAGAGGTGATGAACTGTTCTGAGGACGACAAAGGCTGGCAGGAGCTCCTAACAAAATTGAGGGATGCCACCTTGAGTCCCAGGTTTAAGAAGTTGCGTGCCCTTGTGAGATGGCCGGGAGGACTCAAATTCCTGTTGGATATGAGGGGTGATATCTTAAACCTCACGCCTAAGGCAGGAACCTCCTTAAGCCCCTTAGAGAGGGATATATCGCATCTCTTTGAAAACTGGTTTCAGGAAGGTTTTCTGTATCTGGAGGAGATTACCCTGGATAGCCCCTATAGGCAGATAGAGATTATCAAGAACCGGGATTTGGTCCACCCCATGAGTTCCATAGAGGAGATGGGGGGGAGGTTGGGAAAGGATAGGAGATGTTTTGCCCTCTACCACAAAATCTGGCCAATGGAACCCATTGTATTCATAGAGGTAGCCCTCACAGAAGGGATCGTGAGAAATATTGATGAAATAGTGGGAGAAAGGAGAAAGGAGTTTCCCAGACCAGATACTGCCATCTTCTATTCTATAAATAACACCCAAAACGGTCTTGCAGGTTTAGGGCTCGGGAAGGTACTCATATTCAAGGTTGTAGAGTTTATCACCAAAAGAGAGCCCAACATAAGGAACTTTGCCACATTAAGTCCACTGCCCGGCTTTTATACGAGATATCTAAGGCCAATACTATTGGGAGAGGCTGATGGATTTCTCTTAAAAAGGGAGAACGTTGTGGAATTCTTTAAGGGTTCTAAGCTCAGAAGGCTCTTGAGGTCCTTCGATAAATCTGAGAAGGATCTAACCACCCTTCCAGATCTGCTGTCTAAAGTTTTTGATTCTTTAGAATGGGCCAATGACCAAAACCTTGTGGAGGTCTTAGAGGAACCCCTAAGAAAAATAGCCTATAAATACATAACCGAAGAAAAGACCAAAGACGGCAAGCCCCTTAATCCTGTGGCCAACTTTCATTTGGGGAATGGCGCAACGGTCTCGTTGAAAAACGTAAATTTTCTCTCGAACAGGTCCGAGAGGGCCATAAGGGATGCCCTGGGTATCATGGTAAACTATATCTATTCGTATAGTCTCCTTACAGAGGTGCGTAAGGCCATCAGGTGGCTGGACAAGATAGAGATAAGGGGTCTGGTAGACAGGTGGTTGTAAGCCCTCTATCCTTTTAGGGGCCTGGGCCTCGATTCTCCTTGACACAGGGCTTCAAACTTTGTAGTTATGATATAGCTAAATAGTAGCCAATCGGTTCTGTTGTGGAAGATCCATATTACAACCTTTACCGAGTAACTTCCAATGGGGGGTTAAGCCTTCTATAGGATAGTCTCAAAGTTTGCCTCTCCCTCACAACCCCTAAGTATGTGGGTAGGGCCCAACTTTTTTAAAAAGGACGTACCACCTAAGGAGGACTTTCATGGCCATTTATGAAGAGTTAAAGGCTATTGTGGGCAAAGAAAGGGTCTTTGCCGACAGGGTAGAGTGTCTTGCCTATTCCAGGGACATGTCTGTGCACAAGGGGGTCCCTGATTATGTGGTATTTGCAAAGACAACAGAGGAGGTCTCTCAGATTTTGAAGCTTGCCACCAAAGAGAGGATCCCTGTGGTGGCAAGGGGTTCTGGGACCAGTGTCACAGGGGCAGTGCTCCCTGTAAAGGGTGGAATATTAATGGACCTCCATCTTATGAATAGGATCTTGGAGATAGACCCCAAGAACTTTTTTGCAAGGGTAGAGCCGGGGGTGATTTGTGCCCACCTCAATGGGGTTTTGGCAAAGCAAGGATTAATGTTTCCCCCAAATCCAGGGAGTGAAGTGATAGCTACAATAGGTGGTATGGTGAGTACCAATGCCTCAGGCCACAGGGCAGTGAAATATGGGACCACCAAAGACTATATCAAGGGTCTCACCGTGGTGCTGGCCAATGGGGAGGTGATCCAGACAGGTACTTTTGCCCCCAAATCCTCCTTGGGCTATGACTTGACCCATCTCTTTGCCTCCTCTGAGGGTACTTTGGGGGTGATCACAGAGATAGTGGTAAAACTTGAGCCCAAACCAGAGTACGGTGCCCTGGCCACTGCCATATTTGGAGATGTAAACAGGGCGGGAGAGGCAGTGACAGAGGTGATTACCTCCGGCATAAAGCTGGCGGGCTGTGAGATCCTGGACAAGTTTTCTCTTAAGGTAGTTGAGGAGGTGCTGAAGAGGGATGTCTCAAAGATAGAGGCATTGCTCCTTATGGAGGCAGATGGTGCGAAGGATGTGGTGATAAAGGACATGGGTCGAATAGGCGAGATCATGAAGGCCCATGGCTGCTTGGAGTTTGATTGGTCGGACGATCCAAAGAAAAGGGAAGAGATGATGCTGGCAAGGGGCAGACTCGTTCCCACCCTTTCCAGGATAAAGCCAGGGAACAGGCTTATCCCCATAGCAGAGGATTTGGGGGTGCCTTCCACACAGATCCCGGCTACCATAAAGGCAGCACAGAGTATCTCCCAAAAATATGGGATACTGATAGCCACCTTTGGTCATGTGGGCGATGGGAATGTACACACCACCTTTGTGGCAGATGTGAGGGATAGAAAGGACTGGGAGAGGATAAGAGAGGCCTCAGAGGAGCTGGTTCGTATTGCCATAGAGGCAAAAGGTACCTTGAGTGCAGAGCACGGAAGTGGGCTCACAAGGGCCCCTCATATTGAACTCCAGTTGGGCAACTCCATGGAGATTATGAGGGGGATCAAGAAGTTGCTGGATCCCCTTAACATCTTGAACCCCGGGAAGATGGGCCTGGAAGGTGAAAAGAGTGATATATTCGACTATTTTGCCTTTCAACCCCTCTTGGAGAATCCCGAGGGGGCAAGGTCCTTTGGAAGGGAGATTGACAACGAGGTACTGGCCTGCATTCACTGCGGTTTCTGTCGGCTTGGGTGTCCCACCTTCGCCCTGAGTCACAGGGAATCAAAGAATGCCAGGGGAAGGAATGCCCTGGCATTCTATTTCATGAACAAAGAGATCGAGCCTTCAAAGGAGCTGGCAGAGGCCTTCTATAGCTGTACCACATGTCAGGCCTGCACCTACTTCTGCCCCGCCAGGATAAAGGTGGATGAGATAGTGGAAGGGGTAAGAAGATACCTGTACAAAGAGGGTCTTACCCCTGAGCCTGTCTTGGGGGTGAGGGACAATATCTTAAAGACCGGAAACGTCTACGCAAGCCCCAAGGAGGAAAGGATCCAGGTCTATCCCCCTGCCCTAAAGGAGAAAATCAGGCAGGGGACCCTAAGAGCCAGGGCAGATACCCTTTTGTTCATGGGCTGTGTGCCCAGTTACCTGGACATGAAGATGGTACCTAGCCTCATCAAACCCCTTGATCTGGCAAAAGTGGACTACACAGTGCTTGGAATAGAAGAAAACTGTTGTGGCTTTCCCCTCTACCTCATGGGTAGTGATGCCTTTGAAGGCCATGCCAAAAGGGTGGCTGAGGCCATAGCGGCCACAGGCGCAAAAGAGCTGGTAACCCCTTGTGCCGGGTGCTTTAAGACCTTCAAGAAGATCTATCCCAAGGTAGTGGATCTCAAGATGGAGGTGCACCACACCGTCACATATCTCCATAAGCTACTCCAAGAGGGAAGATTGAAGCTCACCAAGCCGATTGAGGCGCAGGTCACCTATCACGATCCCTGCGATTTAGGTAGGGCATTGCAGATCTTTGAGCCCCCAAGGGATTTACTGAAAGCCATCCCGGGTCTAAAGTTGGTGGAGATGCCCAGGAATAGGCTCCAGGCCAAGTGCTGTGGAGGCGGAGGAGGGGTTATGGCCAATAACCCCGATATGGCAGTGGGTATGGCCTCTGATAGGGTAATGGATGCCCTCTCAGTGGGTGCAGATATCATAGTTTCTGGATGTGCTGCCTGCAAAGACACCTTGAGAAAGGGTCACAAGGCCCTTCCCAAAGAGAAGAGGGGAAAGCTTAAGATCATGGACATATCTGAGATCATAGGAGAGGCTATCTGATGAGAGTAGAGGCTAAGCCTATCGAGGCCACAAAGTTGTTGAAAAAGGTAATGTCTGACCACTTTTATGAGCTGGATGAGGCTTCGAGGACGAAGTCCAAAAAGATCGCCTGGTGTACCAGTGTAGGCCCTGCAGAGCTCTTAAGGGGGATGGGGTTTTTGGTGTATTTCCCTGAAAACCACGGTGCCATGTTAGGAGCCTCCAGGATGGCTACGGAGCTGATCCCGTATGCCAACCAGCTGGGCTATTCCCCTGATATCTGTTCCTATCTTACAAGCGACATAGGTTCTTACCTTGCAAAGAAGACCCCCCTTCAGAAGTCCTACAATATAGAGGCCCCTCCAAGGCCTGACGTGCTGGTATTCAATACGAATCAGTGCAGGGATGTGAAAGACTGGTTCTCCTTCTATGGAAGGGAGTTCGATGTGCCTGTGATAGGGGTCTTTACACATAGGTCCTTGGGTAAGATCCAGGATTTTCACATAAAGGATGTGGCAGAGCAGATAAAGGCCTTGATCCCAATACTTGAAGAGGTCTCAGGCCAAAGGTTCGATATGGACAGGTTCAAGGAGGTGGTTGCCCTCTCTAAGAAGACTTCAGAGCTCTGGCGGGCATGCCTTGAGACAGCCTCACACATACCATCTCCCTGGACCTTTTTTGATGCCACAATACATATGGGACCTGCTGTTGTGGGGAGGGGGACTAAAGAGGCCAATGAATACTATGAGGTGCTCTTAAAAGAACTAAAGGAGAGGGCCAAGGAGGGTATCCCGGGGGTACCTGAGGAGAGGCACAGGGTATACTGGGAAGGCATGCCCATATGGGGGAAGCTGAGGTCCCTCTCGGAGCTCTTTTCTTCCCTTAAGACCTGCGTTGTGGCCTCCACCTATTGCAACAGCTGGATCTTCGACCAATTGGATCCTGAGGAGCCCTTCGAGAGCATGGCCCTTGCCTATACAGAGCTCTTTATAGTGCGGGATGAAGATTACAAAGAGTCCTACATCCAGAACATGTATGAGTTTTTCAGGTTCAATGGGATCATATTCCACGATGCCAAGACCTGCCCCAACAATTCCAACAATAGATATGGTATGCCAGAGAGGCTTTCAAAGAGATTGAATATCCCATGCCTTGTGATAAACGGCGATCTAAATGACCTTAGGTGCTTTTCCGAGGAGCAGGCCAAGACCAACATAGAGGCCTTTGTGGAGCAGTTGGAGGAGGTCTGATGTACTATGTTGGGGTGGATGTAGGGGCCTCCAGGACCAAGGTGGCCATCTTGGAGAGAAACAAAGAGCTTGTAGGCCAAGACATAAGGCGTTCTGGGACTGACTTCAAGGCCACTGCAGAGGAGGCCTTCACCTCTGCCGCCGATGGGATCCCAGACCTGAGGGAGATGGGCTTTTTCTGCGTAAGCACAGGTTATGGGAGGAGGAATGTGGAATTTGCCCATGAGACCAGGACGGAGATCGCCTGCCATGCAAAGACCGCTTACTTCTTCTATCCTGGGGCAATAACCGTAATAGACATAGGTGGACAGGATAACAAGGTGATCAAACTGGATGAGAAGGGCAGAAGGATTTCCTTCAAGATGAACAGAAAGTGTGCTGCAGGCACAGGTGCATTCTTGGAGGAGATGTCTTTGAGGTTGAACATCCCTTTGGAGGAGATGGACCAATTGGCCCGCAAGAGCCAGGACATGGTGGAGCTTGGTAGTTACTGTACCGTCTTCACTGCTACAGAGGTCTTAGAGAAGATAAGACAAGGGAAAAAGGTGGAAGACATAGTAAAAGGTCTTTTTCTCTCCGTTTTAAAGCGGGTCTTCGAAATGGATATCTTAAGCCAAAAGGTGGTTATGACAGGTGGGGTAGTGGCCCACAATCCCTATCTGGTAGAGATGGCAAAGGAGATCTCCGGGAATGAGATACTGGTCCCGCCATTTCCACAGCTTGCTGGTGCCTTTGGGGCCGCTCTTTTTGCATGGGAGTTAATAGAATCAAATAAAAGGGAGGTTGAAGATGAGAAGTAAATGGATGCACATGGGCACTGTCTTAAAAATGCACGCCTTACACTATCCCAACAAGTTGGGCTGGCAGGACAAGTTCAAGGAATATACCTTCAAGGAGTGGAACGAGAGGGCTTGTAGATTAGCCAACGGGTTGCGTTCTCTGGGCGTAAACTACAAGGACACCTTTGCGACCATAGCATACAACAGGGGCGAGTGGATGGATATATATGCTGGATGCGCCAAAGGCGGACAGATAATCGTCCCTGTAATGTTTAGGCTTGAGGGACCAGAGATTGAGTACATAGTTAACCATGCAGAATGTAAGGCATTTATTGTTGAAGAGCCTTTCGTAGAAAAGATAAATAAGATCAAGGATAAGTTGTGTGTTCCGAAAAATGCATATGTATATTTAGGGAATGGTCCTGCTCCTGAGGGCTACATTCACTATGAAGAGTGGTTGAAAAACTCTGACCCTAATGAGGTAGATTACTTAGTAGACGCTGATGATCCTTGGACTATAATGTATACCTCTGGTACAACAGGCAGACCAAAGGGGGTTGTAAGAACACACGAAAGTTATATGGCACAGTATTACCTCAACGATATAAATATGGGTGTGAGACCGACAGATAAGGTCATGCTTGTTATGCCGATGTGCCATGTAAATTCCATCTTTTATAGCTTTTGCTATACCCTGGTGACTGCCCCTGTATTCGTCTACAATATGGTCAGTTTCGACCCAGAGGACCTTTTGAGAACCATTGAAAAATACAAGATAACATTTACCTCCCTGGTTCCAACTCACTATGTGATGATACTTGCCCTCCCAGATGAGATCAAAGGGAGCATTGATGTCTCTTCCATTAGGCAGCTCTTGATCTCATCGGCTCCTGCCAGAAAAGAGCTAAAACTGGCAATCATGGAGTATTTTAAGAATGCAGAGCTATGGGAGGCCTATGGAAGCACCGAGGGAGGGCTCGTAACCCTGCTAAGGCCTGAGGAGCAATTTACAAAGCTTGGGAGTATAGGGAGGGAGATATTTGGTATTGATAGGATCAGGCTCCTTGACGAAAACAAGCAAGAGGTCCCTGTTGGGGAAGTGGGAGAGCTCTACTACAGGACACCCATGCTCTTTAAGGAATACTGGAAGGAACCAGAGAAGACTGCCCAGGCATTCTTTGAGGGCTGGTCCTCTGCAGGGGATATGGCCAGAAAGGATGAGGATGGCTACTTTACCCTTGTGGATAGAAAGGCCAATATGATCATTACAGGCGGGGAAAATGTCTATCCCTCTGAGGTAGAGGCAGTGGTGGCTACCCACAAGGCAGTAAAGGACGTGGCTGTGATAGGGGTGCCTGATCCCAAGTGGGGTGAAAGTATTAAGGCAGTAGTAGTCTTACACCAGGGCTTTGAACCTACAGAGGAGCTCAAAAAGGAGATAATAGAGCATTGCAAGGGAAGGCTGGCAGGATACAAGAGGCCCAAGTCTGTGGACTTTATAAGAGATGAGGAGATGCCGAGGACTCCCACTGGCAAGATACTTCACAGGTTGCTGAGGGAGAGATACGGAAAGTGGTCAGATACTTAAAAAGAGGAGGTAATACAGGATGTTGAAGAACTCTTTTATTCCTTACAAGGGGTACTATTCGTCACCTTTTTGCAGGTGGCAGGGGTCCCTTGCCTTGGACAATGCCATTGAATTGGGCGCAAAAACCGCCAAGAGGTGGTTAGAGTCCAAAAAATGGGAACCCACTATATTCGACTATGTCATCTTTGGAAACACCGTGGGGCAGCACCATCAGTTCTATTCCAGCCCATGGGCAGCCCATATGATGGGGGCAAGGGTCCCTGCAGTGGCCATGAGCCAGGCATGCACCACCTCCACTACATGCCTATTCTTTGGGGCCATGGGTGTAGAGTTGGGGTTATTCAAGAACGTCTATGTGATGCTTGCAGACAGATGTTCCAACGGTCCACATACCATTTGGCCTAATCCCCTCGGACCTGGTGGTGAGGTGATCTCAGAAAATTGGCTCATGGACAATTTCAACTCAGACCCTGCGGTTGGAAACAAGATGATAGAGACCGCAGAAAATGTGGCAAAGGAGGCGGGAATTACAAGAGAAGAGTGCGATGACCTCACGGTTAGGAGGTACGAGCAGTATCTGGATTCCCTAAAGAACGACAGGGAATTCCAGAGGCGCTATATGTTCCCTGTGGAGGCCACTGTCACCAAGAAGGATACAAAGCTTGTAGAAGAGGACGAAGGGATTACTCCTGTGAAAAAGGATGTGATAGCCAAGATGAAGCCTGTGATCCCAGGGGGGGTACTTACATTCGCAACCCAAACACACCCTGCAGATGGAAATTGTGGTCTGATCGTGACAACAAGGGAAAAGGCAAAGGAGTTGAGCGCAGATCCGAATATCCCTATACAGGTGATTTCTTATGGTTGTGCGAGGGTAAAGCCGGGTTACATGGCAATGGCACCTGTTCCCTCTGCCAGAATGGCCTTGGCCAATGCAGGCTTGGACATAAAGGACATGAAGGTGATAAAGACCCACAACCCATTCATAGTAAACGACATCTACATGGCCAAGGAATTGGGGATTGACCCCTATAAGTTCAACAACTACGGGAGCAGTATAATCTATGGCCATCCCCAAGGGCCCACCGCAGGGAGGCTCATCATAGAAGGAATTGAGGAGACAGTCCTTTTGGGAGGTGGCTACATGCTCTGGGCAGGCTGTGCTGCAGGAGATACGGGCGCAGCCTTGGTATTGAAGATAGGTTAATGGAAGATTTGGAGGCTATTCCCTTAATCAGGGGATGGCCTCTTTGTATAGTATCTCTTCTGTCCCACCTCATACCAAAAGACCTTCCCCTGATTTGTGAAAAGGGTGAGCTTAAAGGGGAGGTTTTTTGGGCTCAAGAGGCCCTGGAGGTTGGCAGTGGGGTAAAACCTTAGGTCCAGGACCTCCAGTTTCTCTCCTTCTCTGGATACTGCCCCAAACCTTAAGAACCTATTAAAATAGAAGTCCAAGAATCTATCCTTCTGGAGATCCCCTGGTAGAGGCTCACTCCTTACAGGGAGAAAGCTACTCACATATCTTGTCTTTCCCGTAATTATGTTGTGGCTTTTCAAGGACAAAGAATCCTTTGAGGCTTCTATTACCTTCCAATTAATGGGGGCCAAGAGATCGGGAAGGACTTCCACTGATAAGGTAGGACTTTGTGCCTTTATTTTACTCTGGAGGCCAGTTTTAACTGTAAGACAAAAGATGGGGTATAGGAGCCAGACTAGGAGCAATGCTGAATAGAGCTTAGAGGGCTTTACTTTAAATGCCCTCATAATAGAGAAAGATAAAAGCAAGAGGGCCCAATATATTGGATCTATGATGAAGAGGGCATCTAAAGCAAACCTTTTGTGACTAAAGGGACTTAACAGGGATGTGCCATAACTTGTCATGAGGTCCAAATAGAGATGCCCTAAGATTGAAAAGAGTACTCCAAAGGCTAACTTTCTTAGCTCTTGTATTTTAAATGAAATTTTTTTGTGATAGAAGAGTAAGATCAGCGAGGTCCAAAGTATAGACGTTATGATACCATGACTTAAGGAGCGGTGGTGTATGAGATATTCTCTTCTGTCAAAAAAATATGTGATTATATCAATGTCAGGTATTAATGCGCCAATTAGGATTAAAGGGAATACAATTTTGACTTTTGATCTTTCCTTAAAATATCTCCCCTGAATGATGCCAGATATTAGATGGGTTGCCTGGTCCATTAGCTCTTGTAGCTGAAGAGTCCTAATATAGGAGGTACTGCTCTCTCCACTTTAGATACTGCTTGTGTTCCTGCTCATAACTCGAGATAAGATCCATGATCTCCCCGCCATTATCTATACATTCTCTTAGGTTTCTATCTCCCCAAACAATGTCCACAGGCATTCTTTCGTGTTCGTACTCATAGGGGGGAGCCTTCCAAGAGAACTTTGCGGAAAGCTCTTTTACTGCCCTAAGTACTTCTGCTATAAAGGCACTACCTCTAAAGCCCTTTTTATCAGTGACATGGATGGTGAATCCATGGCAGAGCTCCCCCTGCCATTTGTTGAAGGTAGGTTTGAAGTGATATTCCTGGAGAACTATCCCCTCTAAGCACCTGGGATTTAGGGCCCTCTTTAACCCGTAGGGGTCCAAAAAGGGCGCTCCGAAGATCTCAAAGGGCCTTGTGGTTCCCCTCCCCTCCGAGATGTTGGTGGCCTCCAAGAGGACTGTGGCGGTGTAGGCAAGGGCAGTGGTAGTAAAGGGCATATTGGGAGAGGGCATATGCCAGATAAGGCCTGTATCTTCAAATGACATCTCCCTTTTCCAGCCCTTCAACTGGATAACCTCAAGATCGAGGTCCAGGCGATAGTGGTCTTTGAGTGCCAGTGCAATTTCTCCCAAGGTTAGTCCATGCCTCAAAGGAATTGGGAGGTTTCCCACAAAGGAGAAAAGCCCTTCCTTTAATATGGGTCCATCTATGGTCATTCCATTTACGGGATTGGGCCTATCGAGGACCAAGAGCTTTGTGCCGGTTTGGGCCGAGATCCTCATGCATCCCAAGAGGGTGCTTGAAAAGGTGTATACCCTTGTGCCCACATCCTGCAAATCTACCAGGAGGATATCCAAATCCTCCAGCATCCATGAGGAGGGTTCTCTGCGGGACTCATAAAGGCTATATACGGGCACCTTATAGATGGGATGAATGGAATGGGGTGTCTCTATCATGTTGTCCTGGTCCTGGCCATAGAACCCATGCTGTGGACCGAATATGGCCTTAAGGCTACAGGGTACTCTCTCCCAAAGGAGGTCAACTATGTGGACCAGGTCCCTTGTGAGGGAGGCCTGGTTACAAAGCACTCCAATCCTTGCACCTTTTAGGCTAGGGGCCCAATCCAAAATTCGATCTATGCCGTTTAAGACCAATTACCCCCCTCATGTGAACTGATCTTTGCCCAGCCATTATAAGGAAAAATCTGATTTTAGAAAGGTCTCTAAACTCAACTGCCTTAGACCTCTAATATATCCTCTGGGTTTGAGAAAGGACCCATTTTTTGATGTCTCCAAGGAGGGCCATTGTCACCCCACCTAAAGAAGTGATCACTTCCCAAAAGCACACTTCGTGGGTGTTGAAACGGTGGAAAGGCCTAAAACATACCTCCCAGTATTCAATCTTTGGGAGCTTTAGAGGGGCGAGGTGTTTAGTGGGTTTCATAAGGGAGGCAACTTTAGATTCCATTTAGGTCTGGGGGATAGTTAATTTTTTCTTGACCTGTTCTAAATAATCAAATTCAATTGCCAGAGTAACTAAGAGAGGGGGAGTGTGAAATGAAAGATGGTTTTAGGTTCGTGGGCCTGTGTTTGGCACTTTTAGTCTTGTTGGCGATTTCCGGATGTGGGGATGGGGGCGGTGGAACAATAAGCTCAGCCCCCCCTGGTGCGGTTCTAAGTGGCTCTGCTGTAAAAGGTCCCTTCCAAAAGGGTGGCAAAGTGGAAGTCTTTAAGGTGGACAGTAACGGTTCTTTGATTACCCCGGCTGCCTGGAAGGGAACTATAGAGTCGAATGACGGCAAATTTTCCATCGACGTGGGAGATTACCAAGGGGTGGTGGAGATCCAAGTCTCTGGGGCTTATCTAGATGAAGCCACCGGCTCAACCATAACGACTTCAGAGCCTTTAAAGTGCGTTGAATATGTATCAGGTAGCACAAGCGCCAATGTAAACATCGTAACGCACTTGGCCTCAGAAAAGATAAAGAATTACATGAAAAAGGGATATACACCTGAGGAGGCAATATCAGCGGCCCAAGCTGAAATAGCCCTGCTCCTGGAAGAGGTGATAGGAGAGAAGAAACCAAAGGAGCTAAATCCTCTAAAGATCTCTGTGCCTGAAAACGCCAACTTGTTGCTCTTAAGCTATGCCCTTCAAAAGATTGGGGGTGAATATACCGTCAAACTCTTAGATTACTTGGCCGAGAATATAAAGGATGAGGGTAACCTTGACTGGGAGCTAACCGAAGAACAGAAGGCAGGATTAGCTTCTACTGCTCTTACCCCTGTAACCCTACAACTCAACGAATGGGCCAATGCCTTTGCTGATGATTACACGAATGTATTCAATTCTCTCAAGAATATCACTGGCTTTGAGGGTTCCTTGGACGATTTGAAAAATCTGAAGCTTACCTTGAAATCCTTTAGCAAGCTAAGCTCCATCGGCCTTGCAAAGCTTGCAGGGAGTGAGGTCTATGTAAACTTAGATCAAAAACCCCTTGGAACCACAGCCTTGGCCTTAAAAGAGGAAGAGGGGAAAGTGATTGCAGAGTTAAACTCCCCTGACTTCACATATGGTTTTGTAAGTACTGAAAAAGGTAAAGATGCATACATGTTTGTGCAACCTGTGGATAAAAACAAGACCAAACTGGAACTGCCAGAAGGAGAATTAACCTGTGAAGGGTGTGAGGAGGAGTTGGGGGGTCTAAAGGCAATTTCACTCCCATCAGGCATGGATAAACCGGTTCCTAAGACACTCTCTTCTTCTGATGCCACAACAAAGGTGATTGTCTCTAACATGAAACTCAAAAAGGACATTACCGTTGCAGTAACTCCATATAAGTCAAATAAATTTATACCTAAGTTTGATTCGATTGCCACAGATACTGGCCTGAAAGACCCAATTGTGATTTCTGGTGCGGATATAAAGATAGTGGATTCTTTAGGAAAACCTACAACCTCGGAGAAGGCATGTTTCTGCGCCTCTATATCCATTCAGACAACACACATAATTCAAGGTAGCATGGGTATAAATCAACTAGCTACCAAACTTAACGCAGGGGATGGTAGCCTCTATCTACTTGTCTTCAAAGACAAGAAATGGCAGATCGTAAATGGCGCAGGTTTTGTCCTCAGTGGGAATAGCCTTAACCAAACATCGGGTAAGACTTTGAGATTGTATCCCTTTGTGATTGTCTATGTTCCAAAGGAAGGCACTGCCTTTTCAGGAAAGATCAGTGGAACAGTAACGGAGGCGGGGGGCTTGACCCCTGTTAAGGGAGCACTGGTAACCATAGAGGGCCAGGAGATATTTGCGGTTACAGGACCAGATGGGGCATACACCTTAGCCTACTCTGCCCTAAAGGCAAATGAACCTGTTCAGTTTACATTGACATTTACAAAAACTGGTTATTCAAAGGTAGCAAGTAGTGTGTCTGTGAGTTCTGCTAATCCCAATGTCACCAAAGATGCCCAGCTAGAGAAGGTGGAAACCTTTACTTTAAAAGGCAAGGTGACTGGAGATGAGGGAGCTTCTATACCTAACGCCCATCTGACCTTATACTATGATTCCCTTGAGTTTGATACGCTTACTGACGCCTCTGGCAATTATTCCTTTGAACTTGTTCCGGTTGAAAAAAAGGATACCCTCAGTATCGTAGTGGAGGCATTTGGATTTGAAAAGAAGCAGTTGAAGGTTCAGGGAAATATTGAAGATGGGAAGCTTATCTACAACATAGGGCTTACCAAAAAGGTGGTCATGCTCCCCACTATATACAAGGAGGGTTTTGAGACGGAGTTGACCGAGAAGAAATGGACCTTTACTAACTATAGCAGCCTCGTGGGATGGCAGGTGGTAAAGAAACCAGAGCAGATTAAGGTGGCAGAGCAAATAGTGGATCAGATCCTATTTCCAGATCGGGCCACTGTGGATGTAATTGGAAAGGTGGTAAGTCTTTATGGCGTCCAGGGCTATGGTGGGACATGCGAAACCTATCCCATTTGGCCCATCGAACAGCCACCTACCCCTGAATCACCAGCCATACCCCAAAATGTAAAACTTACCCCAACTAATGCAGGTTTTGGTATATCATGGGATCCTGTCGAAGGTGTTTATGAGTACCTAATTACCGTCACCGACGGTGTGACATCTGTTTCATTCCCTTTATTCCCTCAGTATGAAAGTTCTGGATATATTATTAGTGGCCCTATTTCTGACTGGCAGGAGTACACAAAGACATTAAACATAACCAACGGGAAGGTGTATCAGGTGGGGGTAAAATCCATGCAGTTCAAGCAGCCAGAAGATGGGTTGACTAGCCAGGAGGCATGGGTTTTTAGCAACTATTCAGATATCAAATGTGTGATGCCCATTTTACCTTCTAAGGTGGCAATCGCCTTCAACAAGGTTGGTGAAAACACCGAGACCATTGTATACGCCAAGGGTGTCGATTTAAATGGGGATGGGGTATTCGATTCCGTTGAGACTGATTTTGAGGACTTTAACGCAGCCCAATATCAATTCGAAATCCAAGGACCTGTGCTGATCAAAAAGGATGTGTCTGTCTCCTATCCAGATCCCAAAAACAAGATAATAACCCTCTTGCCTGCCTATGAGGGAGACCATGTGCTTTGGTATGGTAACAAGGAGAATGGGACCATTAGTGACCAGAATTCCAATACCTCTTCGACATCAAATTATGGTTTTGCCTCAGGCCCTATCTTGGACCTCACTGGATTTAACAACGTAACTGCCCTAATGCACACCTGGTTTGAGGTGGAAAGCGTAGATGTGGCCAAAAAGCAATATGACCTCATGGAGATACAGGTGGCCATCTATGATGAGGACAAGGCTGAAGGGGATCCCATAACCATATGGGCCTCAGGGGTGGAATACACACTGCTAAACAAGATTTTCTATACGCTCGTAAGCCTAAATCCTGATAAAGAGCCACCAGGGATGCAATTGCCCTATATCAATTATAGCTCCGGAGGGGTAAATGCAGTGCCCATTTGGATACAAAAGGAGCTGAATCTTACTCCCTTTGCCGGACATAAGATCAAAATCGGTTTCTACTTTGATACAAAGGACAAAATGTATAATGGCTTCAGGGGTTGGGCATTGGATAATCTCTTGATCACCGATGAAAAAAGCAGTCAGCCGTTTGTGTTTGAGGGCTACGTGGAACCGGACGAGGTGGCGATTTACTCGAAGGCCGTGCCTGATAGAGGTAATTGACGGGAAAGGCCCCGGGTCTTTACCCGGGGCTTTTTTATGTCTTAAGAGGGATATCCTTTGTCGCGATTATCAGGGTCCTAAGGCCCTTGGGGTTTTTAAGTATAACCTGACCGGATCTAACTGGTGCCTTCAGGCGGATCCTCTTAATCTCCTCCATTAGATCAAATATTGAATTTAAAGGAACAGGAGAGGTTGTCCTTACACTCACCAAGGGTAGCTCACCGCCCTCTACCGAGACGCTCGTGCAAATGGTTCTGACAGATCCTTTGATCTCACTTTCTGCCCATTTTGGGCCCTTTTTGCACAGTTGCCCTTCTACCTTTGTTATCTCCAACGCCTCCCCTTGTTTTTGGTATTCCACCTCAAGTTCGCAGCCATTGGGGCAGATTACACAGACAAGTTCTCTTCTCATCACTCCACCCTTACCTCTAAACCCTTGGCCTTGGCAATTTTCTCCACCATCACCTTAAGCCTTACCATAACGGCAGGATGTAATCTTGGAAAGGATTTCTGAATGAGCCTCTTTCGATTTTCGTCTAAAAGAACGATCTTTTTGTCCCTCATGGGCTCCTTTACTCTCAGGGAGAGAAAGAAGTCCCTCTCCCTTGAGACCCTCTGGGGGAGGCAATAGCGTATCCCTGGGCCTGGTCTAATGGAAGTGTATTCCCCTAATGGTCTCAGTTCGCCTTCGGAGAACCTGGCCCCAAAGAGGCCTGCCAATTCTGACTCCTCTGAGACGTGATCCACCAAGTCATGGACCTGAAGTACATTCCCACACGCAAATATCCCCTCTAAGGATGTCATGAGGGTGTCGTCCACAAGTGGGCCCCCTGTCATTGGCTCTATCTCTACGCCAGCCTCTCTCGAAAGTTCATTTTCAGGGATCAGACCCACAGAGAGCAAAAGGGTATCACAGGGAATGAAGGAGGTTGTATTGGGTAGAGGCCTCCTATTTGGATCTACTTTTGCCACACTGACACCAGTGAGCCTCCTCTCCCCGTGTACCTCCACTACCGTGGTGCTGAGGTGTAAGGGAATCCCATAGTCCAGAAGGCACTGTTGAATGTTCCTGGGTAGCCCACTGGGATAGGGCAGGATCTCATATACCCCCACCACCTCGCAACCCTCGAGGAGAAGTCTCCGCGCCATGATAAGGCCTATGTCCCCTGAGCCCAATACTACTGCCCTTTTGCCCACCATTATGTTTTGGAGGTTAATGAGGTTTTGGGCCTGGCCTGCAGTATAGATCCCTGAGGGCCTTGTCCCTGGCAACATGATTGCACCTTGGGTCCTCTCCCTACATCCCATGGCGAGCACAACGGCCTTTGCCTCTATTCTCTTAAGACCCTTGGCTGAAGAGAGCTCCAAGGTCTTATCTCGGCCCAGCTTGGTTACCATAGTGTCCAGCATATATTCCACGCCCTCTGCATCTAACCTCTCTATAAACCTCTTGGCATACTCAGGCCCACTTAGTGCCTCTTTGAATCTGTGTAGTCCAAAGCCATCGTGTATGCACTGATTTAGGATCCCTCCAAGCCTCTTGTCTCGCTCCACTATGAGGACATCCCGTGCCCCTGCCCTTTTCGCAGATATGGCTGCAGCAAGGCCTGCAGGCCCACCTCCTATCACGACCACTTCCCGCTTCAATTTCGAAGCTCCCAAATCCTACCTCACATTTCCAGTAAAGAGATAAGAACCCTCCCTGTGCAAGAGGAAATCTTCTGGTCTAAAACCAAACTCCTTTGTTAAGATCTCCACAATCCTGGGCAGGCAAAATCCTCCCTGGCACCTTCCCATCATCACCCTGGCCCTATATCTCAAGGAGGAAAGGGTCTTGACACCGAGGGGGTTCTGGATGGCGTCTATAACCTCTTTCTTTGTTATCCCTTCACATCTGCATACTATCTGGCCATAGTCCTTTTCTTTTGAGATGAGGTCCATCTTCTCCTCATAGGAAAGTTCACTGAAATACCCAGTAAATCCCGGTAACTCTGAAAGGAAGTCCTCTCTTTCCTCTAAGGTTAGGACCTCCTCAAGAAGATCCTTTACAGTTAAGGCGATGGCTGGAGCAGAGGTGAGCCCAGGGCTCTCTATGCCCAGGAGGTTTATGAATCCCTTTATCTCCTTTCTATGCTCTATCACAAAGTCCCTAAAACCACCCACCTCAGGCGGGGTCTGTTTTGCCCTCAGTCCACAAAAGGATCTGATCACATCAGAGGTCTCAAGGTCAGGTAAGAGTTCCTTTCCCTCCTTTAGTAAGACTTCCATGATCTCCCTTGTGGTGGCATACTCCTCAGGGGAATTTACGTATTCATTGCTGGGTCCGATAAGGATGTTTCCATCTACTGTCTTTGTTAAATGTATCCCCAGACCTGCCTTGCCGTGGTGGGGCGCAGGGTATACAAGGGTTTTAAGGTGGTGCCCCAGTCGCTTATCCAGGATCAGGTACTCTCCACGACAGGGATATATCTTGTATTCCTCTATCCCCAAAAGCCTGCATATCTGGTCAGAGTAAAGACCTGCTGAATTTATTAGGACCCTTGAAGTGAATGTCTCCCCATCTTGGGTCTTCACCAAAAAGGTATCGAATCTCTTCTCTATTGCCACAACCTTTTTGCCGAGCCAAAAAGAGACACCATTCCTAAAGGCTGATTCTGCCAGCCTAATGGTAAAGGTATATGGGCATACTATGCCAGTAGAAGGAGAGTACAGGGCCAGGATACCTCCTACGCCAGGCTGGAGTTTTTCCATCTCGTCCCTTTTAAGTATCTGGAGCCCAGGGACGCCGTTTGCCTCCCCCTGCTCCTTTAATTCGTAGAGGCTCTTTATCTCGGAATCCTCTTGGGCCACGGTCAGTTTTCCTATGTAGCTCATCTTGACCTTAAGTTCCCTGCACAGCCTCTCAAACATGGAGTTTCCCAAGACATTGAGCTTTGCCCTCAGGGTTCCTGGCTTGTAGTGTATCCCAGAGTGTATGACGCCGCTATTACGTGAGCTGGTGCCCATGCCCACATCCAGCTCCTTTTCCAGGACTCCAATTTTGAGTTTGTACTTGGAAAGCTCCCTTGCTATGGCATTTCCAACTACACCTGCACCAATTATCAAGACGTCGTAACGGGTCCCCTGATCCAAGGCCTTCTCCCCTAAGCTACTCCACTATCCCAGCAAGCCTCTGGGCTGCCCTCTTCTTTTTTTCAAGGTCAGTCTCCCTCAAGATGGTGATCCTGTGTGCCTCAGGGGAGCCACCACCGTGTATGTCAGAGATCACATCTGCACTCTCCATGGCAAGCTTTTCTGCGAGTCTGTACATCCTGATCCTGTTTTCCACTGGGATCCCGTCTACCGCCTTTAGATATTTTTTTAACAAGGGCCCTATCTCTGGGTGCTCCAGGTCCTTGTCAGAAGGGAGATCTGCCACAAAGCCACCTACGATATCCACCATGAGCCTGATACATTCTACCAGCTCTTTTCCTTCGTGGATCTTGGATGCATTGGCAAGGGCAGTGTTTATGTAGTATGTGCCGGAGGGCTCCCTTTTACCTTCATAGGAGGCTGCCAAACAACATCCATAAAGGGTCTCTGCCCTGTGCACCATATCTATCACCTTTTGTTTCAGGTGGCTGGCACCGGCAGTACCATTGTAGTCCATCAAGGTAAGTGCAGTGCCTATCATCACATCTATATTGCCAGCCTTACACCCCCCGTGGCTCTGCCTGTGGAAGGCAGAGAACCGCAAGACCATCTCAGAGGCGAATTCCACCTCCCCGCACATAAATACCCTCTCCCAAGGGACGAAGACGTCATTAAATATCAGGGTAGGGCAGTATTTGGAGTACCTTAGGTTTCCTATGTCAAAGCCCTCTATCTCCCTTTTATCCAGACTTGACCTGCCAACTACGTGTATCAGTCCTGGTGCATCTGAGGGGATAGCAAAGGCCACTGCATACTCTTCGTCTCCTTTTCGCAGGGCCCTTGTGGGTAAGACTATTATCTCATGGGAGGAAAGGGAGCCTGTTTGGTGAACCTTGGCACCCCTTACCACAATACCTTCAGACCTCTTTTCCACAACCCTTAAGTAGAGGTCCTTGTCTTCTTGTTGGGAAGGGCCCTTAGACCTGTCACCCTTGGCATCTGTGACACCCGCGTTTCCCACCAGGTCATTTTTCTGCATGTACTTTAGAAACTCTAAAAAGTTTTTGTGGTAATTTGTGTTGTACCTCTTGTCTATGTTGTAGGTCACTATGGATAAGGTGCTTAAGCAATCCAGGCCTGTGCAACGTTGGTGGCATGTCCCCACATAGTTTCCCAGGGCCCTGTTCACCTTTACACGCATTACAAGGTCTTCCACTGATAAAGGAGGTAGGGTAAACCGGTTAACAGGTTCATTTATGAGGGGGCTATGAGTCAATATCATGTCCTTGTATTCTTCCAGGTGGGCTATTTCGTATGTGGCACCAGTGGCCTCTATTCCTGCCCTTAGTCTCGGATTATCTAATACACTCTCTACCTTTTGGCCGAACATATAAACCGTTGGTTTCATCTGGGCTATGGAATCCAAATATTCCTCTTTTGTCTTAACTCCCATGAAGTCCTCCAAATATTTCAGTCTCTAAACCTATAGGCGAACTTTTATTATTTAGCCCTGGCACCCAAAGGCCCCTCATTGGACTTTAGAGGCAACACTCCATTGTGTTATGCCATATGGGCAGATAGCCTATAAGGGGAAAAAACTTGAACAGCGCCTAAGTTTTACTTATATAGCTCCGATGTCAAGAAAAAAGTAAGAGACCGAAAGAAGGGAAGGACATGAGGCTACAGGAATACGAAGCAAAAGAGATCTTTAAAACTTATGGGATCCCTGTACCAGAGTTCAGGGTGGTAAGAGACCCGGAGGCTGCTCTAAGGGCAGGGCTGGATTTAGGTCTTCCCGTTATGCTAAAGGCCCAGGTGTTGGTTGGGGGTAGAGGTAAGGCGGGAGGAGTATTGAAGTGTGAGACCCCTGAAGAGGTCCTGACCTTTTCAGAAGAGCTATTCAGGAGGGAAATAAAGGGCCTGGTCCCAAAGGAGCTTATGGTAGAAAAGGCCTGTGAAGTTGAAAAGGAGATCTACCTGGGATGTGCCGTGGACGGGTATGAGGGTAGGCCTGTCTTGATCCTCTCTAAGAGGGGCGGTGTGGATGTGGAGGATGTCTTTAGGAGGCATCCTGAAAAGGTCAATAAGTTCCCGCTCCCCATTGATGGAGGGTTTTTGCCTTACCAGGCGAGAGGTCTTTCAAAGGAGTTAGGGTTTTCAGGTGAGGGTATGCTCTCTATTTCCAAGGTAATCTATCTATTGGTAAAGGTCTTTTATGAGTACGAAGCCCTTTTGGCGGAGATTAATCCCCTCGGAGTGTCCTCTGGTGGCGATAGTATCTGTTTAGATGCAGTCTTGGAGGTGGATAATGCAGCTCTAAAGAGGATTAGGGCAAATTTGCCAAATCCTGCCACCCGTATAGAAAACCCCATTGAAAGAAAGGGCAGAGAGATAGGTGTCACATATGTGGATTTGGATGGGGACATAGGGATAATATCCTCTGGAGCAGGCCTTGGTATGTGCAGCATGGATATAATTGGGGATAGACTTAGGCCTGCCAATTTCCTTGAGACAGGTGGTGGAATTACTGAGGAGCTCTTATATCGCTGCATGGAACTGGTGACCATGAAGCCCAACCTGAGGGCTATCTTCATAAATGTATACGGTGGGATCAATCCCATCCATGAAGGGGCAAAGGGTGTTGTGAGGTTTATTAGAGAGAAGGGGCTCAAGATTCCCATTGTCGCCAAGGCCCTTGGAAACAGGCAGGAGGAGACCTGGGAGATACTGAGATCGGGTGGTGTAGAGGTGGTAGAGGAGACTGATACAGAAAGTGCAGTCAAAAGGCTCTGCGAGATCTTGGAAAGGGGGAGGAGTTAGGAGATGCTCTTGGACGAAAATACCAGGGTCTTGGTCCAAGGGATCACAGGCCGTATAGGCAGCATACAGACCAAATACATGTTAGAATACCATACCAATGTGGTAGCCGGGGTAACCCCTGGAAAGGGTGGGATGAGGGTGCACAGTGTGCCTGTATTTGATACGGTTCAGGAGGCAGTAAAAGAGACAGGGGCAAATGCCTCTGTCTTCTTTGTGCCGGCGCCTGGGGTCTTGGATGCCTTTTATGAGACGGTGGATGCGGGCATAAGGCTCATAGTTGTAGTACCTGAACATGTCCCGGTGCACGATGTGATGAAGATGAAGGAGTATGCAAAGGAAAAAGGCGTGGTCGCCCTTGGCCCTACTACGCCAGGTCTCCTGGTCCCCAATCTGGGGAAGATGGGGATTATGCCTGCCTCCCTCTTTAGGCCAGGTAGGGTGGGTATTGTAAGCAGGAGCGGTACCCTCTCTTATGAGTTTGCAGGGATCTTAAGCGATCACGGTGCAGGTCAGAGTACCGTGGTGGGCATGGGTGCGGACCCTGTGGTCCTCACAAACCTTGTGGAGATCTTAAGACTATTTGAAGAGGATCCCAAGACAGAAGGGATCATCATAGTGGGAGAGGTAGGGGGCGAGCAAGAGGAGATGGCAGCAGCCTATATCAAAGCACATGTCACAAAGCCTGTGGCTGCTTATATTGCAGGCAGACTCTCTCCCCAAGGAAAGCGTATGGGCCATGCAGGTGCCATGATAAGGGGGGAAAAGGGCTCCTGGGATGGGAAGGTAGCGGCCTTTCGGGAAGTGGGGGTGGATATCCTAAGGAGTCCCATAGAAGCAGGCCAGTGGGTAAAGGCAAAGGGACTTACAGGAGCTTAGGTTTGGGACCTTATTCCCAGAAGGGTTTTTGTATATCAGGATGGCTCCTCAGGGTCTTGAGGAACTGCTCTGTCCTCTTTTCTAACCTCTTCTTTAGGATGTTTACAATCCCCCTAAGGAGCCTGTAACCCATTTCAGGGTCCCTTTCCATCATCTCCTGGAGGTCCTTCCCGGGTATGGTGAAGACCTCGGAAGGGCCGCTACTAATGGCATGGGTGGTGTAGTGGGCAGGAGGCTGCATAAGGGCAGACCAGCCAAAGGAGTAGCCCGGCTTGATAGTGCCTATGGTGATATCCATGATAGGCGAGGCAGAGACCTCCAGCAATATAAGGCCACTATATAGCATAAAAAATTCTGTGGCCTCTTCCCCTTCCCTGAAGACGACATCCCTGTCATTGTATCTCCTCACGGAGACAAGGGGCCTTACCTTCTCTAACATGGGATCTGTAAGCCTCTGCATTAT
Organism: uncultured bacterium; assembly: GCA_938002815.1. Classification (GTDB taxonomy): domain Bacteria; phylum Desulfobacterota; class DSM-4660; order Desulfatiglandales; family CALKZT01; genus CALKZT01. Next base: position 88,491 of record CALKZT010000034.1, read on the forward strand.
GTAAATCTTTTTCAATTCCTGGAGTTCTACCATCTAAACCTCCTCCTTATAGAAGTATCCAAAGCAAGAATATCCCCACCACTGCCAAGGCCATGCTTATGCTGGAAGGCTCTTTGAGAAGGGTATCCAACAGCTCCTTTTTGAGTCTCTCGTATATGGAGAAGGGCCTCAGTAGCCCCAAACAGAGCCCTACCAAAAGGTTAGGGAGCCTATTTGGCAAAAGGCACAAAGACCTTGTGAGCCCCACCGAGATGACCCTATATGCCCAAGAGCTTATAAGCTCAATGAGCCTTAAGAGCCAAGGGAGTAGATACCCACCCAAAAGTCTCCTGTAGAACCAGTCCAGGTCCAGGTTTATTGCCTTGAGTTCAGGGGGATAGACACCTGCCTTTAGCATCAGGTAAAAGGCCAATATGGCAAAGAGCAACAATTGTCCTTGGGAGATCACGTGATGGCCTGTATAGGGTACATAGTCCACGGGGTAGGGGAGGATCTGGTAGAGGGGCTTAGGATATACGCCCAAGAAAACACACAGGAAGGCAGCGACCCCCATGGAAAAGAGCATATTTATTGGGGGCTCCTTTGCCCTGAGTCCTCTGTCATGGCCAAAGAATGCGAAAAAGGGGACCTTTATGCCTGCGTGGGCGATTACCCCTGCAGAGGCAAATTGCAGCATAAGCCATGCTATTATTAATCTCTCGTTTTCCGAGGCCGAGATGATCATGGATTTGCTTACAAAACCACTAAAGAGGGGAAAGGCAGAGATGGAGGCAGCAGCTATCATGCAGAAGAGGGCAGTGATGGGCATGGTCTTATAGACTCCGCCCAGTTCAGTGCACCTGATCCTCCCTGTGACGTGGAGGACAGCGCCAGTGGACATAAATAGCAGGGCCTTATAGATGATATGACAAAAGGCGTGGGAGACTGCGCCGTTTATGGCGAGCTGTGTCCCGATGCCTACTCCACACATCATGAATCCCACCTGGTTGATAATGCTATAGGATAGTACCCTTCTCAGATCATTTTCTACCTCTGCGTAAAAGACCGGCAAAATGGTCATGATGGCACCCAGCCAGATTAAGAGCTCTGTCCCAGCAAATACCCTTGCCATGAGATAGACTGCACTCTTTGTGGTAAAGGCGCTCATAAATACTGCTCCTGTTACAGTGGCCTCGGGATAGGCATCCTTGAGCCAGGCATGCAAAGGAGGGATCGCTCCGTTTAGTGCGATTCCAAGAAAGATAAGCCAAGAGGAGAGGCCCTTTAGATCCAGGTGACCTATTTGAAGCCCTTTCGCTGTCTTCACTTCCATTAAGATACCTCCCAGGAGTAAGAGGCCTCCCAACACATGGACGGAGAAATAGCGAAAGGCTGCCTTTCTCGCTCCTTCTGTCCTCCTTGCGAGGATCAAAAATGTTGAGAAAATGGCCATCAATTCCCAAAAGACATATAAGGTAAACCAATCCCCTGCCAGGACAACCCCTATTGCAGAACCTGCATAGGCAAGGGAGGAACAGTGTTGGAGCCTGTCAGTATGATGTAAAGAGTATATGCTACCGAGAATTGACATTATTAAGAATATCAACACAAAGGGATAACTCAAGCTATCCAGCCTGCTAATATTTAATGCATATCCGAAAAAGTTCAGTTGGCCAGAGACTCCTTTATGCAAAAAGAAGAAGATGAAGATTGATAAAATGGGAATTCCCAAGAGCACAACCTTCTGCCAGGTTTTGTATCTTATGAGAAGACCGATAGAGCCTGCATAAAACAAGAAAGGCAGCAGTGCAGCAAGGTTATTTCCCATAGTAGTCCTCTTTTCTTTTGAGGAAATACCTCAAAATCTTTGCTCCATATATTACAAACACACATGATACAAAGCCAAAGGCAGCAAAGAAGGCATATCTCTCAAATGGAAGCAGCGGATGCTTTTCCATAAAAAATTCAAAGAACAGGAGGCTAAAAAGGAGCAAGTAAAATAGAACTGTGCCAATCCTTCTTACCTTTTTGCTGGAAAAGGGATCAAACTCTCTCATCGGAGCTCTCCTAAAAAGCTAAAGAGAAGGTATAGGGCCGAGAGTGCAAAGAGAAGCCAGAGAGCCTTTCCGTAGCCTGGCTCAGGTTCGTGTGTCAGTTCCTGGAGTTCCTCTGGTCCCTCTATCCTTTGCATCTATCCCCCCAAAAGTTGAGACCAAAGACCCGAAATGAGTTGGGCAAAGGGATAGGGGAAAAAGAAGAGGAGGATGGTAAAGAGTGCAGTGGCCAGCATTGGCAAAAGGCAAAATAGGGGTGCCTCCCTAATCTTTCCCTCTACAGGGAAGGAAGGAAAGAAGGCCCTGTAGACTAACGGGATAAAGTAGGCCACATTTAGGAGGGAGCTAGCCAAGAGGACCCCCATTATTCCCATGTACTGGGATTGGCAACTTCCCAATAGGAGCTCCCATTTGGCCAAAAAGCCGCCCATAGGGGGTATGCCTATGATGGAAAGGGCCCCCACAAAGAAGGCTCCAAAGGTAAAGGGCATGGTCCTCCCCAGGCCTTCCAGTTGGTCCACAAGCTTCTTCCCTGTGGCCACAAAGATGGCCCCTGCTCCCAAAAAGAGGGTAATCTTACCAAAGGCATGCATGGCAAGCTGGAGGATCCCTCCCTTGACCCCATGTTCAGTGAGCATGGCCGCACCGAGCACAATATAGGAGAGCTGGGCTATGGTGGAGAAGGCCAAGAGCCTCTTTAGTTCCCTTTGGTATAAGGCCACAAGGGACCCAATGAGCACAGTGGCCGAGGCAAAGAAGAGTATTGTGGGCCTTGCCCAGGATCCCTCCAAGAAACCTTCTCCAAATACAAACAAGATGGTTCTAACCACAGAAAATGCCCCTGCCTTTACCACTGCAACTGCATGTAAAAGGGCGCTTACAGGAGTTGGTGCCACCATGGCAGCAGGTAGCCATGAGTGGAGTGGCATAATGGCTACCTTTGCAAACCCAAATACCAAGAGTAGACAGGCTATGTTCAAGGGAAGATTCGCACCCCCTGCTGGAACAAAGCCCCCAAATCTAAAATCCAGGCCGTTGAATCTCATATAGAGGTATATCATTGATGGCAATACAAGGCCTATGGAGGTGCCCAGGAGATAGACAAGGTATTTCCTCCCAGAGGCCTTTGCCTCTTGGTCTTGGTGGTGGGTTACAAGGGGAAAGGTGGAAAGGGAGAGGATCTCGTAAAAGATATACAGGGTCAAGAGATTTGCTGCAAAGGCAATCCCCATTGTGGAAGAAAGGGCTATGGCAAAGAAGGCATAATACCTGCTTTGGGAGTGTTCCTTTAGGCCCCGCATATAGCCTATGGAGTAAAGGGAGGTGACTATCCACAAAAAGGAGGCCACGAGGGCGAAGATAAGGCCCATGGGGTCCACCCTTAATCTAAAGGGGAGGCCGGGAAAGAGGGTCAAGATATTGAAGCTAAAAGAACTCCCCGACAAAACATCTGGTAACATGCTGAGGACAAGAGCCAGCTTCAGGACCCCTGCAAGGATCGTCCATGTCTCCCTCAGGTTGGGTCTCTTAGTGGATATAATCAAGGGCACTGCACAAAGTGATATAAGGACTACCCATAGAGGCCTTATGGAATAGATCTCATTCAAGGGAGCCTCGCCCTTAAGAGAAAGGGGTCCACGATATGGCCCACAATGGGATGAGCCAAAAGGCCCATAAGGACCACAAGGAGACCTGAGGCCAAAATACCACCATAGGCACTGAGAGAGGTCTTCTTCGGCCCATAGGAAGGGGACTCTGTGTGATGATAATAGCCCTCCTCAAAGGTCCTAAAGAAGAGCACGGTATTGAGGAGACTGCTCAGAAGTATGGCACCGAAGACCCAGAAATTCTGAGCCTCCAGGCTCCCCTGGAGGAGATACCACTTCCCGAAAAATCCAGGGGAGGGAGGGATCCCTATTACGGAGAGGGAAGCCAGGACATAGATGGAAGAGCCAAAAGGCGTCTTTTGAAAGACTCCCTTCAGCTCCTCTATTTTAGTGCCTGTGTTAACTATTAGGTGGTCGGCACTCAAAAAGAGGCAGAAGGTCATGGCCACGTCATTTAGGAGGTGGAGGAGGGATCCCCTGATGGCATTGATGTTTCCGACCCCCAGCCCGGCCACTATATAACCTATCTCGGTTATTACCACGAAGCATAGCATCCTCCTTAGATCCGTCTGTCTTAGTGCAGTGATTGCACCATAGAGGATTGCAGCTACCCCAAATAGGGTTGCCACGTGGCCCAGGGAGTAGATTTCAAAGGAGAATTCTTTTCCAAAGACGAAGAGTATTACCCTAAAGATCACATAGGCCATGACCTTTGTTCCAAGGGGGGCGATGAGGCTACTTATAGGTCCAAAGGTATTCGTATAGGCCCTTGGCAACCAAATGTGAAAGGGAAAGAGCCCCATCTTGATCCATATACCGATGAGTATGAATATGAATCCTGAAAGTATGGTTGGGGATTTGGGGATCTGGGTAATCAGGCGACTTACGTCTTGCATATTCAATGAGCCTGTCTTTATGTAAAGGTAACCCACACCCAATAGATAAAAGCATGCCCCAATTGTACCCAAAAAGACATAGTTGAGGCTCGCAAAGGGGGCCTGCCTCTTGTCTCCTATTGCCAAGAGGGCATAGCCGGTAAGGGATGCTATCTCGAGTAGGACATATAAGTTGAAGAGGTCCGCCGTCAAAAGGATGCCATTTAGCCCGGTTATGAAAAGTATGTAGAGGGCCATTGTGCCGCCTATCCTGTCCCCTTGCTTCTCTAAGAATCTCTCCCGGTTGCATAAGAGGTTTATGAGGGCTACCAGGTAGACAAGGAGGCTCAAAAAGGCATTGAGTTCGTCTATGTAATAGGCTATGCCAATGGGAGGCGGCCATCCACCCAGGTAATATTCAAAGGGCCCACGCTCTATAACCAGTATAAAGAGAGAAAAGGAGCAATAGGAGAGAAAGCCTATGCTTAAAACGGCAAAGGGGAGGCAGAGGGATCTTTTGATCCACGTCATTGCATAGGTTATGAAGGATAGCAAAAGGCCAAAAGTTACAAGGATTACAGAGAAATGATAAGTCATTGTTCCAGACATTTCAGTATCTCATCTTCTTCAAGGGTTCCGTGTTCTCTATATATCATTATTGCAAGTGCAAGGGCTACTCCAAAGGTGGAAACAGATACAACAATTGCAGTTAGCATAAGAACATGGGGAAGAGGGTTTACAAAATGTGATACTTCAACTGCGTGGGACGTATGTTCAAGAATCGGTATCGTTCCACCTTTTTTGAAACCAATAGAGATATAAAATAAGATGATGGCAGTCTGGAAAATGTTCATTCCCACTATTTTTTTTGTGAGATTATTTTTCGAGATCATGGCATAGAGGCCTATCATCATAAGAAGGATATAGAGCCAGTAGTTATATCTCCCCACTATGAACTCTAATATACTGTCCATTTATAATCCCTCATCCAGTCTGCCTTCGGAAGAAACATAGTTGTATATACTTACCATAACTGCCATTACCGTAATAGCGACACCTACTTCCACACCGAAGATACCAAGGGACCTCGCCATAACCGGATCCACCGGAAGGATCTTTGAAAGTACACCGTAGTTCAGGAACTCCTTTCCCAATATGAGACACAGGGCCCCAATCCCCGTGTAGATGAAGACGCCTGTAGCGCTAAAGAGACCAAGGCCCCTTTCATGGATCTTTTCAAGGCCTGTTCTAAGGTCGAAGGAGATGGAAAGGAGGATTATGCTTGCGCCCAGTATTACGCCGCCTTGGAAGCCTCCTCCTGGGCTGTGGTGTCCATGGGCCACCACATATAGTGCGAACAACTGAATAAAGGGTATGAGGAACCTGGAGATGGTCTTTAATATGATGTCTGCAGGTACCCACCTGGAATCTATCCTTTCAAAGTCTCTGGAGCCGTCGAGGAGGGTTGTCTGGCCCTTTATATGTAGGACCACCCCGCTTTGGATGTGCCTATAATAGGTGTCTTTCATCTTCGGGGCAAAGACCCTGAGGAGCACAAAGCAGGCAAGGCCTGCTGTGAAAATCACGGTGGTCTCGAACATGGTATCGTATCCCCTGTAGTCTGCCAGGACCGATGTCACCACATTGGGGACAGACGTATCCTCCAGGGATCTCTGTAAGTAGACTGGCGAGACATGGAGGCTTGCAGGGGAGTTAGGGTCACCCCACTGGGGGAAGTCCAGGGTGGCATAGAAGAGAACAGATGCGCTGAGAACTACCAATAGAAGGTAGAGGTACCTCAATCCTTTGTCCTCCTCCTGGTATGATAGATGGCCCCCACAAAGAAGACAGTGCTGACGCCTGCTCCCACAGAGGCCTCGGTAAAGGCCACGTCCACAGCACCCATAACTGCCCACAAGAGGCACATGAGAAAGCTATAGGCACCAAAGAGGATAGCCGTGGCCAGGAGGTCTTTTACCTCCACTGCTGCTATGGCACAGGAGATCACCATTAAGAGTATCAAGAGATCTATCTGCCAGCCCATCTCTATCCCTTCTTCCAGGGTTCCAGGCCTGCTCTGATGGCAGCATCCACAATACAGTGGGTGGCTGTGGGGCTGGAAAGATAGATGAAGACGGCTATCAGTAGTACTTTTATGGAGGTGAGAAGATTTGCCAGATTAAAGTCCAAGGCCACATAGATAGCCACGCCTAAGTTGACCAGAAGGGATCCCATGGAGTCCAATTTTCCGGCCGGGTGCATTCTTGTGTAAAAGTCAGGTAGCCTGAGGATCCCTACCGACCCCCCCAACAGGAATACCATGCCCAGGATAATTAAGATGGAGCAGAGAGCCAACAGCATCAGAGCCTCCTTCTCTTGTAAAAAAACCTGGATGCGGCAACAACTGCTATGAAGTTTAAAAGGGCATAGGCCAGGGAGATATCCACGAACATGTCCAACCTCTTATAGAGTAGGCCCACCAGCAAGAGCAAGACTACCGTCTTGCTACCCACTGCATTGACGCCCATGAGTCTGTCGAACACCGTCGGTCCCTTCAAAACCCTATACATGGGGAGCACCATTACAAGGGATAGCGAGGCTGCAACGTATAAAAAGAAACGATCCATCAGGACTCTCCAAATGCCTTTTTTACCTTCTCTATCATTGTGCCACTGGTGATTCCCTCTGCAGATACCTTATCTATTCTATGGACCCTAAAGGTTCCGTAGGTACTGATGGATATGGTTATGGTCCCCGGCGTGAGGGTGATGGAATTGGCCAACGTAAGCTTGCTGAGATCCTTTTTTAGCCCAGGGTTGAAGGTGATGATTTCCGGGTCGATGAGGTCCAGTACCCTGGGACTAAATGAGAGCCTAAGCATGTGAAGATTTGCAAGCCATATCTGCCAGAGAAGCCAAGGGAGATATGAGAGGAATCTCCCCCAGGACCTCATAAGGCCCTTTCCTCGAAGCTCCGGGATGAGGGGCCCTGCAAATACGGAGACTATTGTGGAAGAGATAACCCCTAAGGAAAGGTGAAAGGGATCAAATTTCCCTGAAAAGACCATCCATAGGAGAAAGAGTACAACAAAGAGGATAATGCGAGAGGCGAGGATGGATCTCTCTTCTGGGTCCTTCGGCTGGCTTTTATCCAGGGCCTCTACTGTTTCAGGGCCCCGGAGCTCCTCGCTCAGGGCCAAATCCCTCCTCCTTTTATAAATAGGGCCAGAGGCCCTTTTTGTTATCTTACCAGTTCCTCAATAAGGGAGACCGCCTTCTCCACAGGTATAAAACCTGTATTTATAACAAGATGGTAATTAAGTGGATTTTCGTGTTGTGTTTCGTCTGCAAAGAAGCTCAAGAACCTAGTCCTGATGGTATCTGCCCTCTTTATGGCCTTTTCTGCCTGGGCCTCTTTGAGATAGTAGTGGTCTACTAGGAACCTGATCCGAAAGCTCATGGGTGCAACCAGGAGGATATGATAGGCGTTGGGTTTATCTTTTAATATGAACTGACCTGCCCTACCAACTATGACTGCATTGTTCTTTTCATAGAGATCTAACATGACGCTCTTTACTGCGTCTACATAGGTGCCTTCATCCACATATCTATAATCCTCGGCTATCAGCCTGTCTATGTAACTAGCTGAGACTATCTTTTCCAAAAACCTTGTCAGTTTTGAAGTACCCCTTCTTTCCATTGCCTTTATCTTTTCATCTGAACACTTAGCCTTTAGTGCTATTTCTTTCACTATATCTTCATGAACATACCTGTAGCCGAGTCTTTGGGAGACTTTTTCACCTATAGTTCTGCCCCCCGCTCCAAATTGTCTTGAAATTGTAATAACTGCCATGGGATGCTCCTTTCGCCAAGGGTGGAAGAATGTACCCCTTTTCACAATCTAAACACGTTTCTGTCTTTTTATCCCATCTAAGAGATGTGTCAAGATTTTTTTATTGGATTTCAGCACTCCTTAAGGGAGTTTATCAACTCTTTTATATCGCCCATCTGATGGTATTCCAAATAGGCCCTGATTCCTTCTATGATCTCTATGGGTGCCTTGGGGTTCACAAAATTGGCCGTACCCACCTGGACCGCCTTTGCTCCCACCAGAAAGAACTCTATGGCATCTTCGGCATCTACTATCCCTCCAATACCAATGACCGGAAGGTTAGTGGACCTAACTGCCCTATATACAAAATAGAGGGCTATGGGTTTGATGGCAGGGCCGGATAGGCCGCCGAATCCACTTCCCAGTTTTGGCCTTCTAGTATGAATATCCACTGCCATGCCTCTGAGGGTATTTATTAGGGAGATGGCCTCTGCACCTCCCTCCTCCACTGCCTTTATGATGGGTGAGATATCTGTGACGTTGGGGGTAAGTTTCGCAATTAAGGTCTTCTTGTAGACCCTTCTCACTGAGCTTATAACCTCATGGGCGGAGATGGGTTCGGCGCCAAAAAGGAGTCCGCCTCTTTTTACATTGGGGCAAGAGATGTTTACCTCAAGGGCAGAGATCCCTTCCTGATCCCCAAGGATCTGGGCCACCTCTTGGTATTCCTCCGATGTCTTGCCATAGATATTGGCAATTATGTGTGTGTCGAGCTCCCTTAGGAGAGGGAGTTGCACCTTTACAAACTCCTTTACCCCCATGTTTGCAAGTCCAATGGAGTTTAACATGCCACAAGGGGTCTCCACTATCCGAGGGGGGGGATTGCCCTCCTGTGGCTCTAAGGAGAGGCCTTTTACTATGATTCCACCCAGAAGACCTGGGTCGTAGAGGTCCCTGTAATCGAGACCATAACCATATGTGCCGGAGGCAACTAGGACTGGGTTTTTGAGTCTGAGCCCCCCAATCTCTGTGGTTAGGTCCACCTCTTTCATCTATCTACCAGACTATTTGGTCAGATGAGAAGACAGGCCCATCTCGGCATACCCTCTTGTAGCCAGAATGGGTAAGAATCACGCACCCTTGGCAGGCCCCCACACCGCAGGCCATATAAGATTCCAGAAGGAGTTGACAATTAGTGGAATGGCTCCTGGCAAAGAGGGAGACTGCCTTTAGCATCCCTCTGCTCCCGCAGGCAAAGAGGGAGAATTTTGTTTTTCCCACCTCCCTTAGGAGCATCTCTATGCCGTCTATGACCGTCCCCTTTATCCCGAGGCTCCCATCCTCCGAGGTAATTATGGAGTTCCTTTTCCTTATGAGCTCCAAGGGCGCCTCATCTCTGGTCCTAAAACCTGCTACAAGAAATCCCTCCTCCGGGAGCATTTCTTCCAAGAGCCCTAGCCCGGCGAGCCCAATCCCCCCTGCCACTAAAAGCGGTGTCTCCCCTTCCCCCCAGGGCTGAAAGCCGTTACCTAAGGGTCCCATCAAGGATACAGTATCCCCATCTCTTAAATCTCTCATCATGGATGTGGCCTTGCCCACAACCTTATAGAGGATCTCCACTTCCCTTTCTCTTACCTTGAAGAGTGAGAAGGGCCTCCTAAGGAGGGGGTCATGGCTGGTCCCTACCTTTAGCATAACAAACTGCCCTGGTCTTGATTCTCTCATCTGGTAGGGGACCCGCAATCGGAGAAGGAAAAGATCCCTTGAGACCTCTCTGTTTGAAAGGACCACCCCCACCTGGTCTTTCAAGAGGCCTCCTCAGGGTATACAGGTTCCCTCATGAGTAGTTCTATGGCCTTTTCTGCGCCGGAGGCCAGATCTGGATGGGTCTCCTTTAGGCCTGTTAGCTGCCTTAGATGATCTATGGTCCTGATTATCAGGTTGGCCACATCCCCTTCGTCTGCCTTTATTATGGACATGAGTTCAGGCCAAGAGACCCCTTTTGCCCAGGCATATGTGGCGACCCCTGGCCAAAAGGGGATCTGAGGTATAGGAAATCTGTTGGCCTCTAACCTGTCCAAGAGCGCCAAGAGTTCCTCTAAGATTCTCTCATAGAGGAATTCGTATTGGGAGATATCTAATCTCCCTTTTGCTCTGATAAAGACCTCGTGGGCACGATCCCACACAAAAGGTGCCAAGGCCGCTCCAAGGAGCTCAGGGGAGAGGCCCTTTATTATGTCCTTTCTTATGAGCTCCGCTATGAGAAGGGGGTAGTCGAGCCTCAACTTTGAGGCCCAAAAACCATCAGGGGTGAGTCTATTGTTCTGGTCTACAAATCCTGTCTCTTTGAGGAACTGAAGGTGCCTTTGAAAGCTCACCCACATCTCTTCTTTTTGGAGTCCCAGGCTCTCCTTGAACTCCTCTAAGGTATGTATGAGAGCGCTCATCTGATCCCTCTCTTTCAAATGGCAGCTTTTCTCCCTGGGGCAGCGATAACAGAGCCTTTGAGAGAGGGATAGCTCCCTGTTCTTTAGCTTTATTTTGGTCTCTTCTTCCATCATTCTTGAGATGTCTATCTCCCCCTTTCCTGGGAGGCCCTCTAAAACCTCTTCTCTCACCCTCTCCATGTCCGAGAGGTCTTTTACAATCCAATCGTAGACCCTTGTGATGTGGGCGAGTCTCACCCTCTTTACCGGGCGTTTTTTGGAAGATCTTTTTTTGGGTTCTATCCTGAGGCAGATGAGCTCGTGGGACTTGCCTACGGGTTGATGGTATAGGACCACATGGAGATTTCCTTCCCCTTCACCTATGACCCTTCCTTTGGGAAAGAGTTCCCTTAAGCGCTCCAAGAATATCCTTTCCCTGGATTTGAAGGCAATGGATTCCAGCTCATTTTTTAGGTACCTGTAACTCGTGTACTCTTCTCTTATCTCAAGGGGGTTTTTGGCCTCACATCTTCCACCCTTTACCAGGGAGCGGAGGTTCTCCGTGAGGTGAGAGAGGCTAGAGGAATTTAGGGCCTCTTGGCTAAAGTTTAGGAAGGATCTCTCCAACAAGTAGAGGATATCTGCCGGTGTGTGGGAGAGAAGGAGGTTTAGGACCATAGAGAAGTTTATCTTCAGCTGACTCCTTATGGGGTCGGGAGGACTTTGGCTTATATGATATATGTGCGATATATCCTGGTGGGGTCCGGGGACTATGAGGGCAAATCCCACTGTATCCTTCCCCCTTCTTCCGGCCCTTCCTATCATTTGGTGAAACTCGGTAGGGGTGAGCTCCACAAACCCACGGCCGTTGAACCTGTCGCTCTGGAGGATCACTACTGTCCTTGCCGGAAAGTTGACTCCTGCTGCCACCGTGGATGTGGCAAATATGGCCTCCAGGTACCCTAGATTCATCATCCTTTCCACCAAAAGCTTCCAGGAAGGAAGTTGGCCGGCATGGTGGGATGCAACCCTCGAGCGCATGAGTGTCTTTAGCTGCCTGTGGGAGGCGAGGTGAGGGTGTGCCTGGAGAAAGACCTCCAGCTCCCTTTTCATGGATTCCTTTATATCCGCATCCCCCTTTGTCTCCGGACAGTGGAGTAAGGCCTTGTCACAGTCCTCCCTGGACTTCAAGAAAAAGATGGCAGGCAACAGGTTCAAATCCCTCATATCCTTTATGAGCTCTCCGAAGTTGGGCCTGTACTTCCTCAGCTCCTTGTCCGCTTTTAGTACCCTGTTAGCAAGGCCCTTTCTGTTTGCAAGGGGTATTACGGTTCCTCTGGGATCATAATAGAGGAGTTTGAGGGGGACCGGCCTCTCCATAGACCTGATCACCTTAACAGGGGAGCTTCTAATCAATTCCAGCCAGGAGGAGAGCTGCGAGGCATTGGGGATGGTGGCTGAGAGGAGTATGAGCCTTATGCGAGGTGGGAGGTATATCATTACCTCCTCCCAGACTACCCCCCTGTCCGGGTCGCTCAGATAGTGGGCCTCGTCCAATATGACCAGGTCAGTTCGAAGGTCGTGGCCTTCATACATGGCATCGTATAGCTGGTTTCTGAGGATCTCTGTGGTACCCACTATAACAGGTGCTTCGGGGTTCTCTTTCCTGTCCCCGGTAAGAATCCCACAGGTCCCTTTTCCGAACTCCCATCTGAATAGCTCATAGATGGAATTGGAGAGGGCCTTTAGGGGGGTTGCATACCAGGTCCTTTTTCCCTCTTCCAGATTCCTCCTTATCACCTCTAATGCTATCCAGGTCTTGCCAGAGCCGGTAGGTGCAGAGACCAAAATATCATGGTCCTCTGCAAGCCTGACTGCCTCCAATTGGAAGGGGTCCGGGACGAACTGAGAAGGTGCCGGGGCCCCTATTAGGGAAAAGATCTTTTTGAGCCCAGGATCTATCTTTATGAGACCTTCCCTAAACTTTAGGGGGGCTAAAATTAGAGGCCTTCTCTTCCTTATAGCCATCTGCTCATTTCACCAGCTCCTTTGCGACGGAGTCCATATCCTGTATAGCAGACTTCATGAGTCTTGGGATCTGGACTTGGTCCAAGAGCTTGCCCACAGGGGTGTCATAGATTCCGATCCTCATTGTATTTAAAAGGAGCTTTTCCAAGGCCTCCAGTGTCATCAACCTGGAGGAGGCTTCCATATATTCCTTCGGCCTTGTAAGGTCCCTTTCGGCCTTTACCTTTTTGGCAAAGGAAAGGGAGACCTCCAGAGGGGTTGCCATATCTGCTAACAAAAAGAGGATGTATTGGGAGGAGGAGAGCTTTTGCCTTCTGATCTCGAATATGGCCTCGTTTAAGGCCTCAAAGGCCAGAGAGATTTGGCTGCCCAGTAATTCCTCCCCCAGGTCTTGGGCCTCTGCGGCCATAGCGCCATAGAAACCGCCCTTGGTCCTTACAGCCTCCCTCATCCTGAAGACAGAGATGATGTTACGTTGTATCTCGCTGGTACCCTCGTAGATGGTGAGGATCTTTACGTCCCTCTTGATCTTTTCCACCTCATACTCTCTCATGTAACCGTAACCGCCAAAGGCTTGGATTGAGTCGTTGGCAGCCATATCTGCGGCCTCTGTGGAGAAATACTTGGCAACCGAACCCTCCACCTGTAGGTCTGTGTTTGTCTCCTCGATCCTTTGGGCCACTTCTTCCACAAAGGCCCTTGCCGCCTCAAGTCTCACTGCATGGGGTACCAGGAGTTTGTGTGTATAACCTTGCTTATGAGAGAGGGGGGAACCGAACTGAACCCTTACCTTGGAGTAATCTATTGCCTTTTGGAGGGCACTGCTGGCAGCTCCGATCCCCAAGGAGGCCACCATAAGCCTTGTGTAGCCAAAGACCTGATTCGCCTGCTTTAGGCCCTGACCTTCCACCTCCCCTATGAGGTTTTCCCTTGGGACGATGACGTCTTCTATGGAGATGGGACAGGTATCCGATGCCCTTATTCCGTGTTTGTCCTCATGTCTTCCGGGGTTCAGGCCAGGGGTATTTCTCTCCACCACAAAGAAGGAAGGTCCTTCGGGGGTATTGGCGAGTATGGTATAGAGGTCGGCCACTCCGCCATTGGTTATGAACTGCTTCTGCCCGTTTAGTCTGTAAGATACCACTTGTCCTCTGCCGTCGTTAATCCTCTCTGCCTTGGTCTGGATGGCCTGTACATTTGAGCCTGCATTGGGTTCTGTGACGCCATAGGCCACAATAAGGCCTTCCTCTGCTATCCTCTTTATGTACCTTTCCTTTTGTTCCCTTGTCGCCCCTACCCTCAAGGGATCCATGCCCAGGCAGATTCCCAAAAAGGATGTGGCGACGGCAAGGTCCATCCGTGCCATCCTCTCCGAAATTTTGGCCACCTCGGTGGGACCAGCACCTAATCCACCATATTCCTCTGGTATAAATATGAGATGGAGCGCAACCTCTGGGCTCAACATGAATCTTATGAGATCATGGGGGAACTCCCCGATTTTGTCCATCTCCCGCCTCTTTTCCGGTGTAACCCTTTCCTTCTCCAGTTTGTCAATGGTGTTGAGGATCATGGAAAAGGTGTCTTTGTCCAGTTTTGCCATGTTACCTCCTAGTCGATTTCGATCTCTGATATGTAAATGCCCTGGCCGTCTGTGATCTCATAGTTCACCCCATAGCATTGTGGGCATTGAAAGACATAGGTATGGGACTCGAATTCTCTGCCACAGTCATGGCATCTGCCCTTGAGGGGAATCTCCTCTACAAGGAGCTCTGCCCCCCGAAGCTCTGTCCCTTCCACTAAGACCTCAAAACAGAACCTTAGGCTGTCTGGGACCACCATAGAGAGCTTACCAGCTCTGACCCATACCCTTCTGAGCCGCTTTGCGCCGTGCTTTTGCATCTCTTCCTTGAGGATTTCCAAGATGGCCTCTGCTATGGACATCTCGTGCAATTATTAACCCCTGGTGAGGGTAATTATGATGGAGTCCATCTTTTGCTTTGCATCGGCCAATAGACTTGAGAGGTTGAGTGAGTGGTTTGCAAATATGCTGTCTATGTCTCCGTTAAAGACAATCAAGGGTTCAAAATAAGACATCCTGAGGTCATCCAGGATGCTGTCCAGGAGGCCCATGCAGTTTTTCTTTTCCAAGGTCTCCCTAAAGTCTATCTTTACTGCAAGCAGGGTGGCGTGGAGGGCATAGGCTACGCCCTGGGCGTAATAGAAGTTGTTGTCTACCTTATACCAAGGGATCTCCACTTCCACCTGGCTCTCCCCTTCCCCTGAATCCTCCAAGGCCTTCACCACCTTCTTTTCCCTGGACGCATTGAGGAGCCTGGTATTTATCCCCCCCAAGAGGGAACTGATGTCCTGAAAGAGCTCTGCCAGGTTGTCTGCCCTTGGAAAGAACTGGGAGGAGCCATCCCGTAAACCGCTCAGGTATAGGTTGAGTAGCTTATGGGCCTCCTTCCATCTGCTCTCGGCAGAGGGGAACCACCATTTGTAGGGGTCGTTGGACAGGGCACTGAATGCCTTTTCTGTATAGGGGTCCAGTTTGTCGGTACTACGCATCCTTGAGAGCCTATCCCTTAGTATCCTAATATTGTACCTTACGAGCTCAAGCTGGCCCAACTGAAAATTGGGCATGTTGTCCAAAAGGACTGTGGGCCAAAACTTGTCGTTGGGAAGCCAGTTTCCCATCATTTGATCTATGAGGATGAGGTTGGCACTTACAAAGGCACTCCCTTTTACCTCCTTTTCGTAGGGGATGGACTCTACTATGGGCGGTTTTTTGCTGTTTAGCCACATTGTGATCAGGACAAAGAGAATAAATAACCCTAATACCACCTTGATGATATCTTTTCTGGGTTTTGCGGGAAGTTTAGGTTCCTTTGATTTTTCCTCTGTGGTCCTCTCCATTTACCTTCTCCTGTGCAAGCTTGATGATGGAAGGATTCTATTTCGCAATAAAAGGGCTTGTCAATTTAAAGTGATTGCCCTCTTGGGCAAAGAGGAGATCAGCCTATACGACACTGAGCCCAGCAGCTTTGACCGAGCGTAGGAAGCGAAGGCGGCGTCGGCTGGAGCGGCAGGTTGGGCGGGCATCAGCCGCCATAGCGACGAATACGGAAAACCCCCGGGGTAATCACACCGAAGGCACGTGGCAGTTCTGTAGCATGCTGATTGATCGCAGAGGTGACTATTTCCGCTTTGCGGTTGGGCGATAGGCCTGCCAAACGTATCAATACAGTTAACACTTTCGTCAGCCAAGAAATTCATGCCGCGGCCTCAGCCACGGGGTAAATTACATCAGCCCGTAGAGCCTCTTTGGCAAATGCGATTGGCGCCAACACTGCTTCACGAGTTAACCGAGGATGGGCATCGAGGATTTGTTGGATTGTTTCGCCAGCCCCTAGTTTTTCCAAGATCAGTTCCACTGTGATGCGTGTACCTGCGACAATAAGTTTACCCATCATGACGTTCGGATTTGATACAATCAGTTGCTTCTCCATAGCTTCTTGTCTCCATCATGGCTACTTTGCATGGCGACCATGCCTGCCCAACAATGCTTATATGGTTTCTTCATAACACCTTTGGGCCGCGAAATCGTGGCATAACACCCTGGCCCCAATAGGTGCATTACCCTTCTGAACCCAAACCCCTACATCGCCGAAAGGCTCCGAGCTGCTTGGTATATGGTTTCTATCTAACACGCCCGAGCTTCTCCTCTAAAAATCGTCCAGGGGCTCTTGACGCTCCTTCCTCCCCGGTTGAGTACATGGGTGTAAATCATCGTTGTTTTCACCTCTTAGTGCTCCAGCAACTCCTACACTGTGGGAATGTCGTAGCCATCGGCAAGCAGGTGCGTGCCGAAGGAGTGCCGGGACGTGTGGCAAGTCTCTCCCTTGGTCGAGCCGGCCTTCTGGAGGACTTCGGCCACTGCTTTCTGGATAATGGAGTCGTGGAGGTGATGCCGCCCTTGCTCGCACGTCCGAACCTTCAACTACCGGTTATTTTGAGGGAAGACCCATTGCCAACGCCAGTCGGAGGCGTTGGGATAGTTGCGGTCCAGGGCTTCCGGTAGCGAGACGCGCCCAAGCCATCAGCCAGGTCACGTTCAGGGATTGCTTTGACCTTTCGCAAATGGTCTTGAAGTGGTTTTCTTCAGCGATTCCGGGAGCATTTTTATGCGGTCCTTGGTGCCTTTGCCGTGGCGCACGATGATCTCCTTGGGTTCGAAATCAATGTCCTATACCCGCAAACGCAAGCATTCCATCAGGCGCAGCCCCGTGCCTTACATGAGCGAGGCCATCAGCCTATTGTCGCAAATTTCGCTTTTCTTGTGGCCGTCCAAAACATGATTTCCCTGCGATACCTTCCGACGGTCTCCGGAAAGTATTCAAGCGACAGGACTCTAGGCCTGATTTCGGGGTTCATCCCTGGCACCGCTGAGTAAAACTGGGGTGAGGTCTTGAACTATCATTGTCTTGCCCATGCCTTTACTATCTTTCCCTGAGCTTGGCACACATGAGCGGAGCCTAGCAAAGAGAATATGTTATTTTAAGGGCTGAGCCCATTAGGTTGCGATAGCGTCGAGCCCAGGGGGTAAGGCTTCGGTCAGCGGGATAAGCGTTTTGAGCCCCCCAACTGGCGAAAGAGAAAGGGCTGAGGGGCAGAGTTCTCAAGGTCCTGTCAATGATCCAGCAGGCGCTTGGTGAGGCTGGTAAGGCCCTGGTAGCCAGCTTTGCGCCAGGCTCTCAAGCGTGGATGGATGGTGTTGACAAGTGCGATTTCCACTAACAGGCCTGGGTAGTGGAAGGCCTAAGAGCCGAAGGTAGCCACCACATAGCTCGCGTGAGGGCGGCCCTCGGCCAGTTCAAACAGTTTCGAGGCCCGGTTGTTGCGCCAGTAATGCTTCGGCTCCTCGTAGGGGGAGTTGATGATGAGGTGGGCAATGGTCACGCGCGGCATCAGGCAGTCTCCGGAGGAATGCTCGATTCCAGCAAACGTACGAAGACCTGCAGGTCTTCCATTACAGTTTGCCAGAGGATATGTAGGTTGATGTCAAAGTACGCATGCACCAGACGGTGGCGCATGCCGATAATGTCTTCCCAGGGCATCTCGGGGATGCTTGCCCGCGTTTCCTTCGAGAGTTGATAGGTGTCTTCGCCGATGATTTCGACTTTCTTCACCAGAGACAGGACCAATTAACGGTCGGTATCCATGTGGGCGCGGGGTCTGTCCCTGCACGAAGCCCATAGCCTCGCGTGCAGCATAGAGCATATGTCGCAGGCGCTCTGCGTTATCCTTTGAGCATACTCCACCAGGGCTTCCTCGGTGACTTTCTGCCGAAAATAGGGGCTGAGATCTTCGGGCGCGCGCAAATCCACCCTCCGCCCACCAAAGACCTGCGACAAGTTGCGTTCCATGGCAGCAATCCGCAACAGGGCTGGTATGCCATCCGGCTCGAATTCGACCAGGACATCTACATCGCTGACGGGGCAAAAATCATCCCGCAGCGCCGGCGCATCGTGAAAGAGCCCGCCGTAGATTTCTGCGCCAGTGAGCGTGTTGCCTTGCCAGATATGCGGCTCGTCAATCGCGTGTAGCTGATTTCGTTCACCTTCTCGAGCACATGGAGCAAGTTGCGCTTGGTGTCGATGCGGGTGCGCTTGATGCCTGAGAAGATCTAGCTGATGACCTTCTGGCGCGCCGTCGCGTTGGGACGTCTTTGAGGTTTTTGAGGTGTGGGATAAGGTCGGTGTTGACGAAATCGAAGAACGCGCCCAGCGCACCGCTCTTTAGCGCGCGGCCTTTGATTCCATGCGGCGCAGCCTAGTCCGGCCCCCGATAGGGCGGTTTTAAAGAAAGGGTGAAGTCTGCGCCCACGGCTGTGGCTACAGCGGCCTCCTGCTGCTCGCGCTCATCCAGGATGCGCCGGAAGAGAATCCACGTCAGTTCCGGCACATACTGCAAGGTTCCGGGGCAGTTGGAGCGCCGCATGATGTCGCAGATGTTCTTGATGGCCGGGTTGAGGGATTGCGGGGGTAGTGCGGCGTTTGGAGTTCTTTTTCATTTTTGCGCTGGCTTGGACCTGTCTGACATTCTTTGCCTGCTTCGTTCTCGATAGAGCCGCTCCGTGAAACCGCCTTTCTCCAAAAAATCCTGCTCTAGTTTACGAAGCTGCCGGCCCAGCAGATAACTGGCCTGGTTAACCAGGCAAATCAAAGTGTTGGCTGCCGCTTCCGCCGAGGCGGTTTTGAGGTGGTAAGGGTCGGATCGGTGGGATGCATCCGAAACGTCGGACTTGTGGGACAGGTCGGACTTGTCAGACAAGTAAGTTTTTCTTACCGCCATAGCCTCGACTGAGTCTTTCGCCCAAAGTCTCAATCCGCGCTGGCGCAGAAAATCCTGATAATCGAGCAAGAGTTCCTCCAAACTTGCCCGCGCTACCCCAATGAGTTTGAGTTCTGTTTTCTTGGAAGTGGCCGACGCCATGCTGCCTTCGGCAATGTTCTGAACTGCACTGCGCGCGGCCTGCACCATTTGATCGCGAGTTCGCGAGTTCTTGGGGATAAACCGCTCACAAAACACCACCGTGCCGTCGTAGACAAGCTGTGCGACCTGGAAACTTTTCAGTTTTCGGTAGCCGCCATGAGGCGGGATGAGTCTTCCTATGAACCTGTGGGACTTTTCGGGCCTGTCGGACATTTTAGAGCCTCCCTTCGGATGTTTCTCTTAAGATCGCCGCGGCGAGTGTATTGATTGGGTCCAACTGCTCTTCGATCGCTCGGCGCGCCCGCTCCACCGCCGCCATCTGCTTGCGCAAGAGCGCCGCAATGCGCTGCTGCTTGGCAAGCGGCGGGAGGCTGGATTAGCTGGCCTGTCGCAGTTCGTAGCCGGCTCGTTCTGAAGCACCTTTTGCCACTCACTCGCCATCGCTGTGCTCTTTTGGTTTTCCTTGCCCGTAAGGGGTCAGCACCTTCGTTCAGAATAGCAAGGTAGAGGTCG
>CALKZT010000035.1 GCA_938002815.1 uncultured bacterium
GATAGGATCTTTCTTAAAGATTACCCAGTTTATAAACAAGTATAATCCAAAGTAGAAAACAGTTTTAAACAAAAAATTGAGTAAAAGCCCTGAAAACGAAAATATGTAACTTAAATAGCTCATTATACCTAAAGTGATAAAGCTTGAGGTAAAGGATGGCATAATTGAGGAAAAGAAATGCCTAATCTTAATAGGAGTCTCCCTATAACAGTAAAGCACCTCAGGCACCTTTAGTGAAAGTGTGGAAATCGCAAGTCCCAAGGCAACTCCATTTACTCCCCCTTTAAGGCCGATGAGAATTCCTGCGCATATGGAGAAGGTCTCAACCAGTCTCCATTTAATGAATCTGGCAACTCTATTTAACACAATCAACATCCACCAGCTGCCTGTTGGTGTCGAACGTGCGAAGGCCCAAAACGCAAGTATCATACATACTGCTGTTGCCTCGTGCCACTTTGGCCCCAGTAGAATATATATGAGCTCTTTGGAACACAAGAAGATCCATAGGCATATGGGATGTAAGACAAAACTGGCCCTTTCTACTGCCCATACGGTCTTCTCCCTCAGCCTATCGGGGTCATCCTGTATGGCCGAGAGAGCTGGTGTCATTGTTTGGGAGAATGGCCAGAGAATCAATTTCTCTGGAGATGCAAGGAAGTTGTAGGAGCGCGAATATATCCCAAGGGCATGTGGCCCTAAGTATTTACCTATGAGGAAATTGTCCCATTGCTCTGTCACGAACTCCAGAAGTCTCGTTCCGCTGATGTTTAGGCCAAATTTTAACATCTCCCAAGCCCCCTTTGCCATGGAAGGGAAACGGGGTCTCCAAGTCAGGAGAGACCATAAGAGCACGGATCTACTAAGAGGTACAGATATGCCCATGAATACCAAAGACCAATAGCCACACCCAAGATAGGCAGCTACGATGGCCACAACCTTGCTCACCAACTGGCTTGTTATCTGGACTATTGAAAGGGATTTAAATAGCATATTCCTTTCCATCAGGGCACGGTGTTGGGCAGAAAGGCCTTCAAACAGAAATACCGTGCCCAGGCACACGGTTACTAATAGGAGCCTTGGCTCATTATAAAGCTTAGAAACCAATGGCCCCAAACTGGCCATAATTAGTGTAAGCAAAAGCCCTGCTAATACATTTAACCAAAAGAGAGAATTGACCTGCTCTTGGGTAATCTCTTCTCTCTGGATTGTTGCGGTTGAAAGCCCCATGTCCTTAAAGTTCATGAAGAGCTCTAAGGCAACACCTACCATAGCCACTAATCCGAAGTCTTTTGGTTCTAATAACCTTGCCAGTATAGCTACCGAACCAAATTGAATAATCATGTTCGAAAGCCTGGTAAAAATATTAAAGAGTGCTCCTTTGGCTATCCGTTCCTCAAGATTACTGGTTAAATGCTTCCTGTCTAAAGAGATCTCTTCTTTTGCCATGTCCTAAGAACCTATCTGAAGGCAAGGGCAAGAAAGGCCAAGCTTGGCTCCGATATTAGATGAACTATATCTTTGAAGAGAACGGATATCTTCCCAATGGAAGATGGCAGATAATGTGTACATTGGATTAAGGCCAAATTTTGGTTTGTGTTACCTTCCATCTCTACGATCCTTAGTGATCTGATTGAGCTTGATCCTGCATATCTAACTAAGAATAGCTCCATCGTTCAATTTGTGCAACCCCATAGTGGTTACCACCAAAGACTTTAGGTCCGAATTATAGAGGGATTGAGTTACACCCGATATCCGTTTAATCTATACTGGCATGGCATATTTATTGTTGAATTCTTTAGAAGCTTAAGGTATAGAAAAATTGGTTTATTACTCTAAATATTTGAGGCAGAATTTGCGTATGGCTTGAGCAGGGGATGGTAGGTATAATCTTAATCCAAGAGGGAGGGGACTTATGGCACTAAGAACCTACACCGGTAAAACCACTCTCTCCTTGCCGGTTCTGGCCGGGATTCTGTTACTTCTCTTTCCATCCTTAATTTTTCTTGTAACACCCTATCCATATATCTCTTTGATCTTTGCCCTTGGCCTTTGTATTTTGCTCATTCCAAAACAGACTAAAAGCTTTTTGTTTTATGTGATCATATTTTTTATTCCTTTTTATAAATTCAGAATACTCTCGCAGAGATATGAGTTCTTAAAAGTTGACTATATAATAGCCTTTTTTCTTGTTTTATTTATCCTGATAGATATAATCTTAAAAAAGAGATTTCCCGTAGCTTTAAGGGCTCCTGTATGGAAATATCTTTTTATGTTTTTGCTAATCAATATAGTTTCTGCCTTGCTATCACCTTATAGAGAGTATGCAATAAGTGGTTTAAATACGGTTTTAATAGCTTATATTTTTATTGCTCTTAATCTAATTTCTGTGGAAAAAGAAGATTTGAATATCAAATTGCCATTTATCATAACCTCTGCAATTTCAATTTCAGCAGGAATAGGGTTGATAGCCTATCTCTTTAAGATTCAAGGCCTTTTAGAGGGTGTAGAGCAAGGCTTGAGGGCAGAGGGTGTAACATCAGGGGCTAATAATATGGCCTACATGACCCTTTTTGCCATTCCGTTAATAACTCATCTTATATTTGAAGGTGAAAAAAAGATCGTAAGGATTGCTGGCGTTTTAATGCTCATGCTTTGTTTGGGTGGGTTGATTACCTCTTTTTCAAGAGGAGGATTCCTTTTCTCCATAATTATTACAACTGCTACACTCTTTCATCACAGAAAAAAAATCACCATCAGAAATTTTGGGCTCTTTGTTGCCATGGCTGGTATTGTGTTGATGGGTTTGCTTTCTGCTGTGCCCGGAGAGTATATCCAAAGGCAGCTAACATTGAAAAAGGGGACCCAGGCTGATATTTCTACCCAGAGGAGGGCGGCATATCAAAGCGCAGGATTTAAGTCATTTCTGAAACACCCTATCTTGGGGACAGGTCCTTTCACATTTAGGCAGGTATGGCTAGACTCAGAGGAAATAAAACGTTTTAAATTTGTTCCCAGGCCTGCCCATAACACATACATGGACATTTTAGTGGGGACTGGTATATTGGGCCTATTGACATTTCTCATTGTAATTTATAAGTGCTTTAGGGACTATACAGTGGCAATAAGATCTTTAATGATTAGCGGAAATGAAAAGCTTGCCTCTTTAATAGGTTCCTATAGAATCTCATATTTTTCATCCTTTGCCTATCTTATTATTATGAGTGCGTTTGAACATAAGTTATTTTTGCTCGGTGTATCACTATCTCAGATCTGCCTTAGAATTGCACAAGGAACTGTACAAGAACATGAGGCTAATGTATAGGTGAAAGATACAAGGCAAAAACAGTTTCCTTTGTTATTCTTACAAATTTTACTTCCCTTATTAATATTCATTTGTATGATCAAGAATGAGTCTTATGCCCAATCTTTGTATGAAAAACTATGCATGGAGAAATTTCCCAAAGATGGTATCTTGGGCATAAGTCTACCTGGTTCCTGGAGGCCATTTAATGATAGATCACCCTGGAACACCCCTATCCCATTAGGCGCCAAGACTCATCCTGATTCACAGGTTATAATCAATGCAATCGCTCTGGAAAAGGAGAACCTTGGGGTAGTGAAGAGGTACCAGACTCCAATATGGGTAGTGGACTCGAAAAGGATGAGACTGGTAAAGCTTAGGAGTGATAAAATCTTTGACCATTGGGATCAGGATCACGATGGCTGGAGTGATGTTGGCGTGCCGGTAACCCCTGAAATGTGGGGGGAGCCCACAGAGGACGGGCAGATATGCGTAGTGGACCCCTATCGAAATATCTTGTGGGACATCTCCTCTTACCGTTGGGAGATCGGGCCTGGCAAGTGCTATCCCTTAGGCACCACATTTGACCTCTGGGACCTACTTGAAGATGGGGTAGCTGATCCGCCAGAGGGTAGTAGGTGGACAGTTAGGGGTGGAAGGGGTTCAGGGTTTCCAGGTATTGCCGGGGTCTTGAGGCCAGAAGAGTTACAGGAAGGCCATATAAGACATGCGCTTGTCTTCACTCACAGTAGGATAAGAAAGGATGAGGGGGGTGGCCAGTTGTTTATACCTCCAGCCTGCAGGAGCGATGGGGAGGCCATTGGAAAGATTTATCCGATCATGGGAATGAGGTTTCAACTGGACCCCACCTTGACAGAGAAGGATTTCAAGAGGTGGGGATTGAGCAGGGAGGGAATTATCATAGCAAGGGCTTTACAGGAGTACGGCATGTATCTGGGAATAGGCGGTGCCCCTATGAAGATAGTGCCTCAGCTCCTGGCTCCTACTCCGGAAGAGAGCGAGTCCATATGGAACAGGATGTTCCCTGGGATCTTCAAGAGCATAGAGAAGATACCCAATAGGGCCTTAAGGGTTGTTTATACAGGCGAACCTAGAGTTAGGATTTGGAAGGGCAAAAAGAGAGAGTAGATTGAAAGACCCATATTTCCTAAACCAAACCTCTTAAAAAGGATGGAACTTTTCCTTTTAGTTCTATTTTTCATTTGTATTGCGGGAATACTTTCGGTCTTTCTCCTATACCCCTTGCTTGTCTTTTCACTTGCCATGTTATTCCCCAAGATACATGAGGAGTCCATTTCAGGGAAAGCTTTTAAGATATCGATACTGCTTGCCTTTTATGGGGATCTCACACTCCTTAAGGAAAAGATCCGTAACTTTTTGAGCCTAAACTACCCAAAAGAAAACCTGGAGATGATCGTTTGCTTTGATGGTCCCATGCCAGAGGAAAGTCAGCTGACATTTGCTACCGGTATCCAAAACCTGAGAATCACTTCTCTTGAAGAAAGAAAGGGCAAAACCTTTGCCCTCAATAAGGCAGCCACATATGCAGAAGGGGATTTACTCTTGTTTACTGATGCTGATGCAATTTTTACTCCTGATTGTCTTTATAAGTTGTCAAGGCATTTTTCTGATCCACAGATCGGCGGTGTTTTTTCAAAAAGGATGATACTGGAAGAAGGAGACGAAATTGTCGCCGCACAGAAATTCTATATTGATTTCGATAGCTTTATTAAGATTAATGAATCTGTCTTTGGGAGCACGACATCCAACGACGGAAAACTCTATATAATAAGAAGAGAATATTTTGAGCCTATTGCTCCAATGACAACAGATGATCTCTACTGCTCACTGAGAATAATTAGGAAAGGCAAGAGATTTATATTTGACCCGGATGTCCCAGTGTACATAAGAAAGCCGTCACGCAGTCTGAGGCACGAGTTCCAAAGAAGGATAAGGATAGTCTCCCAAAGCATGGTGTCGTTGTGGCTCAACAAGGATCTATTCAATCCCTTGAGGTTCGGTTTTTTTTCAGTCGGTCTATTTATCAATAAGGTTATGAGAAGATTTGTCGGTGTCTTTCTTTTATTTCTCTTGGTTTCCAGCAGTTATTTAAGCTTCTGCAATAGATATTTTTTCTATTTTACCGCCTTACAGTTTTGCTTCTATCTGGCTCCATTAGCTGGGCCGGTAATCGAGATATTTGGCCTCAGGAATAGATTCCTAAATATTTTGGCAAAACTCTCTAAAATGATTTTGTACTTTCTTACAGGGTGTGCTGGGTCTGTTGTAGGGATATTTGTTTTCCTTTCTGGAAAAAGTCCTGCAAGATGGGAACCTTTAAAGGGATAAATGGCAGTTAGACTGGGAATACTGATAAATTGTCTTGAGGCTGGGGGGGCACAACGTGTTGCCTTGAGCCTCTATAAGAATCTTTATAGAACGTTAGACTTTGTTAAGCTCTATCAGATTCATGAAGACATACACTCAATACATGAGGCATATGGATTACCTCATAATTTTAATAAAGTATTAACAGCTACTTCTAATGATTCTGGATTTTTTTATAAGTCTATTTCTACAAGTTTAGCCTTTAAAAGGCTATTATCGAATATCAGACAAGATAAGATAAATATCATGCTTAGTTTCATAGAGAGAAGCAACATTTTGAATCTTCTTACTTTAGGAAAACACAAAAAAATTATATCCATCCGTAACTATCCTTCAACATTTTTTCGAAGAAAATCTTTTTTTAAAAAAATATCAATAAACTTAGCTTATTCAATCCTTTTGAAAAGAACTGATGTAATTAATTTTAACTCATACGAAGCTGCTCAGGATTTTGCGAAGCTCTTCAGTTTTCAAAAGGATAGGATTTCTGTAATCTATAATATGGTGGATGTAGATAATGTAAACCAACTTTCACAACTTGAATTACCTTTGGAGCATCAGGAGATATTTAATGGAGATGTTATAATCAATGTGGCACGACTAGTTAAGCAAAAGGGTCAGGATAGGCTGATTCGGGCCTTCAGCCTTGTTAGCAAGGGATTCCCGGATTCAAGGCTTGTGATAATTGGGGATGGTCCCCTTTATGAGGGCCTGAAAAATCTCATTAAAGGGCTTGGACTACTGGGTCGGGTATTTCTCCTTGGCCACCTGCCGAACCCATTTCCCTATGTAAGAAGGGCAAGAATATTTGTGTTGAGCTCTTTAAACGAAGGTTTTCCAAATTCCTTAGTGGAGGCAATGGCCCTGGGCAGGCCTATAGTAGCTTCAGACTGTTCTTCTGGCCCAAGGGAGATCCTGGGACCTGGAACAGATATTTTTTGTAAGGCGACCCAGGTTGAATTTCAAAGATATGGGATTTTGGTTCCACCTTTTTCCGAGAACATTTTGGGAGCAGAAAGGCCGACTACTGAGAGTGAGGTATTGCTTGCCAAAGCCATTGAAGCCTTGTTATCCAATGCGGAAATAAGAAAAAAATATGGAGAGATGTCAATGAGAAGGGCAATGGACTTTGCTCCTTCTACAATAATAAGTCAATGGGTTTCTCTCTTGGAAACCCAAGTCTGTAGCTTTAGAAAGCAGGTTTAGGTGAACTTAAGTCCAGGACAAACATTAGGGGAAACATGAAATGGTGCCCCTGTTATTTAGCTGAAGTGAAGGGTGAGAGATGGTAAGTTCCATTGTTTGGGGGTATATATATCGTTAACCCATATGACGGGTGGAGGTTATATTTGAGAGACGATCTGGAACCCAAAACCCTATTAAGAGTAGCAGAAGTTTTGCCAGAGACTCGGCCTGTTCCCCCTGTAAAGGGAGGAGCGATCCAACAATTTGTATATGACTTGGCACTTTTCTTAAAAGAAAAAGTTGACATAACCATTCTATCGAGGCCAGTGGCCGAGCAAAAAAAAGATATTTTGAGGTATATTCCTATAGGTTTTGGCCCATATGATAAATTAGCTTCAATAATATTAGCCAATACTCAAGTTGGGGAGTTTGTTCCCATTAGAATTTTACTTAAAGGCATAATTGTAGTTTCCTATACAATGAGATGTGCAAAACACATAAATAAATTTGATATCTTGCATATACACAATAACCTTAACTTTGTTCCAATACTCAGGAGGAATAATCGAAATGCAGTAATTTTGTTACACATGAATAATACTCATTTTACAAGTAAAAGATATTCAAAGTGGCTGAAGCCGTTTTATAAAATGGCCATTAAGGATTCAGACAAAATTATATGTGTTTCACAATTTATAAGAGATGATATAATCAGGAATTATTCAGAGGCGCAACAAAAGAGTATTGTAATATACAATGGGGTTGATGACCGAAAATTTATAAGGAAATCTGAGGAAGAAAACAGTAGAATAAGAAAGAGATTTGGGGTTGATGCAAAAAAAATAACAATAACCTTTGCAGGAAGGCTTACTAAAAGTAAAGGTATTCATACTCTCCTTGAGGCTTTGACTAAGATAAATCGAAAGGAATTTCAGTTGATAATTGCTGGTTCCAGATCATTTGCAGAGCCCTCCAAGATCAGTAATTATGAAATTAAATTGTTAGATATGGCAAAGAGGTTGGGCGATAGGGTCCGTTTTCTTGGATACGTAAAACCAGATGACCTTGCAGAGCTCTACTCTATCTCTGATATATGCGTTGTTCCATCGTTACCTTTTGTTGAGGGTTGCCCATTTGTTTTGTTAGAGGCAATGTCTTCATCTTGTTGTGTCATTACAGCTGATGCCCCACCGATGGATGAGATTATATCAGATAATATTAACGGTATGCTTTTTCGGTCTGAAGACCCAATAAGCCTTGCCCACGTGTTAGATATGGCCATGGATGATCCGAATTTACGTAAAAGGCTTGGAGAAAATGCAAGGAAGACTGTGGAAGAGAAGTTTTCACATTCTGTAATATTTGACCAGATATTAGAACTGTTCCTCTTGGAATATGAAAGAAAGAGGTGTTTGCAAAAGTAGAGTGAGATTTAATTTATGTTGCCGATTAATTTTGATGCTTTAAATAAATGAGAATTTCTCAAGTGAACTCTAAAACGTCAAGAGGATTTATACATCTTGATGGTATTTGCCATAAATGGAGTTGATAAACTGTGAGAATAAGTATAATCATACCAACCCTTGAACGACCTGATAGTTTGCTAAGATGTCTTAACTCTATTCTTGTTCAGACAAGGCTTCCGCATGAGATCGTAATAATAGACGATGGCAATTTAGGTGGGCTGCCTCTGGAACAGAAGATAAGGGAAAAGGACATAGTGGGTATTTATTACAAGAAAAGGGAGAGAGGGGTCGCAGAATCCAGAAGGGTAGGGGCTAAACTTGCTACCGGAGATGTGCTTTTCTTCTTGGAGGACGATGTGGAACTCTTCCCGGATTTCATCGAAGAAGTGATGAAGGTCTATGAAAGCCCTAATTATGCAAGGGTAGGGGGGGTGGGTGGAGCCATGGCCACTTTAGAAAGGCCCTATTTAAAGGATCTGGTATTGGAAATCGGCGGTTATGTCTTTCTCCACAGGAGCAGAAGGCCTGCAAAGGTCCTACCCTCTGGCTTTGATACATTCGATTTCTACTACAGGAGGTTCAAGAAGGGGGATCCCTATGAGGTGGACTATATAGCAGGGGGAATTGGCTCTTTTAAGAAAAATGTGCTCGAAGAATTTGAATTCTCTAATGCCTTTCAGGATGCCCTTGGCTACGGACATGGCCAAGATAGGGAGTTTGGATACAGGGTTTCAAGGAAATACAAGCTCTATATAAATCCCAAGGCAAAGGCCTATCACTTTAAAGGTGCCAAGATTGGGGGAGAGGGCTATCGAAAGAAGGGGAAGGAATTTGTCATGTCAAAATATGTATTTTTCAAAAATCACCTCAGTTACAG
>CALKZT010000036.1 GCA_938002815.1 uncultured bacterium
CTGCCTTGTCGCAATCCCTTCTTAATGAGGTCTTTAATTCAATTTTAAACAAAATAAAATCTATCTTAAAAAGAGTCGCAATCCCTTCTTAATGAGGTCTTTAATTCAATGGCTCCCCCTTTAATTGTCTTGTATTAACAATATGTTACAGAAGGGTTTGGGTAGAGATGCTGCGACCTCATAAGTTATGCTAAAAATATTTCTGAAATATTGTCAAAGAGCCCATAAAACTATGATGCCTATGCCTACCAGATTTAGCGCTGGATGCAAGCAAAACCTCTATCTTAAGCCTACAAAAATATTTCAACACCATCAGGAACCCTGTCGCCACACCCCATCACAAATAGTTTGGGCTTTTCAGGTAAAGAGTAGATTCTGACATCATCCTCTCTCAGGTTTATGAGCTTAGCTAAACTGGCTTTAAAACTTTGTAGTTGAGGCCAGGTGAAGCAGCAGAAAAAGACTGAATATTGTAAATGCAGGCCATACGTCTTTACAAAGTTATAGACTTTCTGCAGTCTTCTTTCGTCTTTGATGTCATAACATACAAGGTAGTTAGCCTTCATATTTTTTGCTCATAAGGTTTACAATGTTATATGAAATTGCATCTATGATCCCTTTCAAAAAGGATTGCTTACCCTCAAACTTTTCAACAAGCTCATAAACATCATTAAAGCTTAGTATTGCTTGTTTATAACTTTCTCTATCCAAAAACTTCAATAACCTCTGTTTTGAGAACTGCAGAGCCATATGAACAACTTCGTGTTGCATTACATAAAAGTAGTCTCTAACAAGGCCAAAAGGGCCTCTGCTATTCAAAATACCATAATGAATATTAAAATCTTTTTTAACCAGTTCCTCAATAATAAGGCTCCAAATTAGCAGTTTATTAATTTTGTAGACTGTCTTAAATTCCTTTCTTTTTAAACGCATAAAAAAAGTAATAACCTCGAAATAATCCTTGTTTGAAGCTTTAAACTGTTTTAGAATTTCATTTTTTAAACTAATACGCTTCTCTTTCAGCCATTTAATAAAAAGGTTTCTTTTTGTCTTATTTTGAATTATATTGAGGACTTTTAAAGATTTCCTTTCAATAATTTGCTGAACACTGAGAGATACACTTAAATCGCAATTCCACTTGCTTATTAAAAACACAGGAATATTATTTTGAGCCAATGTGATTAGAGCATTACTATCAACCAGAACGTTCCCAAAAACCAACATTCTACCGATATATCCAAGGGGCACCCTTCTATCAGCAAGATAAGGCCTTTTGATAAGTAGTGATGGACCATCTACCACTACATGAATGCCCTTAGTATTCTCATTCAGATAGAGTGTCCTTTTCATCATTTATCCTCCTACAGAGGTTTCTAACCTCTTTAACAAAGTTCTGCCTCATTCCTTTCGCCCACTCCTCATAGAGGGGATAGAAAAGTTTCCTTTTTGACTTCTTTAGGTAGCATCCACCACTTCCAGGGTCCCTAAAAAAATCATCACACTCGAGGTGTCTCTCCCTAAAGGTATTCCACACAAAAAGGTCCACCTCGGGGCGAAATACCTCCACAAGGTCACAGGCAAGTGACTCTCTGCCGTATTCGAACTGATGATAAAAGCCTATTGTGGGATCAAGGCCAATTACCTCTATCTCTCTAACAATTTCAAAGTGCACAAGGGTGTAGCAAAGGGAAAGGATCGAATTCACAGGGTCAAGAGGAGGTCTTCGAGTGCGCTTCTGAAACTCAAGGCTCTTGGCGAAGAGATTCGTATAGGCTGAAAAATAAAATGCAGATGCACTTCCCTCTAGACCTTGCAGTGATTCTATGCTAAATACTTCACTTTTTAGTTTTTTTAATATCTCATTGAGTCTATTAACTGCCTCTGTGATTTCTAATCTCAAATCTGGCCTATGGCTTAAGGCAAACTCCAAAAACCTTTGTTGTGATATAATCTTTCTTATGACAATACCTTGAGCATACTCCCTTGCGAAATCACTCAGCGCTTTTTCATATTGCTTGAGCCTTAACAATCCGTTGTTGTGAATCCTACCACTTATACTCCCTGAGTATCTCAGTCCCCTACCTGATAGGAAAATTGCACTTATGCCCATGTCTGTAAACTTTTTTATTACAGATGTCTCAATGGTCATATGCCCAACAAAAATAACCCTTTTGATGGGCTCAAGAGGAACAATTCCTTCTCTTTTTCCATCACTGTAAAATGCAAGGGCATTACCATCCACAGTGACGTGAATGTTTTTTCTGTCAACATATAGTGTCCCCATTTGGTCACCCCATGATAGACATTTAAAACCTCTTTTTTAGACTACCCTATGTAGAAAAAGCTTGGATCTTTAGGTTTAACTGCTATACCCAAAGTGTGGGTCTTGCTTCTTGCATCCATTTGGAAGATATGAACCCTGTCCTCGGCTTCATGTATCATCCTTTTGAGAGTCCTAATGATAAGTTTAATTTCGCCTTTTGTGAGGAAGCATTCATAGACAGATTTCTGCCCACCTGTGCTATAACCCTTAAGGAAGTCACATACCCTCTTGAGCCTCCTTTGATTAGTAATGTCGTAACAAATTATATAGAGGGTCCTGTCCATGAAATTATACTGCAAAAAAAGCTATGGGGTTGTCAGCAAAAGAAATATTTCAGAAATCTTTTTTTAGGACCACCTGGTATTTGCCTAAGCCAAAGCTCGTTCCTTTGCCGGCATGCAGTATCTCGCCTGCCCTTAGTAGGGGCATAAAAGGTAGTAACTTGCCGCTGTAGGCTACCTCTCCTACAAGGCCGCCAAGTCTCATTCTTGTATTCTGTCGGAATGAGTACCTCTCCCAGTCGTACCATTTTAAACGAGATTCTAAAATTGTAATGGCTTCGGCATGATCTATGATTTCCCTATGGTCCCATGTTGGTGTCTTTTGCCCGCAGTGAAAGTAGTAAAGGAGGCCAAATCTTCGGAGTAGATTTCTTATGAGTATATGAAATTCAAGTTTTACAACCAGGTCGCGGTTGTATTTGATCCTAAGGGGTGTAATCAGGTGAAGAGTAAGTTCAGAGTTTTTATTAGAACTTTTAAAAACATCAGGGATATCAATTTCATCTGTGTGAATTCCACCTATAGTTATCTCATTTTCTTTATAAACACATATTCTCTTTGAAAGGCTATTGACTATACTAACTTCAATTAATCTATACTTACCCCTGCCCTTTCCTATGCCAGTTTTACCAAGTTCATCAAAGGTAAAGATAAAGTAAGGAAGATATTCAGTAGCCCTTCCTATAAGGATGAGGTTAAATTCTATTTTTTCTCCTGGATTAACACTCCGACTCTTGTTTAAAGTTCGTACAGACTCCTGATTGAATTCTGAGCCTATGAGGGGTGGTTCTATAACAAATGGGTGTGGAACCTTTTCATATTTGTGCATATTCATTATCTCAGCACCTTCAAAAGAGGGCGTCTCAAAGATATAGGCGTAGATACATCTGGATCTAAGCATGCAGTCAGAGCAGTCCTGCCTTCTAAGAGCACAGGCGACCCTCTTGAACATGTTTCCGAACCCGCCCCTAAAGGTAGATCCTTTGTAATGTGGGAGGTAAAGTTCCTCCACTGCCTCAATCGTGAAGGTATACTTTTGGTAAGGGATCTTCATGACTTAGTCAGGGGAGTGATCAAATATCATCACATCACCTGTGATTGGGCTACGATAGATGAGTCTCCTTGCCTTCCCATGCAGGGCATGCGCAATCTTGAGATAGAGCCACACAGGACCTTGCCCGGTCAAAATGACATCGTTGCCTTCGCCAGCAAGGGCAACGGCTCTGTTTATGTAAGTGTTTAGCAGTGAGAGTTTTGCGGTCTCTGTGTCCTGATAAAGATCAGAGATGTTCACTATTATTGATTTAGCCACTGCCTTAAGTTCTCCTTTAGCGTGTTTATATTTTTGCCATCCACGATCGCAACGTTCAGAATCCTTGCCCTTTCCTTAATCATTAAATTATTAATCTGCCTTGCGGATACAAGCATCCTTTTTCCAAAAAGCCCAAGCGCTTTGTCCCCCAAAGAATCTAATTCATAAATGAATTCTTTGCTGATTACTTCTCCGCTTTCATCAATTTTTCTGTCAGGATTTGCTGTTTTACAAGATATATAAAATAACCTATTTTTCTTCGAAAACATAATATCGAATTCGTTTTTTGGGGAATCTTGACTTTTCGTGACCCATTTTCCTTTCACATTTAGTCTTACTTCGTCTGGCTTTAAGGATTTGACTATCATATAGACATATTCCTCAAACCAAAAGCCCTTCAGATACATAAGGCTGTCCAAGGTAGATATCTCTATATCTCCGTTTCCCTTCCTTCTTACACCGTCAAGGAGTTCTATCATTTTTATTAATTTATCATCCTTTGGCAAGTTTATTGATATAGGAAAGTTAGTTTCCTTGTTGTAAATGTGAAGTGCTCCGTTTATAGCTGGGATAATCTTTGGATTAGTGTCTATAGTTCCAGCAAGGTAATTTGTAAGCTCTTTCCTCCTATAAATGTAACTATCGTCTTTTACATACGAGTCAACCAAAAAGCCATAAGCGGCGAGATAGTCGGAAATGGATATAGATATTTTTATCTCAATCTCACCACCTTCACTTTCAGGAAATAATTGTAATATTTTATTGTCTTTAGTGTTTACATAGTATATTGGTTTCCCTGCTGTATAAAAAGCCTGAAATGTTCCCAAAGTGCCAATTTTTGTGCCACCTGTGATATTGAGGCTGAGATCACTCCCTTTGAAATAATTAATTATCGAATTACTGATATCTATGACGTTGCTGATATCATAGGCTTCTATTTTCATAGAAGTTACGTCAATATGATGTTCCTTAACAACTTTCTCCAGAAACATTGCCTTTTCATCCATCTCCTTTGTCTTCAATAAGACTACAGTATCAGGCTTAAACTGAAGGACCGTTGTTAAATTGGGTATAGGTTGGTCGGACACAAGACAAACATGCACATGTTTCATAGCCCATCTCCGTTCTCCCCCATTGGGTTAAAACCCCTGGGATCTACGTTCCTGCGAATTCTGAACTCACTGGGAAGCCCCAGAATCCACTGTAAACTGATTTTCTCGTCAGTAGTGATGTGACTCCCCCCGTTAAAGTCAGAGTGTTGTCCCCATAGCCCCACAGAGCATAAACCAACAGCTTTCAAAAATTCCATTAAACCCTCCCTTGAAGGCCAGTCAAGAGTTCCTCAAGAATCTTTGGCTGATCTTCATTTCAACATAAATTGCTTACTCTAAGATTTCAATTGATGCCCATCCGAGAGGGTATATCCGGCTGTCTCTCACCCAGACTCGTCTTGACTTCGGTGCAATTTCATCACCTTTGTTTTTCCCTGCATAATTTCTAATTGTTTTTCTTAATGGATCAGGTAACAACAAAATTATTGTTGTAGAAATCATTCCTGAGCCAAACCCAATTCTGAAGTTGAGAGTATTATCATTGTACCATTTTCTGAGATCGTGACCACTGGTAAACTTTTTTTCAAACTCAATTATGTCTCTTGTCCATCTAGTAAGATTTGATAAGATACCATCAACATTTTTAGGCAGTGAGTGTAAATTGTTTGCATCTTCAAAATTTTTAAGTAATCTTTTATCATAGATGACATCAAACTCAAAAGAAAAATTTATAGGGATACATTCTACCCAGATTGTTGTTTTTAATCCTGAAGGTTCTTTTTTGTATCGCCAGCCATTAGATTCTCTCTTAAGTATACTAATGGGAATGAGATTAGTTTCAATTCTATCCGTTGGATATGCATCAGTAATATGAATAGTCCTCAACCAATCGGTATTTGGGGAACCTATCTTGTTATCTAACCTAAAACACTCAAGCCACTCTCTCTGAATCCAATGAAAACGGGTTCTCTCTCTAAATGATCTTGGGTTAGTTTCCTTAATCTCTCTGATAATTTTATTGTTAAATCCATTAGGATCTTTAGTTTTATAATCTAAGAGAGCATTATAAAGTATTGCTGTTCTTATGACACCTTTTATGGAGGTGCCAGGTATATAGGGGACACCAAAACCATCTCTTATAAAGGGTCTGTAATCCTGAAGCCCCTCTCCCAAAAGCTTTGTCTTGCGACCCACGCTTATAGCCGTTAAATTAGACTCTGTTAATTTGACTTTGTTATCTTTAAAGAAATCCATAAGCCTGAATTTATGCCCTTCTCTATCAACCGCAGCAATATAGGCATCTACTAACCTCTTTTCATATAAAAATAGAGAGAGTTTTTCATTAGAGATCGGATAAACAAACTGACCATTAAGGATGTATTCAAAGGGAGTAAGTTTCTGCTCTACACCCCCTATATGAATTGGTGATTTAACAGTGAGCCTTATCTTTTTCTTTTCAAATAGATTGTTCATTTGGCACTCCTTAAAGGTACGGTGAAGGCATATCCGTATCTATAAACTCTGTGGTTTAAGATCTCGAAGGGAGCTGAATCGGGTGTCACATCTACAAGGGATCCCACTGGCTGTTCCCCCAATACACTCCCTTCTATTATAAAACCTACAGACTTTCTCTTTAATGGAAGCGCATATCTGCCAGAGGTAATCCAGCCCTTCTTCCTTAGTGTATCAAAGGCAATCAGTTTATCTACTATTGTAACTGCTTCACTCTCAGAAGGATGGTATAATGAGATAAGTGTGTATATAGGGATGTTGATATTCAAAATCTCTTCAAATAAACCTGTAACCTGATCAAAGCTGACAATCTCAAACATTCCGGCTCCATAAGTCCTCTCCCCTCCGAGTCCGATTTCCCCCACTGTTTTCAATATATTTTTAAAATGCTCAATATAAGACTCATCGTGGAAAGCCACCAGTCCATAAAGTCCTGCCCCTTGTTTGAAATGAACATATCCAGCATGATAAATAGCGCTATTTTGCGTAACCCTGTCTAGGGTCACCCTGGGTCTTATCTCATAGGTAAAGGCGTTTCTATACTCATCCTGTAAGGATTTCATCTCTTCAATATCCACCTTTTTAATATTACTGCCATTCATCCATTTCAGGAATCCTCTCAAAGTGAGCCATCTAAGTTTCTTCAGCTCTTTCCCCATTTCTCTTTTTAGATCTCTACTAATATGATCATCGAACAGCGGACGGGGTAAAAAGTGATTATCACCTTGATACAAAAAAAGTGAGCTGATTAAAAAGGGTGGTTTATCTTTGAATGCCCCAATGAGAGTAGATGTCGCGTCCTTACCATTTAGAACCCTATTGGCATTCATAAGAGCAGAAAACAGTGTGTCAGAATTTACCCATTCAGAGACATTCTCAAGGTCAATACCTGTATCTCCAAAATGGGTTGCACCTTTAAATTTCAATTTATACAGATAAACTTTCATGATGACTCCCGTTTTTTGCCGCGGCAAATAGCTTTTTGATTTCCTCTATCTGCTCTAATGAAAC
Organism: uncultured bacterium; assembly: GCA_938002815.1. Classification (GTDB taxonomy): domain Bacteria; phylum Desulfobacterota; class DSM-4660; order Desulfatiglandales; family CALKZT01; genus CALKZT01. Next base: position 7,492 of record CALKZT010000036.1, read on the forward strand.
TTCATGCGGATTGCCATCTGATTTGGTTTTCAAATCGTCGATAGTGATTGCTTTTGTCTCCAAGTCGTTAATCTTGACCTTTCCATACCCTCTCGAGCCGTGGCCTCCAAGAGAATCAAGCTCCAAAAGGTCCAGGGCGAGCTTAATGTTTTTAAGATCAGTTTCCAGATGGTTATTATCCTCCACATTGTATATGAGCTCGAATTCGAACTCTGCACCCCGAGGAACCCTCTCAATCTGCCTTGGATTAGCTGCTGATGTAACTCTGTCAATAGCATTCTCAAACTTCCACTCTGTGTATTGAAGTCCAGTATCAATGTCAGAAAGTTTCGACACGCTATCTCTCGTGAGATAAAGATCACGAATCATTAAACGGGCAGGAAAGTTTTTACGTCCATCTCTACCTGTTGAACCAAATACTCTGCATACCTCACATTTGAGCGCATCATCAGCATCATCACAAACATGAATCCTCACAGGATTGTTTGGTGTCCCAATATCTCTACGCTTCGTTATACTCAGGGCTTTTTCAAGTAATGCCCTCATCTTCCCTTTTAAAGAGCTTCCAGGTATATATGGCTCTCTGGTTGCAGGGTCCCTAACAACTGGAGAATCAATTGCTCCAATCTCCATATTTTCCTTTGATGCCCCAATGTGCAGACCTGTCAGGCATTCAAGGGTCCCTGAAATAACTATTTTGCCTAAAAGATTTCTATCCATCGTAAATCCTCCGTTTAAGAGTCTTTGCCACCATAAAATTTGTGGTAAGCCATAATCCCTTCTACAAGGGCAACAAGTCTTTTAAAATCGTCATAGCTCTTAGATCCTGCTGTTATAGCTGGCTCCAACACTTTCATTAGGGGTTTAATGCTTTCATTCCTACCGGTGGCATAAGCCAGTTTTGGTTTTAAAAGTATAACCAAATCTGGATTAAAACTCCTTCCCCTCTCAGACTGAACATCAATTCTTCTTACACCATCAAGGAATCTTCTGATTTGCGTTGTCTTTAAACCTGACTCCTTGAGCTCTTTCCCCATTTTATCCGCTATTTCAATCAATTCATCAGCAGGCAATTCTTTAAGTCCTTTTTCTTTGTATTTGATTAATTTCTCGCTAATTTCTTTTACTTCGTATGACTCTTCCTGTATTCTTTTTTTTGTGTTCATATCATTCCGAAATTTAGGCTCAGGCTTTTTATAATCTGCCATCTTCATTGCCTCCTTTCCTCATCATCATTAATGTCAATAATATTGATACCTCTGTAATCTTCCATTCATCTTTGTTAGAAGTCATGATAACCTCCTTCAGTTTTAAAATGTCTTCTGGCTTATTTTTATCGACCCTTGCTCTTGAAATTAAATATCCTGCCTTTGGCAGGATCAAGACACCCTCCTCATTAAATCTCCTTGCAAGGGCAAGGAGTTGATAAAAGAATGTTTTTGGCAATTTGTGCTCGTCAATGGCGAAATGGTCTCCTCTATAAATGAGAAATCTTTTAAAGAGGCTCAATCTTTCTAATAGCTTTTCTATGTCATTCCACTTAAAAACATGTCTACCCAACAGAGTAATTGCATCTTTCCCAATTGTTCTATCCTTAGCTCTCCTTTCAGCATCTTCGGCGTCCCTCGCATACTGATAAACAGGGTATTTACAATGGTTAAGAGAAATACCACCCGAGATCGTAACAAAGGGATTGCCTGTATATTTTTTGAAGTACTTATTTATGTCAATGGCTGCCTCTATCACATCAAGCCAGTGCCCAATTATAAATAAATCATCACCTCCTGAATAGACAATAGTAAGCATCCTGCCCTTTTCTCTTACATTTCTTCCTGCAACATCAGTTACGTCTATATCTTTACCAGCCACTACTATATTCAAAGAGAATTTAAAAAATTTGTTCAATCCTCTTGAAATAGATGCCATACGAGAAAATTGTCTGTGTTCTGTCGGCACTGCCTCCGAAAAAATTTTTCCAAGATTATCGACATCCATACGTAATACACCAATTCTATTGATTCCAAATATATTAACAGCATCAGAAAGTTCCCTGAGTTCTTCGTGCTGGTAAATGCCAACTGGCAAGTAAATGGAGTTAGGATGACTGTAATGTTTTGCCGTAAAATCATTTATCCTATAAACTGCAGAGGCTGAAGGATGAAGATCTTTTTTCCAGCCTTTCTTAAATAGATAGTAGCTATCCATCAGCTTGATCGCATCTTCCTGAGGTTCAGTTAGTTTATATATTACCGGAAAATCTCCATGCGATATTTCTTTGAGTTTTTCTCCGAGATGATATTGTTTGTAACAGGGTTCACAAACTCTTAATACAATGTCGTCCCTTTGCAAACTGATTAGCTGAAGGTCTTCTCTAAAACAAACCTCACAGGATTGAGTAAGGCACTCATGGTGAGGCATCTCAGGACTTAGTAGCTCTTTAATCCTGTCCTGCCATTTCGTCTTTTTTGCTTTCTCAAGCTTTTCCGAAAGGCCTATCCAAATTTCAGAAGTATTCTTAAAATTGTCTGGATGAAACTCTTGATAAGCAAGCTGAAGCTGAAGATTTCCTTTAAATTCCCTGAACAGGTATTGGTCAATTTTGGATTTCAATGCCTGCATAGCATCCTTTACTGAGGGAGTATTATGAGAAAGTATATAAAAATGCCCACCACCAGAAAATATGATATTACATCGTGTAAGCTGTAAAGACTTCAGAAGTTCAGAAACTATGTGTTCAGATAAAAGCTCAAGGAAAAAGGATCTACCTTTTAACGATTTTAGGGCACCTTTGGATGTTATAGTATAGATAAACTTTTGGACACCTGAAATGTCTCCGCCGATTAACAGATAAGGTTTTACATTTGTAGGCACATCAAGAATTTCATTTTTAAGGAGCTTATTGTTCTGCCATTTCTCAGAATAGGTCTCTTTGTAATAATGATACATAGATCCTGCGATAGCAGCAGTTAATTTTGAATGATCATAAAGTGAGATATCTGGATGTTTATCTTTGATTTCTTCTTTCTTTAATCCACCATAAACTTTCATGGTTATTGAAGGGACTCTGGAAAAATGCTTTTCAAAAAGCATAAGTAGGTAATCTATGGAATGTGGTTTTGGAATTTCAGGATTGAAAAAATCTGTTTTGAAGTCCTCCCATAGCTTCTTATAATCCTCTTTTGAGCAAGGTTTTTCCTCTCTTAACGACTCATCAACAGTCCCTTTACTTATTAGTGGTAGAAAAGAGATGGGGGCTTTTTCTTTGACATTGTTGGGATTATTTATCCTGGTAAAAGGAGAAGCAATATTTACTTCAGAATGCCATTTACCCTCTTCAAGCTTTTCTTTCACCTCTTGCCTCTCCGTAGCTGACAGGTTATCTGCCTGATACCATATTAGACCAAGATTATTATTAAGGGCATAGTCGTTATCTTTCGTATAGTGGTGGGCAATGGCTGCCAAAGCCGCAAGTTCATCACCTAAGTTTTCTCGAAGCCAATCATATCCCCATTCAGTATGTTTTTTGGAAGCAGGATTATCTTCACCCCTCTGGATAACCTTGCCAATATCGTGCAGTAATGCACCTCTAATAATTGACAAATACTCGGCTGTCATAATTAAACCCCCGTGCTTTTAGAATATTCAGCGGATTTTTTTGTATAATAAGCGAGGGCCGCAAGAATTACAGTCTGGTATTCCATCTGGTTGATTTCGACCATTTTTCATCTCCTTTCCCAAATATCTACCTTATCCTCTTTTACTTCCTTCACATGGCTTTTTAGATAATTCTGTCTGGGCTAAAAACCATTGAAGCTCTGACCCCACAGGTTTGTAAAAATCATCTACCCCATCCTGAGTTCTATTGAATTTTTCTTAGTTGTAATAAACTGATCATTCTATCCTTATCTTCCCTTTCTCTACCCTTACCCCATATCTACTGCTACCATATTTTCTGACAGAACTTACAAAGTAGTAAGGCAACAGGGTTTCATCTTGAATTTGCTCTTTGAGAGTCCTATTGATCTTGCTGATGTTCTGTCTTATGGTGTTAATGTCTATTCCATCAGCCCACCTCTTCAAAAACTCCTCTGCCTTATTTTGCTGCCACCTATATATTTTTCCATAATCCTCAGCCATCTCCTCTGTGGAGGGTCTGCTGGTAAAATCAACAAGTGTCCTAAAACACTCATTGCAGTCAAGGCAGTAGGGCCTATCGGGACACCTACAATTATTAAGCTTTTGCCTTAAAAAAGCAGTGTAAGTCATTAATTCAACAGGCACCATTTCAATAGTAATATCCCTTATAAGAAGAATCCTTTCAGCAAGGTTAACCCTTAATTCAGGCTGCAAAGTGGCCATGTCTATCTCTTTTTGCCCTTCAGAAACAACCTCACGAAAGCCTTTCCCATGAAAGGATATCTTGTTCCCTAGCCTGATGAAGGGAAGCTCGGCAAGTTCTATCCTTGCCTCCTTTGTATTGAGTCTTTTAATCTCCCCATCGGGCATCCTACATTCAATAAACCTGTCCTCCTTAGGCTTATAAAAGAAATCGGGGTTTGATTCGAACCCAGGAGTTACAAGCACATGGTAAAGTCTATCCCAGGGCCTGCCAAAAAGCTGAAGGGCTGCGCCCATATAAAAACTCATGGTCTTTCTTCCACCTGCTAACGAACAGTGTAGGCGACTACTCATATCCCTTGTCTTTTCTCTTATAAAGGAAGTTATGGCATCACCCACAGCTTCGTTATCCTCTTTGGTCCTTATGTCATCCAGCATATTGCCCCTTGAATCCTTTACAATCACAAAGGATTCCTCACCAATGGCCATGGGTGGAATGCCAAACTCCCTTGCCATCTTTTCCAGTATGCCTTGTTTGATTATGGTATCCTCTATGCACCTCCTCCCCATCAGGGTGGTTATGATCGAAATCTCGTCAGGATATATGGGTGGCTTGGAATTTATAAGGGCGTAGATAGTCTCTGTTATGATCTGGGGAGTCCCTCCTGCAACGAAGATAAAGACCTCTTTGAAGCCATGTCCCATGAAGATACCCCTCTCTTTATCTTTAGGGGCTTATAGTTCAAAATGAAAGGCAAGACAAGAAGAGAAATATTTCGGAAATATTTTTGTAATGCCCTAAGGAAACCGATTAGATTTATACCACATACGTCCAGACTCCTTAGGCACTGTGCCTAAGGATGGTCTCTTTGGCCTTTTGTTTGTATCTGTTGGTGAAAATTAGTGTAATTTTGATCTGAAGGTGGCCATTCTTATGCCGGGAATCCCAAGCAGAGGTACCTCCCAAATACTTTTCTAAAATGGAACCCGTATATGGAATATGTTATTGCCTGAGGCAAAAGCCGAGGGCGCCTCAAAAGAGACCATAATGTCAACTTCCAGTAATATCGCCTTGCATCGTCAATTATACCCAACACGATTGTTGCCTTAAAAGGAGCTATAAAATAATTAATGTGTTGAAGCATATATTTGAGATCAAAGCCCCTCCGCCTTTTTTCAATGGGGTCATACTCCTTTAGGTAGGCCTTTACTCGCTCATAGTACGGCCTTGGGGAATATATGGCTTTTATGACCTTCTTATATCCTTCATAAAGTTTCTCATAGCCCATCTTGGGTATTATGTTTGTGGTAAAATCTGTGTTATCGCCCGATATATCTTTTATTATACGACCTTCGCACTCTAAGCGCTCAAAGAGTCTGCTTCCCCGTGGGGCATTTAGTATTCCCACCATCGCAGTGATAATCGTGCTTTTCTGGATAAAATCAATTTGTCTGTCAAATGTCTCGGAAGAGTCATTATCAAAACCTACTATAAAACCCCCTCTTACATTTAGCCCGAATTTCTGTATCTTTTTTACACATTCTACGAGATCCCTGTTTATATTCTGAAATTTACTGCACTCTTGTAAGGCTTTGTTGTCTGTTGTCTCAATCCCTATAAAAACTGATTCAAAACCTGCCTTTACCATAAGCCTCATAAGCTCATCATCATCAGAGAGATTAATTGAAGCCTCTGTGGCAAATTCAAAAGGGTATCTTCGGCTCTCCATCCAATGGATAATAGCAGGCAGAATCCTTTTTTTAAGTACTTTCTTATTGCCGATAAAATTGTCGTCTACAAAGAAGACCCCTCCCCTCCAACCCAAAGAATAAATTTTTTCTAATTCTTTAATAACCTGCTCGATGCTTTTTGTCCTTGTCTTTCTCCCATACAATGTTGTTATATCACAAAATTCACACCTAAAAGGACAACCTCTGGAATATTGTATAGTCATGGAGACATACCTTTTCATATCTATGAGTTCCCACATAGGGATTGGTGTCTTTGAAAGGCTTGGAAATTCTTTGGTCTTATAGATATGTCTTGCTTCGCCCTTTTCGAAATCCCTCAAGAAGCAAGGTAGCGTTAACTCTGCCTCACCTAACACAAGATGATCTATATCCTCGAACTCTTCGGGGCTTGCAGTAAAAAGAGGCCCTCCAGCAATTGTCCTGACACCAATCTCTTTGCACTGTTTGATCACCTCCATGACCGACTTTTTCTGAACGGCCATTGCACCTATGAACACACAATCTGCCCACTCCAAATCCCTTTTTTGAAGTCTGGTTACATTCATATCAATAAGCCTTTTGTGCCATCTCTCTGGGAGCATAGCTGCCACTGTAAGAAGGCCCAGGGGTGGGTGAACGGCACGTTTTGAAATCAATCTAAGGGCGTTTTTAAAACTCCAGAATGTATCTGGATACTGGGGATAGATAAGTAGTACGTTCAATCTTTGCTCACCTTCTTTTTGGGATCTTTTACTATAGTGCTTCCTTGGGCACTGAGTCAATCCTTCTTTGGGCCAAATAAATTTTTTAGTCTTCTGTGTATTTTAATTCTTATCCTAAGGCCAAGAAATTATTCAGATCAGATGATCCAATCCCTTTGAGCTCCACAAAGACCCTGTAGAATGCAGCAATCACCAGTGCGTGTGAGATCTTACCCTCTCTTATAAGGCCTGGGATCTCATCTAAGGGTATTAGCTCCACTTCGATATCCTCTTTTTCATCCTGTGACTGCTCTTCCACCTTCTCTGCCTCCAAACCCACATAGGTATAGCACCTATTGTCGAATATGGCAGGATTGGGGTGGACATATCCACATTCCAAAATCCTCCTTACCTTATAACCTGTCTCTTCCCTAAGCTCCCTCAGTGCTGCCTCTAAAGGGCTGTCAGTGTCCTCCACAAGACCCCCGGGGATTTCAAGGGTCAACTCCTTAATCCCATGTCTATATTGTCTCACCATAACTACCCTGCGATCCTTGGTTATGGGTACGATATTTACCCAAGTGGGGGTATTTAAGACCACAAACTCGTATTCCCTCTCGGTCCTTGGGGAAACTGCCCTTTCCACTGTTACATCCAAGACCTTGTATGATCCCCTCTTCTCTCTCCCTAATACCTTCCACGCTCTTAGCATCACAACCTCTCAAGCCTTGTGTATTTCAGGTGCAAGAGCTTCTTGCCGTACTGGGCAAAGAGGACCTCCACCTTGTCGTCCATAGGCCCTTTAGATACAACTCCCACCCCAAAGGCTTGATGCCTCACCTTATCCCCCTTTTTGAGGCCAGGATCTTCCAAGAGACCCTCAAAGGATCCCTTCTCCTCCACCTGACTTGAAATCCTTTTCTCTTGATGCACCCCTTCACCAAAGGGGCCTTGCCTCTCTCCATCTGGGTGATAGATCTTGAAAGGTAGCCCCTTTTTGAACCTGACCCTCTCTACAACCCCTTCGGATAGGCCCAACAGAAAAGAGGAAAGGGTTTCTGTCCCACTGGAATAGCTCTGGCCGTAGATATTTAGCTCCCTGGCATCCTCGCTTGGATATGTGAGGATCAGATCCTCCTTTGCCCTGGTTGCAGCCACATACAAAAGCCTTCTTTCCTCTTCCAGTTCCTCAGGGTCCTTATAGGCCCTGAAGCTGGGGAACCTTCCCTCTGCCACCCATATGATAAACACATAGGACCACTCAAGACCCTTTGCTGAATGTATGGTGCTAAGTGTTACAGACCGGATCCCCTCCTCCTGCACCAGGTTCCCATTGGGTGGGTCCAAAACCAGATCCGCCAGGAAGGATGCCAGATCAGGGTACCTCTCCGCCATAGGCACAAGTTCCTCTATCTCCCTCTGCCTCCTGGGATAGTCATCAAACCTCTCAGTAAGGATAGGGGTATAATAGTCCAGGACCCTTAGGACTGCCTTTTTGGGGTCCAGGTTCAGTGATTCCAGATCCTTAAACAGCTCGCCCAGGCGTCCCAGCTCCGTCCTTATGGCCTCAGCTTTTCCCTTTCCTTCACTATATCCGCCTATCTCAGAAAGGGACCTTTTCCCTTCCTTCAACCAGGCAAGTATCTTTTTTAGACGGGATGGGCCTATCTGCTTGTGCATCATCAATACCCTGGAGAGGGCCATGGGATCCTCAGGGTTTAAATAGGCCCTAAAAAAGCCCAGTATGTCTTTTATGTGCGCAGATTCTAAAAACTTAAATCCGCCATACTTTACATAGGGTATCTTTCTCCTTGTTAGCTCTGCCTCCAATTCAAAGGAATGGTAGGCTGCCCTGAAGAGAACAGCGATCTCATCGGGAGGGATGCCCATTTTTAACAGCCTTTCGATACAGTCTGCGACAAAAATTGCCTGCCCGAGCTCTGTCAGTGTGTCCACAAGTCTGGGAAGTATGCCCCCTTTCCTTTGGGTGAATAGGCATTTGGTATAAGTGTTTACTGCCTTTTCCATAATTGCATTTGTGAAATTTAGAATATGTTGTGTGGAACGATAATTTTCTTCAAGTTTTATAACTTTCGCATCAGGGAAATAATTTTTAAATTCAAACATATTTTTGTAATTCGCCCCTCTAAAGGCATAAATAGCTTGGCTATCATCGCCTACTACCATTACATTTCTATGATCTTGCCCAAGATAAACTATTATTTGTGCCTGAATCTTGTTAGTATCCTGATATTCATCCACCATTATGTATCTGTAACACTGGGAAAGATTTGATTTTATATCGAATCTATCTTTTAGAAGAGCTAAGAACCTAATAAGAAGATCGTCATAATCCATAATTTGGTGTGTCACCTTATAGCCTTCATAACTCTCTTTCACTGCCTCGATTAGATCATTTAGGTCTAAGAAATGTGGGAAAAAGTCTCTCAAGATGTGGTATATAGGCTTGCATAAATTATTGGCTTTTGATATGATCTCAGCAATAGTTGATTTCTTTGGAAGCCTTACCCCTTTAAAGCGCTCTTTCACCTCAGAAATGATTGACCCTATGATGTCCTCTGTGTCACCCCTGTCAATTACAGTAAATCCATTTTGGAAACCTATTTCCTTTGAATATTGCCTCAGGACCTTGTAGGCAAAGCTATGGAATGTCCCTCCTGCCACAAACCTACACCTCTGATCCCCCAAGCGAGAGGCCCTCTCTATCATCTCCTCTGCTGCCCTTCTGGTAAAGGTGAGGAGCAAGATGGACTCAGGCATCACCCCCTTTTGGACCAGGTGTGCAACCCTGTGGACCAGGGTCCTGGTCTTTCCGCTACCTGCCCCAGCTATCACAAGGAGGGGACCCTCTGTGCTGGTAACTGCCTCTCTTTGCCTGGGGTTTAGATCTGAATCCGTAATCATCAGCCCTTGATCAAAAGATAGGCCACCATTCCGCCTATAGAGACCAAAAGCCCTATGGCAAAGCATGTGAGCACTATGAAGGAAAGCAGAATCCTTCCATAGGTTGTCTTGTGTAGAGTTTTCATGGCCACTATCTGGACCCAAAATTTCCAAAGCTGGGAGACCATGGGTCCCAGGATGGGGACCAGACCAAGTATCATAACCCCCTGAGATGTGGAGACACCCATAAAAGTGGATACAAAACCGCCCCTATTTGCCCCCACTAAGGAGAGAGACAGATGCCATAGTAGGCTCGTAAGGCAGATCTCAAGGACAACCAGAAGGGGGATCAGAAGGCCCAAGTGGAGGTAGTGATTCCCTATCCCCTGTCCCTCATAGAGGGGCCCTAATTGGGGAAGACTTCCACCCACCAAAAGTACCTGCCAAAAGTATCCTAACATACTCCCCACCCCACCCCACAGGAGCCCAAACGAAAGGGCCTCCACCCAGGGAATCTCTCTCTCCACCTGATAGAATTTCCCCGGATAAAAGATGAGCTTCGGAATCGTGGAAAGGCTAAAGAGAAGGGAGCTCTCCCTGGGATTCTTTTTGGCCAATTCCTTTTTTAGACTCCAGAGCTTCAGCCGCTTCAAAACTCCCGGGTCCTCGGAGCTTAATATCTTCTCCTCCTTCAAGGACAGGGCCTTGGGAGTATTTAGGGCCTCCTTTAGGCATTCCACATGGTATTCACAGGCAAGGCATCCCTCGGGAACGGTTCTTAAACCCTCCTCGGAGATAGGGAAGACCTTATCCAGATCCGAAAAGCACCCTGGTCTCAAAGAGGATTCCATATTAGCCTACATATTTTTGGGGCAGGGCTTCCTTTGACCTCAGTTCCAAACCCTCTACCACCATCAATGTGGAGGTCCCATAGGCGATCAACTTCTCATTCTGATCCCTTATCTCCCCTTGGCCAAGTCCAAGGGTTTTACCCATCCTCACACATCTGCCCACTGCCTTAAGGATGCCTTCCTTTGCGGGTGAGAGGTAGTTGAGCTTCAATTCCACTGTGGTCAAGGAATTGGTGTCTCTTGCCTCGGTACACACAGCCCAAAAACAAGCAGCATCTATTAGGGCAGAGCAGACGCCTCCATGGACAACACCATAGGGTTGGAGATGATCAGGCCTTATCTCAAGCACTATTTCGCTAAATCCCCTCTTTAGCTTCAAGATCCGCATCCCCATTAATCTAAAGAATGGGGCACCATTTACCGTCTCCAAAACCGCGTTAATGTAATCAGGGCTCAATTCAGGCATAACATTTCTCCTTATGAGGCCTTTTTAAGTGAGAGGAAAAATCCTACCATCTGGAGGGCCTTGTGTATAGCAGTATTTATGGGATAGTATTTACTCCCAAGCTCTGGATCGACACCAATAAGTCTCAGTGAATAGTGTGTGACAACGGGTGAAAAGAGATTCTCCCTTACCCCTTTGGGGACCAGGCGAAAGCGATCCTTCAAGTAACCACACGCCCAAAGCTGAGGCCGCCCGTCTTTCCCTATGAGAAAGGAAAAACCAAAGAGCCTGCACACCAAGCCCCTTTTTTCGTATAAAGAGCAGGGGTTGTCTGATTCTGGCCTCAAAATCACGCAGGGGGCTTCAGGATCGGCTTTCCGGGCCTTTTTCTCCCAGCTCAGAAGTTCCCCTGAGTTGAAGAGAAAGACTGCCATGGGCAAGAACTCCAAGGTTGTTGCCTCCACACCCTTACCCATACAACAATCAAAACATCCCTCCTTACAGAAAAGGCCCATGGACCGAAGCCTATCTATGTGATCTTCCAGTTGGGCAAAAATATCTTCCACTTGCTTCTTTAGCTCCAAGATCCTCATAGCACTGCCAAATTAGCTCCCTCCTCTCTCTCAAATTCAAGAAAAGGGTTGAAAAGTCAACCCCTCTTTGATAAAAGAGCCAAAGCTACATTATAATTACATTTCAGAGGAGCCGTCATGGGATCACAGGACATTATTATCATCGACGGTAATGAATACACATTCGAGCCAGGAGAGACGATACTCCAGGTCGCAGAGAGAAATAAGGTGGAAATTCCAACACTTTGCTACCTAAAGGGTGCCTCCCCTACAGGGGCTTGCAGGATATGCCTTGTGGAGGTGGAAGGCGCAAGGACACTGGTTGCCTCTTGTTCTATGCCTGCCTCCAGGAACATGGTGGTTAGAACTAATACCCAGAGAGTAATTGAGGCGAGGAGGCTCAACTTGGAGCTATTGCTCTCCTCAGGGCAGCACAACTGCCTTGCACAAGATCGGGATCTAGACACCTGGACCGATTTTCAGGTATGTTCCCTTTTAAATAAGTTACATCTGGATGTGTGCCCTGCTTACGGGAAGTGTAGGCTCCAGGATCTGGCCATAAAATACCAGGTAAAGGGAACCAGATTCTCCCCCACCCTTCCCAAGTATGAGGTGGAAGAGGTGAATCCCTTTATAGTGAGGGACTTTAGCAGGTGTATACTCTGCGGCAGATGCGTTCAGGCCTGCAATGAAATCCAGGTAAACAATGCCATCAGTTATGGTTATAGGGGCGCAAGGTCCAAGATCGTCACAAAGGGAGATAGGGCCCTTAAGGATTCTGACTGTGTATTCTGCGGAGAGTGTTTACAGAGATGTCCCGTGGGTGCCCTCGTAGATAAAAGGGAATGGGAATCCAAGACATACCTTCTTAACACCAAAAAGGTCAGAACTACTTGCTCTTACTGTGGTGTGGGCTGCCAGATATATTTACATGTAAGGGACAACCGGGTGGTAAAGGTAACTGGGGTAGACGATGTGGGTCCCAATTTTGGGAGCTTATGTGTCAAAGGGAGATTTGGTTATGATTTCATAAATGACCCAAAGAGGCTAAAGACACCACTTATCAAGGAGA
>CALKZT010000037.1 GCA_938002815.1 uncultured bacterium
AAGATGGAAAAGGGGGTCTTGGAACTCCTGATGGCCTATCCCTGGCCTGGGAATGTGAGGGAACTGGAAAATACCCTTGTGGAGGCAATGGTAAGGGCAAGGGGGGGTATGATTACCAAAGACACAGTAAGGGGCCTTCTTGGCCAGCAGAGGGAACACACGGCTGACAAAAGGGGGTTGTCTAAACTGGAACTCGTGGAAAGGGAGCACATACTCGAGATATTAAACAGTGTCTCCTTTAACAGGAAAAAGGCCTCTGAAATCTTGGGTATCTCCCTGCCCACCCTGAGAAGCAAGATAAAGAAGTACGGGATAAAGGGCCCTTGATCCCGTTACTCTTCTCATATCTATCAGCAGTCTCTGGGATATTATCCCTTATCCTGGGCATCTACATCTTGTGGCAAAATCCATCGGCAAGGTTGAATAAGATCCATCTTTTCTTATCCCTTTCACTATTTTTGTGGGCCTTTCCCTATTCCTTTGTCTATTCTGCACATACCAAGGAGATGGCATGGCTTTGGTATAAGATCTCAGGCCTTGGATGGTGCACCTTCATGGGTGTTGGGATGCTCTTCCTTTTGGAACTTTCAGGGCATAGACCTTTGCCCTCTTTGCTCCTCTATCCCTTTGCATATCTACCCCCCGCACTATTTCTCTACAGGTTATTCTTTAAGACCCTCCTGGTGCAGGATTTCACTTTAGGCCCCCTTGGCTGGGTAGAGGTTAAGACAGAAGACCTGATCTGGCTTATAATATTTTGGGCCTATACCTTAACCTCCCTTTCCTTAGGCTTCTCTTCGTTGATCAAAAAGGCCAGATCTTCTTCCTCAAGAAGGGAAAGGCTTAGAACCACATTCATCATAAAGGCTGGTATACTGACAACAATATTAGGGCTAATCACAAACATGATACTCCCTTTAATCGGAAGAGGGCCTGTCCCTGCCCTTGCACCCATTTTTTTAATAATCTTTTCAGCCGCCACATTTACTGCCGTTGTAAGATACAGAATCATGGTAATTGACCCTGTAATTACTGCCGATAAGGTACTGGATTTGATAAATGATATGGTAATACTCTTAGATAATGAGCACAATATCAAATCATTGAATAAAAGTGTCTGCAAGACTTTTGGACTCAAGAAGGATGAACCTTTAAATCAGAAAATTTTTTCTGTTTTCCCAAATATAAAGGAGTTTTTGTGTAACAACAAAAAAAATGATCATCAGATTGAAACATATCTTTGGACAGAAAGATCTGAACAAATTTATGTTCTTTTAAGAGTACTTCCAATCAAAGACCAATTTGGAGACAAAATTGGAACCCTTTTGGTAATTAGTGACCTAAGGAATGTTCAGAACCTAATGAATGAAATTGAGGAACACAAAAGAACTCAAGCGCAATTGCTGGACTTGCAAAAAACTCTTGAACTAAGGGTTGAAGAAAGAACCAAAAGACTAGTTGACTTGAATAGAAAACTATTGCTGGAATCCCAAGAGAAAGAAAGGTTATACGATAAGCTCCTCAAAAAGGAGGAAATCTTCAGGAGAGTGATAGAGTTCTACCCTGATCCAGCCGCCATTATAGATATGAGAGGGGAGGTCCTCTATTTAAACCAGTCCTTTGCAGGCCTTTTAGAGATACTGAAAGACCAGCCCATCTTCAAATTTAAATCTCTCCAAAGTTTTAAAGGAATACACACAGAAGAAATGGAGATAGGGCAAAGGTTCATGCATACCACTGTCTTTCCCATCTCAGGGGAGGAAGAAGGCTTTGCCATTATCCTAAAGGACGTCACTGAACTCAAAATGAGGGAGATAGAACTAAAAAAGGCCTATGAGCGCTACCATAGGATACTGGAAGAGATCACTGATGGCTACTATGAAACCGACCTTAAGGGGAGGTTTACCTTTTTTAATCCCTCCTGGGCCAGAATCCTGGGGGTCTTACCAGAGAAGCTCAAAGGCGCAAGCTACAAAAATTTTATACCCCAAGAATTGCATAAGGATGTGTTTTTCACATTCAATAGGGTATACGAGACCAAGATCCGCATTGGATCCTATAAGCTTACACACCTAACACCTGGTGGTCTTCGGGAGTTGGAATTATCTATATCCCCCGTTTTGGATAAGGAAGGAAATGTGGTGGGTTTTAGGGGTATAGGAAGGGACATAACTGAAAAGGTGGAGGGAGAAAGGTTATTGAAAGAGAGCGAAGAGAAGTTTAGGAGGCTCTTTGAGACCATAAATCATCCCATATTCTTGATGGAAAGAGAAAGTATTCTGGACTGTAATCCGGCCTCTGAAGTGGTCTTTAAGACAGAGAGGGCCAATATAATAGGTAAAACCCCCTTTGATTTCTCCCCTGAATATCAACCAGATGGCGAAAGCTCCTCAGAAAAAGGGAAACATTATATAATACTGGCCATGCAAGGGGAGAGGATCTCCTTTGAGTGGAAGCATATGAGAGCAGACAAAACCCTCTTTGATGCCCATGTGACCCTCGATAGGCTAATTATAGGTGGAAAAATCTATTTATTTGCCTTTGTGTACGATCTCACAGAGAGAAAGTTGTTAGAAGAGCGCCTTAGGATGAGCTCCATAACAGATGAGCTAACCGCTTTGTACAACAGAAGGGGATTTTTTGAAATGGGAGAAAGGATGCTAAGAACAGCCTCCAGACTTAAAAAAGGTATATTCTTGACCTTTGCAGATTTAAATGGCCTTAAGATAATAAACGACACTTATGGCCATCAGGCAGGTGACATTGCGATAAAAGAATTTGGATCATTATTGAAGTCTATACACAGGGAAACTGATGTGGTTGCCCGCATAGGCGGGGATGAATTTGTGGTACTCGCCATGGAAAGCGATGAAAGAGTGGATAGTGAATCCATCTTAAAAAGGGTTAAAGATGAGTTACAAAAATATAATGCCCAAAAGAAGCTAAAGTTTGAGCTCACAGCAAGCATAGGTATAACCAGGTGGGAGCCAGGTTCTGATATTAGCATGGAAGATCTTATTGCCGAAGCAGATAGACTCATGTATATGGATAAGGCAAAAAAATTTAAAACTAATACTTCAAAGTGATACTCACACCCAAATCAGAGCTACAAGATAGAATCACAAAGCTAATGAACCTCATGGCCAAGGAGGGGATAGAATCCTCTCTTATAGTTCATAGGCCAGATCTATTTTACCTTACAGGGACTGCCCAGAGGGGGTATCTCTTTTTGTCTTTAGAAAGGCCCCCCCTTCTCTTGATCCGAAGCTTCATAGGGAGGGCAAAAGAGGAATCTTCCTTGGATAACATAGTGGAGCTCCCGTCCACAAAAAGATTGCCAGA
Source organism: uncultured bacterium (assembly GCA_938002815.1). Taxonomy (GTDB): domain Bacteria; phylum Desulfobacterota; class DSM-4660; order Desulfatiglandales; family CALKZT01; genus CALKZT01. The sequence goes on from CALKZT010000037.1 coordinate 3,343, forward strand.
GATCATCAAGGAGTACTTAGGCAGAGGGCCCACTAAATTGGGCCTTGAATTAGATGTAATGCCTTACAAGGACTTTTGTTTTTTCCGAGACCTATTTGAGGGTGTAGAGATATTAGACGTCTCACCCTTGATACTGGAAATAAGAAAGGTGAAGTCCACCTGGGAGATAGCACGCATGAAGGAAGTGGCTCATCTCTCCCGCATGACCTTTGAGTACATAATAAAGAACATACGGCCCAATATAAGCGAGGTGGGGTTTGCAGGTGAATTTGAAGCCTTTGCCAGGAGACATGGCCATGCTGGAAAATTACGGGTCCGGGATTGGCTCACAGAGGGCTATACCTTCCACATACTCAGTGGTCATGCCACAGGCATGGTTGGGGTCCTGGATTCTCCCATGAGTGGTATTGGAACCTCACCTGCCTTTCCCTGTGGTGCAAGCCTAAAGGAGCTTAGACCCTTTGAACCCATTATGATAGATCTAAACCTCATGTTGAATGGCTATCACTTTGACGAGACAAGGATGTTTGCCCTAAAAGGGATGCCAGAGGGGGCAATGAGGCTATCCATGGCAGCCATTGATATCCAGGAGGAGGTCCTTTCCATAGCCAAGGTGGGGATCCCCATCTCAGAGCTTTATCAAAAGGCCTGGGAGGTGGCCAAAAGGCTCAAGGTGGAAGAGGAGTTTTTGGGCCTTCCCGGATATAAGACCAGATACATAGGGCATGGCATAGGGGTAGAGTTGGTTGAGCCTCCTATCCTATCAGAGAATTCCAATGAGCTCCTCTTGGAGGGAATGGTATTTGCCCTGGAACCCAAACTGGTATCCCAAAAGGGCTTTGGGGCAGGTGTAGAGAGTATCTTTCTGGTAAGGGAAAATGGAGCAGAGGTCCTTAGCGAGACCCCTTCCCAGGTGTTTGTAATAGATATTTAGACCTCCACCTCTCAAATTCTTTGCTGGGTTTCATAAGCATCTCCTGCTCTTGTTTATTGAGCTTTCTGTGAGGGCTCAAGACCCCATCCACCCTTGTAAGGACCGTATCGAAGCTCAGTTCCTCCTCTATGCCCTCTCCGGAGGCCATTCGATTCCCGTGGCAAGAATAACAAACCCTTCCCCTCTGGACATTATGGGGCGTATAGGGCAAGAAACCCCAGCCCTTTTCCCCTGAGCTCTTCCTCTGAGGTACGTAGCTATCCAAAACCACCCTCCCCTCAGAGTCTATATACGAGATAAGGTACTGGTATTTGGGTCTGAGGGGTCTTATGAACCCTTGCTGATCCACACCCAACGGGATCCAATCCCAACGTCTGAACCGATAACCCATTCTCCACTCTGCCCTGCCATCGGATAGCTCTTTAGCCATGACACTTAGGCCAAAATCCCCAAACACCCACTGGGAATGACATGCGGTGCAGTGCAATCTCTTGTGTTTTGGGATTATGTGGGGAAGACTATCCAGGTTTTTGTGGCAGTCATTGCACCTTACCTTTGAGTCTTGGAGGGCATAACTATAACTCCTCCCATCCCCCATCACATCTGATTTCTTGTGACAGTCAGTACACCTCATCCCCCTCTCGTGGTGTACATCCTCCCTTAGCCTATGATAGTCCCTATACTTATCCCCTCTAAACTCAGAGAGCTCAAAAGAGGCGGTGGTATCCCTCTCAAAGAGGCCTAAATAATCCGAACCCACATGGTTTTTCCTGTGGCATGAAAGGCAGCTTCTATCTTCAATGGGCCTTTTGAACCTATGCCCTCTGGCCCTTACCTTTTTTGAAGACCTAAGCCCTTTATCACCTCCCTCATACCTTCCCTCCTCTCCGTACTCCATATGACAGGCGGCACACCCTGTGGACCTATAAAACCCCTTTTCATTGGACCCCTTAGAGATATGGCAGCCTGTGCAATTATCTTCCAAAAAACGTCTACCTAAGCCCCCCAAGATGAGATCCTCTCCCTCACTTTGGCCGCCCCAGAGAGAAAGGCTCTGGTAAATTATCCCATCTAAAGTGAAATGAAGGGATTTTTTAAGATTTCCGATTTCGGTTTGATGGCATCTCCCGCAGGCCACATCCCAATAATTGGGATCAGAGGGGTTCTTGACCACATTTAAGTGTATCCCCCCTTTATCACCTCCTCTGTTTAGAGGAAAATGGCAGTAGATACATTCAAATCTGTGATTTTCGTCCATCTCCTCTATTCCAGAATGGCAATGGATACACTCCTTACCCCTATCCTTGGCAGTACCAATTTTGCCCATAAGGAGCCAGGCCAAAAAAGGGATACAAACCAGGACATAGATCACCTTCTGCATGGCAACTCAGTATCCCAGAGGAATCTATTGTAGCTTTGGGAAAAGTCCCCATATATCTTGTCAGCATAGTCTCCATGACAGCCTATACACTCTCCAACCCTCAATATCCTTTGGATATCCGCCATTTCAAAGCTCTTTACATCTATCCCCTCCTTTCCGGTCAAAAGGTCCATTCCTGGATAGAGGTAAGATAGTCCATAGGTCTTGGGGTCGCCATGGCACTCAAAGCAGGTTCTGGATCTTTTTTGTGTTGTGTGGGGATCAAAGGAGGCAAGCCCAAAGTAGTCGTGCCGCGACCTTGAACCTTCCACTCCATCATAGAAAGATACATAGTGTGCCGATATGGGATAGACCTTCCCATCCCTTAGCCCCAAAGGAGGAGATTCAAAGCGCATAAAGTCCCTCCTCTCAAACCACTGGGGCATGGACCCTTCCTTTCTGATCCAGTCCCATTGAAGCCCTTCCCTCTGGGCTATGTGGCAACCATAACACTGGGGCATCCACTGGCTATGGCAGGCTAAACAAGAGAGTCTCTCGTGGCCCCTCAGATGATGATAGGGCTCTTTTTTGATAGAACTTATCTCAAAAGGCTGGCCATCAGACTTTCTAAAGAGAAAAAGGCCCTTTTGTGTGGAAACCACATTATAGAGGGGATACCCTTTAGGGCTGTACCTGATGATCTCCCCCTCTTTGACCTGGAGCTTGCCGTTTAGGGAGACAAGTTTTAGCCCCAGATCCCCTATGGGCCCCTCTTTTGGGCCATCTTCCCAATGGTTTTGAGCATGGCAGCTAAGGCAGCTGGTATCCACTTGCTCCTTTAGGAGCCCGTACCTCTTACCATCTCCCATCACTTCCTGGCCGTTGTGGCAGTCTATACAGTCCAGACCCGATTTTCTGTGGTGGATATCTGGCAGAAGTTCCAGATAATACCTCTTTCCAGGAAGCCTTCTCGAAGAAAACCCATCCCCCTCATAGGGAGTTCCATAACCCTCTGACTCATACTGTCCTCTGTAGGATAGCCCGATCCTCGCAGACCTGTTGTGGCACCTGATACAATTTAGAGAGGGTATCCTAGTGGTAATCTCCCTATGATTATACGGAGCCTTGACCCCGAATCCTTCCCCTTTGCCTATTTTTCCCTCCCTTTCTCTTATCACATGGCAGGCACTGCATCCCCCACCTCTCTCCCCTATCTCCCCAACCACATCCCCAAATTCCTTGTGGAGATGGCAGCTTCCGCACATCTTTCTAAAATAGTCCAAAAAAGGGGGCTCCTCCCTCTGCCTCTGAAAGGAGGACTCCACAGTCCTTGGCCAAAAGGATCCCTCAAATCCCATCCTTTCCCACACAATCCGCATCCTATGGAGTATCCCTGCATTAGTGGCCATAATCGAATTCTCCACCCTCTGGACCTGTTCAGGATGACATCCCCCCCTTCCACATGTCTCTTTTGCAAAGGCAAGCTCACCGGGATTCCTTACAATACCCATATGGGCCGCCTCCTTCTGGAGGGCATATGGGTTACCCAGATGGCATAGGGAACAACCCATGGCATCAAAGGGATGATTTTTGTCAGTTGAGATGGCAAATTGGTGGCATGAGTAGCAACTGTCCTTTTTGGGAGGATAGGTGGGCCTTTGGACTTCCAAGTATATGCTGATTATGAGAACTAAGATGAGGAATATGGGGCCTAGGCCCTTCATAAGTCTATTAGGATAGGGCCTTTAGGACCTTCGTCAGCTCCTCTTTTAGTTCCTCTATCAGAGCCTTCACATCCACATCTTCCTTCCCTTTTGTCCTAAGCCTTTTTTTTGCCCCTTCTATGGTAAGCTTTTCCTCGTAGAGGAGCCTTCTTATGGTTATGAGGAGCTCCAAGTCCTTTCTCTGGTAAGTCCTCTGCTTGCTATCGGCCCTCCTGGGCCTGAGCTGAGGGAACTCTGACTCCCAGTATCTGAGCACATAGGCGGGTACACCCACGATCTTACTTGCCTCACCGATTCTAAAGAACTTCTTGTTGGAAGGAATCTCCATCTCCCACAAAATATCATTCTCTAAGTTTCGCCAAGAACTTCTCCTCTAACCCTCCTATGATCTCTCCCATCAACTGGTTTATCTCCTGGCCATCGAGGGTCCTTTCAGGGGACCTGAAAGTGATCCTAAATCCCAAGGCCTTTTTGTCCTCTCCTACCTTCTCCCCTTCGTAGAGGTCAAAGATATGGACTGATTCCACAAGCCCTTTCCCTGAGCGGTAGATCTCATCTATAATCTTTCCTGCCTCTTTCCTCTTTTCCACTACTATGGAAATGTCTCTGATCACAGAGGGATACCTGGGAAGGCCCATAAATTTCACAAAAGAGGGCATGGCCTCCCTGATGGAGTCCATATCCCCCTCCAACACAAATATGTCGCCCCTCTCTTTTAGGTCGTATTCCTCCAAGATATCCTTCTCAACGCGGCCAAATCTTAAAAGGACTCTATCATCCTTTAAGGCCTCCACACAGAGACTGGGATCATAGCCAGGATAGCTCCCCTTTCTAAATCCTATAGGCCTAATGGAGAGAGCACCCAGCAAGGCCTCGGCAACCCCTTTTATATCCCAGATGTCTAAGTCCCTTCCCTTTGCGTACCAGGTATCGCGGCTGTAAGGCTGGGTCATCAGTGCACATAGCATCATCTTCTCCTCTGGGAGATCTTCTCCTTCCTTTTGGAAAAAGACCTCTCCCAACTCAAAGAGTCTGAATCCAGACAGCCCTTGAAAGAGATTGTATTTGGCCGCACCCAACGCCCCTGGCAAGAGGGAGGTTCTCATCACAGACTGTTCTATGCTAATGGGGTTCTTGAGCCTCACAATCCTCCTCAATTCAGATCCGGGGGAAGAATCCTCTTGGGGTACCTTAAAAAGCTCCAGGTATGAAGGAGAGATAAAGCTATAGGTAATTACCTCCTGAAACCCAAGGCCCACCATGATTTCGGATACCAGTCTCCAAAACCCCCTCTTGTGAATCCCCCAGGACTTTTGGGAACTTATCCTTGGAAAAGTCACCTGCACATTCTCATAGCCCACTACCCTGGCGATCTCTTCCATGAGGTCCTCTGGGATCTTCACATCTGGCCTAAAGGAAGGTGGCGTGACGGATATCTTGTCCTCCGTCTCCACCTCTACGGCCATCCCAAGCCTTTGGAAGATATCTTTTGCCTCCTCCTGGTTTAAGGGAATCCCGATGAAATCCCTCGCCCTCTTGAGGCTCAAAGATATGGTATAGGCCTTATACCGCTTGGGGTATACGTCCAGTATACCCTTTAGAATCCTACCCCCTGAGAGGGTCCTCATAAGGGAGAGGGCCCTTTTTAGGGCATTATCCACATTCTGGATGTCAATACACCTCTCAAACCTAAAAGAGGCCTCTGTCTGGAGGCCCAGGTATTTTGAACCCCGCCTTATGGTGACAGGATCAAAGAAGGCCGACTCCAAGAGAATTGTCTTTGTGGAGGGTGAGATCTCTGAATTTAAGCCACCCATGATCCCTGCAATGGCCACGGCTCCCTCTCCATCACATATGAGGAGGACCTCTTCTGAAAGCTCCCTTACCTGACCGTCCAGGGTTTTAAAGATCTCTCCTCCCCTGGCCCTCTTTACAATGATCTTGCCATCCTTTAGCCTATGGTAATCAAAGGCATGGAGTGGCTGGCCCAGTTCCAGCATCACATAGTTGGTGACATCAACTATGTTATTTATCCCACGCATGCCGCTCTTGTGGATCCTGTACCTTATCCAAAATGGGGAGGGTTTGATCTCTGCCCCATCTATCATCCCGGCCACATACCTCGGGCAACCTTCTGGATCCTCTATATCAATCCTTGCCCATTTTTCTACCGGATCAGCCTCTTCTACCATCTCATAGGAGGGAGTCCTCACAGGCCTGTTACACAAGAGGCCCACCTCCCTGGCTATTCCAAGAACACAGTTGCAGTCACCCCTGTTTGGGGTGATGGATATCTCAAGAACCGTATCCCTTATTCCCTCCAACTCTTCCAGAGGAATCCCGGTCTCAAGCCCAGCTTCAAGTTCTATGATCCCAGAATGGTCATCCGTAAGCCCCAATTCATCTTCCGCAGCAATCATTCCACAGCTTGTTACACCCCTAATTTTGGTCTCCTTTATTTCCATGCCGTTTGGAAGCCTCGCCCCTGGCAGTGCCAACGCAGAAAACATGCCTTCCCTCAGATTAGGGGCCCCACAGACTATCTGGTACTCCCTTCCACCAGCCTCTGCGATACAGACCTTTAACCTATCGGCATTGGGATGCTCCCTTACCTCCTTTATGGAGGCCACCACAACTCCCTGGAGGTGTTGGCCATATTCCTCCACATCCTCTACCTCCAGCCCCAACATGGTAAGCCCCTCAACCAGCTCCTTTATGGAAAGATTTGGGTCCACGTAATCTTTGAGCCAATCTAAGCTGATTCTCATAGGCCTCTTCCTTGTAGCCTAGAGGAAAAACTGTCCTAAAAACCGAAGATCATTTTTGTAGAAGAGCTGAATGTCGTCTATCCCGTATTTTAACATGGCAATCCGCTCAACTCCCATTCCGAAGGCAAAGCCAGAGACTTCTTCTGGATCATAGTCAACAAACCTATAGAGGGCAGGATGGACCATACCAGAGCCCAAGATCTCCAGCCAGCCAGTATTTTTGCAGGTCCTGCAGCCCTTTCCTCTACACAAGACACATTCTATATCCACCTCTGCACTGGGTTCCGTAAAGGGGAAGAAACTGGGCCTGAATCTGAGCTTCGCATCCTTGCCGAACATCTCCCTTGCAAACATAAGAAGGGTACCCTTCAAGTCTCCAAAACTGACACCCTTGTCCACCAAGAGTCCCTCCACCTGGTGAAACATGGGGGTGTGGGATACATCCGAGTCCCTTCTAAATACCTTTCCTGGTGCAATGATGGCCACAGGGGGCCTCTGGGCCTCCATGGTCCTTACCTGCATGGGAGATGTATGGGTCCTCAGCACCACCCTATCGCTTACGAAGAATGTGGCCTGCATGTCCCTTGCGGGGTGGTCCTTGGGGATGTTTAGGGCCTCAAAGTTATAGTACTCAAGTTCCACCTTTGGCCCCTCTACCACCTCATAGCCCATCCTCACAAAGATCTCACATATCTCCCTTAGGACCAGGGTAATCGGATGATAGTTTCCCCTAAGTGGCACTCTCCCAGGCATGCTTATGTCCAAGAACTCCCTTGTCTCCTTGGCCTTGAGGAGCCCTTCCCTCTTTTCCTTTATGAGTTGGACCAATTCTGCCTTTAATTCATTGGCATACCTGCCAAGGGTGGGTCTACTCTCCGGTGGAAGTTTTCCGATCTCTTTGAGTAACTGGGTGACAATACCCTTTTTCCCCAGATACCTTACCCTCACCTCCTCTAAGTCCGAAAGCTCCCGGGCGTGGGATATGCCCGTGAGTGCCTCCTCTCTGATAGACCTTATCTGATCTTCAAGACGGGTCATGTCAGTTTGCACAGGACTCTACCAGATCCTTAAAGGCGGATGGATCCTTTACTGCCATATCTGCCATAATCTTTCTATCTAGCACCACTCCTTTTTCCTTGAGGGCATGGATGAACTTTGAGTAACTCATGCCCAATTCCCTTGCAGCTGCGTTTATACGGGCAATCCAGAGCTTTCTGAAATCCCTCTTTCTCTTCTTCCTGTCACGATAAGAGGAGGCCCTAGCCCTCATAACAGCGGTGCTTGCACTCTTATATTGCCTACTCTTGGCGCCATAATATCCTTTGGCTGCCTTGAGAATCTTTTTCCTCCTCCTCCTTGCCTTAAAACCCCTCTTTACTCTTGGCATCTCTTATACCTCTCCCTTTATAGATAAGGCAGAAGCCTTTTGATGTGCTTTGCCTCACCACCTGTTATGTAATCTCCCCTTCTGAGCTGCCTCTTCCTCTTCCTCGCCTTATGGGTCAGCAGGTGGCTGAGATTTGCCTTTTTCTTTTTGATCTTCCCCTTCTTGGTCAAACTGAACCTCTTCAAAGCTCCACTATTCGATTTTAATTTGGGCATCTTCTCCTCCCTACTATCTCGGTATCACTACCACTGAAAGCCTGTTTGTTCCCTCCTTTTTGGGCTGATCTTCTAAATTGGCAACATCTTTGATGGCCTCCAGGACTCGGTTTAGCATCTCCTCCCCGGCCTCAAAGAAGGCAAGTTCCCTTCCCCTGTAGAAGATAGTCACCTTTACCCTGTTTTTCTTTTCAAGGAATTTCCTAATACTCTTTATCTTTGTCTCAAGATCGTGGTCATCGGTCCTGGGCCTTAGCTTCACCTCCTTCAGCTGGAAGACCTTGGTCTTCTTTTTGCTTTCTTGGATCTTTTTGCTGGCCCTATATTTGAATTTACCATAATCCATGACCTTACAGACCGGAGGGTCTGCGTTTGGTGCCACCTCCACCAGGTCCAGACCTTCTTCCCTGGCTATCCTTAGGGCTTCATTTATCCCTACAATCCCCAGGTTTTGACCAGTGGAAGAGACCAGTCTCACCTTTTCTGCCATTATCTTTTCATTGACCCTGATTTCGTCTACCTGTTTACCGATAGCCTACCCCCTTTTGCTGAGATTCTTTTTCTATGTTTATCACAAATTCCTCTAACTTTATGGTGGCCAGTGTAGCCTTCCCCTTTTGCCTTAGGGTGACGCTCCTGCCTTCCACCTCCTTGTCTCCTATCACCAAAAGGTAGGGTATCTTTTGGATCTCCCCTTCCCTTATCTTGGCCCCCAGTTTTTCATTTCTAAAATCCGGCTGCACCCTGAACCCCTTCTCACTTAGGAGCCTTACAACCTCCTCTGCATAAGGGATGTGTCGGTCTGCCACAGTGAGGACAGCAACCTGTACTGGCGCAAGCCAAAGGGGGAATGCCCCACCGTAGTGTTCTATCAGGATGGCCACAAACCTCTCAATGGCCCCCAAAATTACCCTGTGTATCATAACGGGTCTTTTTCTCTGGCCGTATTGGTCTATGTACACCAAATCGAACCGCTCTGGCAAGGTAAAGTCGCACTGGACAGTGGCACATTGCCATTTTCTATTTAAGGCATCCCTGAGTTTTACATCTATCTTAGGGCCGTAAAAGGCCCCCTCACCTTCATTGATCTCGTAGCTGAACTTTAGGTCCTCCACCGCCTTCTTTAAGGCATTGGTGGCAAGCTCCCACTCCTCATCTGTACCTATTGATTTCTCCGGCCTGGTGCTGATCTCCAACTCATATGAGAAGCCAAAAATCTTCATTACATCATCCACGAAGCTAAGGACTCCCTTTATCTCACCGTCCAGTTGCTCTGGGGTACATAGGATGTGGGCATCGTCCTGTGTAAATTCCCTGACCCTCAAAAGCCCGGACAATACCCCTGATCTTTCATGTCTGTGAACAACACCCAGCTCAAAGTACCTTTTTGGAAGATCTCTATAACTCCTTATCTTGGACTTATATATCAGCATATGGGAGAGGCAGTTCATGGGTTTAAGGCCATATGACTGATTATCCACATTTGTAAAATACATGTTCTCTCTGTAATTATCGAAGTGGCCTGATTTCATCCAGAGTTCTGTCTTCAAGATCTCAGGCCCCCTTACCATCTCATATCCCCTCTTTAAGTGCTCCCCTATCTCAAATTGCTCCAAAAGGTACCGAAGCATCATCCCCTTGGGGTGCCATATCACAAGACCCGGGCCCACCTCCTCATGGATACTAAATAGCTCAAGCTCTTGACCTAATCTTATGTGATTGCGCCTCTGTGCCTCCGTAAGCCTTTGGAGGTGTTCCTTTAAGTCCTCCTCTGTGGCAAATGCCATTCCATATATCCTGCTAAGCATCTGCCTCCTCTCATCACCTCTCCAATAGGCACCTGCCACCTTATGGAGTTTAAAGGCCCTGAGATAAGAGGTAGAAGGGACATGGGGTCCACGGCAGAGGTCCACAAAATTGTCATGCCTGTATATGGAAACCCTGGAATCCTCTATTTCCTTTAGGATCTCCACCTTGTAAGGCTCCCCTTGCTCTTCAAAGAACCTTATGGCCTCTTTTATCTCCAGCTCCTCCCTCCTAAATGGTATGTCCCTTTTGACCAGTTCGGCCATCTTCGCCTCTATGCGAGGCAAATCCTCATCCCTGAAGCTCCTCTCATAGTCAAAATCGTAATAGAACCCGTCTTCAATGGCAGGCCCTATGGCCACCTTTGCGGAAGGAAATAGTTCTTTTACCGCCATTGCCATCACATGGGCGGTGCTGTGCCTGAGTATCTCAAGCCCTTCTTTCGTATGGACATAAATCGGTTCAACCTCGGCCTCATCCGTAATCCTAAAGTCCAAATCCTTGAGTACCCAAGTTCCCTCTTCGCCCCTAAACCTCACCTTGGCTGCCACAAGGTCCTTCGGGTCACAACCGGCCCTCAAGAGCACCTCCTTGGCCGAGATACCCTCATGGACTTCTATTGTATTTCCATTGGATTTAATCAGAATATTCCCCATATAGATCTTCGCCCTTCCCTGAGCCAACGTCCAGAATCTCTCTCTTATAGAGTAAAGCAATGCCTCCTTCAAGGAAAAATTCCTATATCTTATTGGGGATTTCTCTCCAATCCCCTCCTTCTTCCTGGGCCCCTGGTTCACGAAGGGGTACAAAGTGCAGAATGTGGGGAGTGGACTTAAAAGGGAGGTTTTCTTTCCCTAAGGAAAGACATAAAAAAGGACTGGGGGGTCTAGACCCCCAGTAACCAAAAATTCTTATCCCAGCCTTTAGACTTTACCACCAGGTGACTACTTTATCCACCTCAAAGACAAGATCCAGCAGTTTACCGTAATCTACATCTTCACCGAAAAGTTTAAACTCAACGACCTGGTTTCCCTCAGCCAACTTTTTTGCCAGGACCTTTGTGGTCTCATCTGGCTCACTCTTATAAATATAGAGCAGCTTCACCTGGAACCTCCAAAGGGTATCACGAGGTCCATCTCCCTTAACTTCTCGCCCATCTCCTCAAGGCTCAAATACTTGAACCCGTGTCTCTCTACATTCTCTTTGTTGTTGGAAAAGAATTCACACTCCAAATCCAAGAGCCAGTCAAGGTTCTCCCTGTACTGCTCTGTCATATCCACCTCCACATCTATCACGAACATATAAGAGTAAAGGTTCTCCACGGCAAGCCCTAAGGTAGACCTAGAACCTTCCCAGAGATCTTCCTTTCGCCTGATCAAAAAAGCCACCTTTTTTACTTCCATCAAAATCCCTCACAGGCTTATATATCTGTCACACTCTTCTATGATCTCTAAATGCCTTGCTTGTGTTGCAAAGTCCTTATCGGCTATGACCTTGACAGGCCGCTTGAGTCCATGGCTTTCAAAACCCACATTACATAGGGCTATATGCCCGAGCCCCTCTAACTCCGAAAACCTGATATCCTGGGTCAAAAGCACACCCCTATGTGTCAAAAAGACCTTCGATTCGATGCCCTTTTCCTTGGCTGCCTTGAGTATCCCTATTAGTTTGTCCAGGTGTTTGTCGGAGCTCACGAATATTCCCAATTTCTTTCCCATAGTACCCTCATTTCACCCTTATGTAAAACCTGGTAAAACCTTGATCGTCTTTGTGGCCAAGGTATTCATGGCCTGCCCGCTTGGCAAAGGAGGGCATGTCGTTCTTGGTCCCAGGGTCTGTTCCCAAGACCTCAAGGACCTCCCCTGATTTCATCTTCTCAATGGCCTTCTTTGTCTTAAGAATAGGCATAGGGCAGCTCAGCCCCCTTGCATCAAGGGTTTGATCAGGTTTTATGTCTTCCAGCATCTTTATTCCTCCTAATTATATTTAAGGTTCAACCAAAAACCTTTCGGTCCTCTCATTCCACATAGCTACAACCATGTATAAGAGGAAGAAGAGCAATAACAAAACCACACTCCAAAAGTAACCAATGTAACTGGGCAAAAAGACCGAAGCGCCCATGAATTTTGTAACCCCCTCAGAAGAGTTAATCCAGTTCTCAAAGGGAGAGGTCGTAAGGCAGAAGCATAGCACTGCGAGCATAAGTTTTACCTGACCTTCCCCTGCCCTCCAGACAGAACCTGAACCGCACCCTCCTGCTATGAGCATGCCAAAACCGAATATAATCCCTCCTACCAGTGCACCAAACCAGAAGGCCTGGGGGACATAAACAGCTTCTCCCCGAAGTCCTGTCCATTTTAGGGCAGCAAAACCCAATATGGAGATGATTAAACCAAAGGTAATCCCTTTTGGGATCTCTGCCTCTGTTGTCATAAAGGGATCCCTAAATCCCCTCACAAAACAAAACCGGGCACGCTGAATGGTTACCCCAAAGGCGACACCAAAGAGAAGTAAGACCCCCTCCCTTGTGAGGGCCTCTTGTGCATAGAAATAGGCCACCAGAATGGAGGCCAGGAGCACCAAAGCACCCAGGTACGGCTGTACAGCCTTGGAATTAGGTCGGGCATCCCCAGAAACCACAGGACCTGAGCCTCCCCCCGTTGGTATATGCTCCAGTTCCCAATAGAGGTACTTGAGTCCCAAAAGGGCACCTATTAAAAGGCCGGCCATCATCAGGGGTCCACTTAAAGAGAGGGCAGAGGTGGCTGAAAAGAATCCCCCCACATTGCAGCCCCCTGCCATGGCAGAGCCAATACCCATAAGAGATCCGCCAACTATTCCTTTCAAAAGCTCCCAAGCAGGAGCAACCCTAATCCCAAATTCCTTCGACATCAGACTTGAACCAAAGGCGCCCCAAAGTAAACCCAGTGTGAGGAGTGAATTGGTGGAGGTAAAGAGCGGCTCTGGGCGACTCTTGTAGATCCCTATGGCATAATAGATCCAGTCTCCCCAGTTCTTTAGCCCTCCGGCCACCCCCCAAGGCCTTGCCCACGCAAAGCAAAGTACACTCAAGATTCCCAATATCACACCTGCCAGCCACACAGGCCAGTTTTGATAAAATAGCTTGGAGTAGCCCTCCCTCAATAGAGCCTTAAGTTCACTCTCGGCCATGGGTCCCCCCTAACAACCCTCATCGTGCATGATCTTGAACTCTGTCTTGGGTTCTTCTCTCTTTTGAACCTCTTTCTTGGGTTCTGGCATGACTGGCACTGTGGGAGTACTAGAGACTCCCCCAGAGGATGCCTTCTCCTCAGGAATTTGAACCTCCGAGGAGGCCAAGAGATCTACCTGCTTTTCTACCTTTTTGCCCAGGGCCATTATGGAAGAGATATCGTAGAATGTCCAAGCTGTCTTAGAGGTGGGATCTGCCTCTATTGCCTTTCTGAAAAAGGCCTTGGCATCCTCATACTTGCCCCTCAGGTATGCCTCCTTTCCGAAACGCATCATCTTCTCAAAGGTCTTCTTATCAGGTACCTGCGATATCTGCCCCTGAGCCGATGCCAAAAATGCAAGGGACACTGCCAGAGCCAGGACAATCAAGATGCACAAAAAAAGCCTCTTCATAGGCCACCTCCTAATTCTTTTTGGTCTTCACCACTGCATAAAAGGTGCTCTTACCCCTTTTGATCAGAAGGAGCAAGCCCTCTTCCCCAGAACTTTCCTTCAAGATCTTCTTGAGATCTGCCACACTGGAGACAGGCTTTCTGTTGGCCTCCTTTATGAGATCCCCTGCCCTCAAACCCGCATCTTCTGCAGGGCTTCCAGCTTCCACAGAGGATATCAAAACTCCATCTTCTGAACCTGAAAGACCAAAGTGCTTCCTCAGTTCTGGAGTGAGATCCTGGAATGAAAGACCAAAGAATGTCTCTTCCCTCTTGGGCTCCTGAGGGGCCCTTTCTGCGGTTTCGGGCATTTCACCTAAATTTACCTCTATAACCTTAGTCTTACCTGCCCTAACAACCGTTAGAGATATTCGGCTCCCTGGTTTGCTCTGGGCCACAAGCCTGCTCAAGGTCCTGGCATCTTTCACAGGGGTATCATTAAACCTTGTCACTACATCCCCCCTCTTCAGACCTGCCTTTTCTGCAGGGGTATCCGGCATCACCTCAGATATGAGAACCCCTTCTTCCGAAGAGAGCTTGAAGGACTTGGCCAGTTCTGGGGTAACATCCTGTATCATCACCCCGAGCCAACCCCTTATTACCTTTCCCTCTTTTAGCTGGGGCAATAGGCTCTTGATGAGATTTATGGGTATGGCAAAGCCTATTCCTTGGCCTTGGGCTATTATGGCGGTATTGATACCGACCACCTCACCATTCATATTAAAGAGTGGCCCACCACTGTTTCCTGGATTTATGGCTGCATCTGTCTGCAAAAAATCGTCATAGGGACCAGCTCCAATTACCCTCCCCTTTGCACTTATAATCCCCAAAGTCACCGTGTGTCCCAGACCAAAGGGATTCCCCACTGCCATTACCCAATCCCCCACCTTCACCTTATCGGAATCCCCCAGCTTTGCAGGTTTAGGGAAGTCCTTAATTGCATCTACCTTTAATAGGGCCACATCTGTTTTAGGGTCCCTCCCAATCACCTTGGCATCGTATTCCTTGCCATCATCCAGTTTCACCTTTATCTCCGTAGCCTTTTCCACCACGTGGTTGTTGGTAAGTACATAGCCATCTTCGCTTATTATGACACCAGAACCCAGGGCCTGGGTCTTCATGGGCCTATCCCCAAAAAACCTCTTGAAAAATTCCTCCCCGAAAAAGTCCCTAAAAGGTCCCTCTGGTCCAAAAAAGGGCTCTAAGGGATTGGTTTTCACTACCTGGGTAGTAAATAGATTAACCACACAATGCTTTACCTTCTCCACCAAGGGTGCCATCGAAGGGGGTTCTTCTCCAAAGGAACTCCCCACAAAGAGTAAGATTCCCACAACTGTGAGTATACTAAGACGCCTGGACATTAGGACGCGCCTCCTTTCTGTTGAGCATATAACAACGCTGTTTTTGGCTTATAGCACTTGGAATTGAGGCTATCAATAGATTCTTACCTGGACATAACCTTTTTTCCCTGTTCTGTGATCCACTGCCAAAAAGGTAGCGATTGTACCTTGGGGCATCTGATTTAGGATGGATGCCAGATCCGATATGGATTTGATCTGGGTACCGTTTACTTCAAGGAGTATGTCCCCAATCTCCAAGCCTGCAAGGGCAAAGGGTCCTTTGGGATCCAGGGAGCAGATCACAAGCCCTGTCCCCTTAAAAATCCCATGGTTTTTTCCCTCCTCAGGCTTGATGGGTCTGAGGTCCGCACCTAATTTGCTCCTCAGGAGGGCCAAGCAATTCTCCACTGAGTGATCTTGGCTTCCCACCTGCACGGGCACGGTAATCAGATTGCCGTCCCTCCATACCAACAAGTTTGTGGTCTTCCCAGGTTCAATGAGCGCTACCAGGCTTTTAAGCTCTGAACTATTTTTCACCCTTTTTTCGCCCAGACTTTGTATGATATCACCCTTTTTGAGGCCTGATTTCTGTGCAGGGGATTCCTCCTCCACCCCTGTAACTATGCATCCAAAGGCCTCCTTCAGACCAAACCTCTTGGCCAGCTCTGGGCTCAGATCTTGCAAGGTGGCCCCAATCCATCCCCTGACCACCTTCCCATTTTTGATCAATTGATTGGCCACATAAGATGCCATATTGCTGGGGATAGCAAAACCAATACCTTCATACCCTCCTGATTGAGAAACTATTGCCGTATTGATCCCGATTACCTCTCCTTTGAGATTTAGAAGGGGGCCTCCGCTATTGCCTGGATTAATGGCTGCATCGGTCTGCAAGAAATCCTGGTAGCTATTGGGATCCAATATGCCTCTGCGGTGTTTGGCGCTGATTATCCCCTGGGTCACAGTATGGTCAAGCCCCCTTGGGTGTCCCACAGCCACCACCCATTCCCCCACCTCAACACCATCCGAGTCCCCGAAGGTAAGGTAGGGGAACTTACCCCCTTCTTTGATCCTGAGCACTGCAAGATCGGTCTTGGGTTCTGCCCCGACGAAGGTCACCGAAAACCTCCTTTCGTCTGCCAGGAGGACCTCTATCTCAGTGGCACCTGCTATTACGTGGTAGTTTGTAATGATATGCCCCCTTTCGTCTATGAGAAAACCTGTACCGATCCCTTTCATAACCCTCTCGAACCTCTCAGGGAGATCTGGGATGTCAAAAAAGAACCTAAAAAAAGGATCATTCTTGAAAGGGAGCCAGGGATTGGGATAGCTGGTCCTGTGTATTACGTCAATGTGTACCACAGCCGGAATGGCCCCCTTTGCCACCCTCCTTATGGCATTTGTTAGGTCCTCCTCCCCCTTTGCCAATACCCCATTGGCCCAGATGCCTGTTACTAAAAGCCCAAGAAAGGGTAGGATAAGACCTATTCTATGCATCTTTCCGCTTCCTTGGGCCCCTATTGGTCCTGCTCAGCTCCTTAGCAAACCTCTTACCCTCAGGGCAATTTCCACAGATCTGGAGACTATGGGCCCTAATGAGGTCGAACTCGTCCTTAGGAACCTTTAGGCACTCCTCCTTGGCTTGCAGATACCTTAGCGCACAGCTCCTCTTTGTGATCTTCAGGCTCCCAGGCTGCCTTGTGCAGTGGATAACCTCCACACCGTCAATGGTGGAAACAGATTCTATCATGGCTTCCATTGTTCCCTCCTTCCTATCTACTACCTCCCGTCTAACATATTAATCATGACAGACCCATTTCATATCTATTACAATTTTGTAATTTTTTCTTCAGGATACCCCATAAGATGGGCCAGTTTTTAGGAGCACGCCATTTTCTTTGCTTGACAATATGTGTAATCCATAGTGTAGTTGGGTCATCATTATTATAAGAGCGGAGGGCTCTTATGCACTACGCATGGGTAATTGCTCTTACAGGTACCATTGTTACAATTCTGGCCCATGGTTTTGGTAGGATGTCCTACTCTGTTATACTACCTTCTATGAGAGAAGGCCTTAAACTCACCTATACACAACTTGGGGCAATTGCTACTGGAAATTTCATAGGATATCTTAGTCTTGCGATTATAGGAGGCTTTTTAGCGGCAAAGTACGGCACAAGAAAATTGGTATTTGTATCTTTATTGGTGTTGTCTATAAGTTTATTTCTTACAGGCCTATCTAATTCATTCCTATCTGCATTTCTAATGAGGCTTATATCTGGATTAGGAAATGGCGGGAGCTACGTTCCTATTATGGCAATTCCAGCGGCCTGGTTTGTTTCAAGCAAAAGAGGGCTTGCTACAGGGATAGTTTCAGCAGGTATCGGAATTGGTTTGTTTATTTCAGGGATCATGTTGCCTCCAGTTATAACGCACTATGGTGAAAATGGTTGGAGAAAAGCATGGTTTCTACTTGGAATAATTGTATTTATCTTTTCATTTGTCTGCTATGCCTTATTGAGAGACAAACCATCTGAAAAAGGACTCAGCATGTACGGAGGAGAAGATGAGAAAAAACCTACATCTAAGGTGACACTGTTTGGTGCCTTTAGGGAAGTCACCAGACAAAAAGAGATATGGAAACTAGGCTTTGTATATTTCATGTATGGCTTCTCTTATATTATTTACCTCACATTCTTTGTGGCCTATCTCACAAAGGAGATAGGGGTTTCTCCAATTCAGGCAGGTAAGATATACGGAGTCTTGGGTATAGTGAGCATCTTTTGTGGGATAATCTATGGATGGATCTCTGATGTTGTGGGGCGGAAATATGGCACTTTCCTGGCTTACTTGACCCTTGGCCTTTCCTATGTGATATTCGCTCTTTGGAAGACTGAAGGGGGGTTTTACACCTCTGCCCTAATATTCGGGATCTCTGCCTTTTCTGTACCCACCATCATGGCGGCAGCTTCAGGGGATGCTATGGGCTCTAAACTTGCTCCTGCAGGTCTTGGGTTCATAACCCTCTTTTTCGGAATCGGCCAGGCAGTTGGACCGGCCTTAGGAGGATGGATAAAGGATGCCACAAATACCTTCACATATGCCTTCTTGCTCTCTGCCCTTGTAAGCCTTATCGGGGCAATAGGCTCTCTCATGCTCAGGGGCAGGACAAGAACCCCCTAGAAGAGCTCTTAAGGGCTCAGCACCCCTCCTTGCGGGGAGCGAAGTTCTCCTATGGGATTCCAGATACGGCCAGTTGGTAGCTGTGAGTGAATCTTTAGAGATCTTTCAAGGGAGATGGGAGTAGAAAATTCATCCCATGAGCTCTAAAAAAGGGATCGCACAAAGGGGGCTCTTACCTTGACTTGGTATCGTTTATGGTGTAAGCGTCTAAGATTCCAATAGGGAAATCAATCACCAAAAAGGGGTTTGTAATGGAGGAAAGGTCTTGGACAATTAGAAACGTGGCCTTTGTAGCACACGGTGGATCTGGGAAGACGACCCTGGGAGAGGCATTCCTTTTTAACGGCAAGGCCACTACAAAATTAGGGAAGGTAGACGATGAGGCAAGCAATTTAGACTTCGAACCGGAAGAGATGAAAAGGAGGATCACCATATCCACCTCCTTCCACCATTGTGACTGGAAAAAGAGGTCCATCAACATCATAGACACCCCAGGGGATGATAGTTTCCTCTCCGACACAAAACTTTGCCTCCAGGCAGCAGACGGTGCGGTACTAATTGTAGATGCCACAGCTGGAGTAAAGGTGGGCACCGAGAAGGTCTGGGCCTTTTGTGAAGAACTAAGACTTCCCAGGATAATCTTCATAAACAAGCTCGACAGGGAAAGGGCCAGTTTTGATAAGACTTTTGAGGAGTTTATAAAGACCTTTGAGATAAGGGCAACACCTATATTTTTACCCATAGGAGAAGAGGAGAAATTTGAAGGCATAGTGGATCTGATCTCAGAGAAGGCTTACATCTACAAGAAGGATGGCTCTGGTGCCTTTAAGACCCAAGATATACCGGGGAATCTGAAGGAGACTGCCCAGCAGTGGAGGGAGAAGATCGTTGAAAACATAGTGGAGTCCAATGACTCTTTGATGGAGAAATACCTGGAAGGGGAGCCCATCTCCCCAGAGGAACTAAGGGCAGCCCTATATGAGGGAATCAAGAAGGGGCAGATATTTCCCATTTTGTGCGGCTCCGCAATCTTAAACATAGGTATCCCACACCTTATGGATATGGTAGTGGAAGGCCTTCCTTCCCCATTAGAAAGGGAGAAGGTAGAAGGGATAAATCTGAGGGACGGGAGCCCTGTTGAGATACCCGTATCCGTGGAAGGCCCCTTTTATGGACTGGTTGTAAAGACCCTCGCAGACCCCTTTGCGGGAAAACTGAGCATAATGAGGGTGTTTAGCGGTTCCTTGCTCCCCGACGGGCAACTGTATAATACCAAGAAGGAATCCAAAGAAAAATACGGCCAGATCTTGATACTGGAAGGGAAAAAACAACAACCCATAGAAAAGGCAGTTGCAGGGGACATAATAGCGATAGCAAAACTGAAAGACACTGCAACGGGAGATACCCTATCTTCAGAGGAAAAGGGGATAGCCATCAGGGACTTGAAACCCATTCCGCCCTCTCTCTATTATGCAGTTCAACCAAAGGTAAAGGGGACAGAGGACAAGGTCTTCTCCTCCCTCTCGAGGCTAGCGGAAGAGGATCCAGGTCTTTTGATCACAAGGGATCAGAGTAGCTCAGAGATCTTGCTTTCAGGTGCGAGCCAGGTCCACTTGGATGTCATAAGGGAGAAGCTTCAGAGAAAATACGGTGTAGAGGTGGAGCTGAAGGCCCCAAAGATCCCATACCGGGAGACCATAAAGAAGACAGTCAAGGGTGTGATATACAGACACAAAAAACAGACAGGTGGAAGGGGCCAGTTTGCAGAGGTACACTTTGATGTCTCACCCCTTGAAAGGGGTACGGGCTTTGAATTTGAGGAGGCCCTGGTTGGAATGAATGTCCCCAGAAACTTTGTCCCTGCTGTGGAAAAGGGGGTAACCGAGGCCTTGCAGTCTGGTATCCTGGCAGGTTATCCGGTTGTGGACTTAAAGGTAAGGTTCTATGACGGCAAATCCCACGAGGTGGACTCCTCTGAAATGGCCTTTAAGATTGCCGCAAGCATGTGTCTTAAAAAGGCACTGCAAGACGCAAACCCTGTCCTATTAGAGCCCATAATGAAGGTGGAGGTGATTGTCCCTGAAGAGATGATGGGAGACGTAATGGGGGACCTCAACAGCAGAAGGGGCAGGGTCTTGGGTATGGAAAGCAGGGGTAAAATGCAAGTTATAAAGGCCCAGGTCCCCATGGCCGAAATATTACAATATTCCTTGGATCTAAATTCCATTACGGGGGGAAGGGGAACCTTTACGGCTGAATTTAGCCACTATGAGGAGGTCCCTGGATTTTTGGCAGAAAAGACAGTACAGTTTGCCAAACAACAGCTTGAGGAAGGGAGCTGATGTATACCGTCGGCATCCTCACCGTAAGTGATAAGGGCTTTACTGGAGAGCGCATCGATACCAGCGGAGATGCAATACAGGCATTCTTAGAAGAGAAGGGTTTTTCTGTGATCAAAAGGGGGGTGGTCCCTGACGAAATCCAGAAGATAAGAGACATCTTAAAGGAATGGATCTCTGAAGAGATAAACCTCATTTTTACAACAGGGGGTACAGGTCTTGCGCCAAGGGATGTGACACCTCAGGCGATGGAAGCCCTATTTGACTATGAGGTCCCTGGTATCCCAGAGGCCATGAGGGCCTATGGGCTGAAATTTACCCCCCATGCCATGCTATCAAGGGCAAGGGCAGGGGTGAAGGGTAGGACCCTCATAATAAACCTCCCTGGATCCAAGAGAGGTGCCCTTGAGGGACTTGAGGCCATCTTTTCTGCCCTACCCCATGCCCTATCCAAGCTCCTTGGGGATCCCACTGACTGTGGGATATGATGCATGAAAGACCCTTCGGCTTAAGAGAAAAAGAGTTAGATCCAGGCAGGCAGAAGGTGGATATAGTACTATTTTCCCCACCTGTATGGTCTCCTGTGATGCCCTTTTTGGCCATTCCCACATTGATGGGGTACCTAAGGTCAAAGGATATAGAGGCCATACAATTTGATCTGAGCATAGATTTTTTCATAGACCATCTCCTGACCCCTTCAAATTTAGAAAAGGCCATGGAGACCATTATGAGAAGGGGTTATGTAGAAGGACTTCCTCAAAACCTTCAGAGGCTATCCGAGGATTTTTTGAGAAGCCGTGAAAAGTACAAAGACATAGCCCAAAAGGTGGAAGATGCCAAGTGGGTCCTCAGGGATAAGGAATATTTCTTCGATATACAGAGGATGTTGGAGGCACAGAACTATTTATATAGGGCACTTGAAATCTTATCGCTTAGTCAATATCCAATTATCCTGACATTCAATACATTTTCCCATAGGGAAGTTAGAGACTTCCGGTCTCTGTTTCAATTCATCACAAAGGGGGAAAATCTCTTCAGTTCATTCTATCAAACTTATGTATTTGAACTTTTGAAGAGACATTCTCCCAAATTGATCGGTATATCCATTAGCACATCACATCAAATGATCCCTGGCCTAACTTTGGCAACGATGTTGAAAAATCACTTTCAGGATATGACAATAGTCCTAGGGGGTAGACAAGTAGATAGGCTTTTAGATACATTTGTAGCTTTTTCTGATTACTCGAAAAAATTCTGTGATATACTCGTCTATGGTGATGGCGAACTTGCCCTTGAGGGTATATGGGAATGCCTAAAAGGAACTACTAATCAGAGCAAGATTCCGAACATAGTTTGGTTCCAAAAGGATACAGTCGTCAGATCCGATAAGTTCCAATACATTCCCATCACCCAAAAACCTCCTCCTTCCTTTTTTGGTATCCCGTTCCACAAATATCTCTCCCCTTACCCACTTATACCTGTGAGGTTTTCAGAAGGCTGTTATTGGGGGAAATGTAGCTTCTGTTCCAGATACGACAACAGACGCTTTCAGACCCTTAGCGTGGACAGGGCCGTGGAGCTACTTAAGTCCCTTTCAGAGAGGCTAACTACCCAGTTTTTTATGATAAATGACGACTGCCTCACCCCCAAATACCTTGAAGCCCTGGCAAGGGGCATCCTTGAGGAGGGGATGGAGATAAACCTGAGCCTGTGGGCAAAACCTGTTTCGGGCTTTACCAAAGAGAGGCTTGAGCTCCTATCAAAGGCAGGAGTGAGACTCATCAGATGGGGTATTGAGACAGGAAATAAAAGAATCCTTAAACTCATGAACAAGGGCACAAATTTAGAAGATACTGTTATGGCCCTGGAGAGGAGCTCTACAGCAGGAATCTGGAACCATGGCATGTTTATAGTGGGTTTTCCAACAGAGACAGAGGACGAAGCAAGGGAGACACTAAATTTCCTAAAAAGGAATGCGGATAAGATCCATTCAGCTATCTTTTTTAAGTTCTCCCTTTTAAAACACTCACACATCTATAACAACAAGGAGCTATACTCTATAAATGAGATAAAATCGCCGGAGAGCATTTTTTCCTATGAATATCCATTTATTTGTTCTGAGGGAATGGATATTAAAACTTTGAACAGGGTATTCAATTGGGCTCAAAACTTTAGAATCCAGTCTATATACAGGAATCCAGCCTGGTTTTACGCAAGGATTAGGGAATATCTCTTTTTGTATCTTTCAAAATATAGTATAAAACAATTACGCAGATGGAAAGTAACGCCAGAAAATCTCAAGGTTTCCGATGCTCAAAGGGAACTTGTCTATAGATTTGTGATGGGAAATGAAATAGATAGAGAGTTGTTAGAAAGACTAAAGGCCTTAATCTCAGAAAGTGGAGAAGTTGGCAGATCTTGGTTAGAGGAAAACCTCACCAATGCACTTTGGGTCGCATATGTGGAAGACAGAGGGAGTCTTGTGGCCACAATGACCCACAAGAGGCCAAAGGAAAAATATCTTACATATCTAAAACAAAAGACTGGCCTTGATCTAAGTGGTTATATAGAGAGGGGCTATTCCTATGTAATGCCTGCATATAGGGGTATGGGAATCGGGGATAGGATGTTAAAGGGCCTGGTAGAAAAAACACCTGAGCAGCCCATATACGTGACGATAAGGCTCGACAACCATGCTGCCATAAGGCTTACAGAGAAAAATGGGATGAAACTGGCTGCCACATTCCAAAATGATAGAACAGGTCACATAATAGGTATTTTTCTAAATGGATGGAAATAAATTAAGAATCCTTTCTTCATATAAAACAACCCCAGATTACTTTCAGGCCGAAAGAGAGTTTAGAGAACTTTCTATTTCAAAAAAAATTGAGATATTGACAGAATATACGCCGTCTATTTTCCAAATAGAGACTACAACAAAATGTAATCTCAACTGCCCTCTTTGTTCAACACATCATCTCAAGAGGGGAAGGATTGACTTGGAGCTTTATATACTTGAAAAAATATTAGTTTCAAACCCTCAAATGAAGTATTCTACACTTCATTTTATGGGAGAACCACTGCTATCCTCAAATATATTCAGACAAATAAAACTCCTCAAACAAAATAATGTTTTTACTTTTTTTTCTACAAACGGCATACTGCTTGAACAAAAAGCTCAAGAGATATTTGAATCAGGATTAGACAAAATATCAATCTCTCTGGATGCAATAAACCAAGCTGACATGAATCTTTATAGGCGAAACGCAGATCTCAGTAAGATAGAAAGTGGTATTAAGGCACTCATATCTTTAAGGGGCCAAAAGGGCTTAAAGAGGCCAGTAATACAGATCCAAACAATTATGTTTAGGTATAACGAAGAAAAGGAAGGTGAGGTTTTGGACTACCTCTGCAGTCTTGGGGCAGACAGAATAAAGCTTAAAACCCCTTCCTTTGATAGCTTTGGTGCAAAAAACAGCCACACAGACTCCATACCCTGGGAAAGACTCATACCTTTAAGATATAGGAGGGATCCCAGGGAGCGATTATTTTATCGGCACAGGGCGGTGTGTAGGATGCTCTTTCAGGCTTTTGTCTTAGCAGATGGCTCTGTGGTCCCCTGCTGCATAGACTACGATGGCAAGAGTGCCTTTGGAAGCCTAAGGGAGAAAACTTGGGAAGAGATCTGGTATTCGGATAGGAGGCGTGAGCTACTTAAAAGATACTTTGAAGGCGAACTCACCCTCTGCAGAGAATGCACCATGTGCTACGACTATTCGTGGGAGGTGGTAAGGATCCGTTGAGGTCTCTATTAGACACCCACCTTTTTCTTTGCATGATGCAATTCGATTCACTATCTTTGAAGACTCTTGAGGAATAAGTTATGGCCCGAATATTCTCTACCCTTCTAACAGTAATCTTAATTTTGGGCCCCCTATTGGTAGCAGATGCCAAGGATAGCCCCTTTACAGGCCCGTCCAATTGGGGAACTACAGGCCTTATGGAGATTCCAACCGCCAGGGTCATGGAACTGTACTCCTGGAGGGTAGGATTAGCCCAAATAGACCCCTATCGCTATTACTATGTGGCCGCCAGTCCCCTTAAGGGTCTTGAACTGGAGGGCAGGGTCACCGAGATCTTGGGAACAAAGATAGAATCACCAGGCTGGCAGGGATATGGCAATTACAAGGACAAGGCAGTGGACATAAAATATCAGTTCTTTCCAGAGGGAAAATATACACCTGCCCTTGCCATAGGTATTATGGACCCCCATGGAACCAGACTCTACACAGGCCAGTACGTGGTTTTGAGCAAACAGATATACCCCTTTGACTTTACCCTGGGCCTTGGAAACGGGAGGTTTGGAAAGAGGCCTCTGCCCAGCACAGGAGAAGGTATTGAGGTGGAGATATTTAAGGATCCGAAGGCCTGGAGGGAAGATGCCCAGTTTTTTGGGGGGATCCAATTTGCCTTCTCAGAAAGGCTCCTATTCATGGCAGAATATAACCCCATAGACTATAAGGCCCAAACCTCGGATCCTGCAGTTAGAGAAAGGGTCTTAGAAGAGCCCACATCAAAGCTCAATTTTGGGATCAGATGGAGGCCTATCCCTGACTGGGTAGAGATAGATGCCTCTTATCAAAGGGGCAACACCATAGGCATCAATATCTTTATGCCCTTCCAAATCGGGAGGCCCATGATCCCCATATATGATCATCCTTATAAAGAGCCCCCTGAATTTAGGATTGCCTCACTCGATCTTAGAATCTATAGGGCCCTTATGGCCTCGGGGTTTGGAAATATTGGGGTGAACTGGGAGGGCAATGACCTAATAGTAGACCTTGAGAACTACAAGTACTTTTACCCTCTAAGGGCAGTGGAAGTGGCAGTGAGCACCCTTGCCCCCCTTCTGCCAGATTCTGTTCAGAATGTGACCCTGATCTTCAAAGAGAGGGATGTCCCCGTATACACACTAAAGACCCATAGAGAGGATATGCTCCTCTTTAAAAGGGAAAAGATCACCTGGGCCCAATTCTTATATACATCGCCAATCACCTCCACCTACCAGGAGGTTCCCTCAGGGAGCAAATTCCCTTCTCAGGGGATCACCCTGGGCTATAGGCCTATCTTTCAGCTATTTTTAAACGACCCTTCCGGATTCTGGAAGGGAAAGCTGGGGATAACTGGCTATGCCTCTAAAAAGCTTTGGGCAGGGTGCCAGACCACTTTAGGCCTCTCCTTCTATCCCTTAGCCAACATATCCACGGTAAACGAACCCCTTAGCATCCCGGTAAGGACAGACATAGTGGACTACATAGGCAGGAAATTCCTCTTTGACTCCTGGGTCATAGACCAGGTATATAGACTTCCCAACACGGATCTATTTTTGAGGGGTACCTTTGGGGTCTTGGAACTTCAATACTCGGGGATAGATTTAGAAGCAGCCTACCCGATATTTAATGGAAAGGTATTTTTGGGGACCAATATGGCAATAGTAAAGAAGCGTGACCCAAAGATACCCTGGGAGTTCAGGGATGACCCACCCAACAGAGATAACTATAGGACAACATTTCTGAATTTACGAGTTCATCTCCCATTTGTCCAAAGCTATCTGGACCTAAAATACGGTAGGTTTTTGGCGGGGGATGTGGGGACAAAGATCACTGCCACAAAGGTCATACGAGGTGTTCAAATTTCCGCCTGGTATAGCTTTACAGATACAGATGTATTCAGTGACAATATAAATAGAGGTTACAAGGATAAAGGGGTTTCGGTTACAATTCCCTTTAGGTTGTTTAAGGGAACAGACACAAGGGCAAGATATACTCAGGGGATTTCTCCATGGACAAGGGATGTAGCCCAAGATATAAACCACTTTACTCCACTTTTTGAATTCTTGGAGGAAAATACATTTTTGGGGATTGACAATGGTATGGTGAAATGGTAAGTAGCCAAATCATGTTTTGAAAAAGGAGGAGGGTTGGAAAATGGGGAAAAGAGGCTTAAAGGTTTTGGCAGTGGTTATGGCAGTGGTGTTTGGGATCAGCATGGTGGTCTTCCCGTCTCAGGCCACAGCCCAACAACAGGCTCCTTCACAAGCAGGGGCAGCTGCAGGTAAAGCAGGGGCAGAGGCAGGCGCTGCCACCGCAGCCGGGGTATCCACAGGGACCATAGTGGCAGGGGTCTTAGCAGCAGCGGCCATAGCCGCCATAGCAGCGGCCTCTGGTGGCGGAGGAGAGGCAGTATCTGTGGCACCCACACCAACGCCAAGCGGTGTAGCATCTGCCCTGGCTTCAGCAGGCTTATCAACAGATCAGCTATTGGCACTTTACGACGCATTAGAAACACCTATCGCCGGGCTAACCTTAAAAGACATATTAAAAGATATCAGTTATGATGACTTTAAGGCAGCTTTGACAGAGCTTGGTATTGCTGCCTTGGGCAAGGACGATCTGAAGAACTATCTCAACCAATTAAAGACTACTAACCCAGACTTGTACAACCGTTTAATAGAGGTGCTTAAAAAGTTAAAGGATGACCCAAATCTCTTTGCGCAGGCCAAGGCAGCAGTAAGCGACCCACAAAAGCTTAAAGAGGCTATCAAGCAGCAGGTAGAGAAAATGTTGACCCAGAATCATCCTGGATATACCGTCCAGTTCACGACAGTCCACCATGGCGGTGGAATTTATACGACCACATATCATCTGATCAAACAGTAGTGTCTCCTGGAGCCTAAGGGTTAGCCTTAGGCTCTTTTTGATTGGACAAAATGAAGCTTTTACTTTCCGTTCTTTTCTTATCCATTTTGTTTCTCTTTCAGTCTTGCCAAACTTCTAAACCCACATCCCAAAGCCAGGAAACAATAGCAATTATCGAGGCAGCTGAAGTTTTTTTTAATAGCCTCCTCAAAAAGGACTATATCAAAGTCTGGGATGCCATTACTGAAAAGAGTAAGCGCACTATAATCTCTGATGTCCTCAAGTACCTCAAAGCTGGTGAGCCCATAAGGGGAGAGCTTGAAACCGAATTCAAGGAAGGAAGAGGTGCAGCCCTCTCCTATTGGGATGCCTATCTCTTCAACTTCGACCCCAACATGGCACTGAAGGATAGCAAGTGGGAGGTGGGAAAGGTAAAAGATGACTATGCCGAGATAATACTTAGCTATAAGAAGTCAGAAAAACCTGCAATTCTAAAACTTTATAGGGAAGGGAATGCCTGGAAATTTGGGCTTGTGGAATCCTTTTGGTCAAGGAAATAGGTAAGCATTAGCTTCCCAACTGATCCCCTTTCTCTGATTAATAACGGCAAGACTCCTCTCCCGTACCTGCCTCTGGCTTCAAGGCAATTTCCCCTTAACTGAGGAGGCCATTTCGTAAATGGAGAAAGAAACTCTGTTATGTATAGCCTAAGCGATGAAGCAATCCCCAAATATAGAAAGGCAATATTGCTTTTTTTGGCCCACAATTCAGGGAGCCCCTTGAGGCCAGATGACGTGTCCAATAAAAATGGTCGGGACGACTGGATTTGAACCAGCGACCCCCTGAACCCCATTCAGGTGCGCTTCCAGACTGCGCTACGTCCCGACCAGGAGGAATTCTCATACCTCTTTCCTTTCATGTCAATAGATTTCTGATTCTCTGATCGTTTACCTCCTTTTGGGCTCCAATGGACTTGACTTGGGCTCTTTTGTCCTGTATTTGCCAAAATGCCATCTTGGATCATGGATACACAGCCAAATACCTTAGATGTCCTTGGGCTCTACCTCATACCTGGCCTTGGTTCAGGCTCAATAAGGCAGCTGATAGGCCGCTACCGAAACCCCAATGAGATCTACAAGGCCAGTGAGGAGGAACTCTCTAAGATTGAAGGGATCAGCCCCAATGTGGCCAAAAGGATTAAGGCACGGGAGTACATGGAGGATCCTCAAAAGGAATACATGAGGGCCCAGCGCTTGGGTGCCCAAATCCTCACCTATTGGGACAATAGATACCCTTCACTTTTAAAGGAGATCAAATATCCCCCTGTCTTGCTCTATTGCCTTGGAATGCCCGTATGGGAAAGAATGCCCCTTGTGGCGGTGGTGGGGAGCAGGCACCCCAGCCACTATGGAAGAAGGGTCTCCAATGGGTTGGCCTATGGCCTCTCAAAGAGGGGTATATGCGTGGTAAGTGGCCTTGCAGCTGGCATTGATACCTCTGCCCACGAAGGGGCCATCTCTTCTGGAGGCCATACCGTTGCTGTCTTAGGAACAGGACTGGATGTGATCTACCCCAAGGCAAATAGGTCTCTCTTCGAAAAGATCCCTAAACAAGGTGCTATTATTACGGAGTTCCCCCTTGGTACGCCCCCTGACCCCAAACACTTCCCCATCAGGAACAGAATAATCAGCGGGATCTCCTTAGGTGTTGTGGTAGTGGAGGCCACAAGGTCCAGTGGATCCCTCATTACCGCCTCTATGGCAGCCGAAGAGGGCCGTGAGGTGTTTGCAGTTCCAGGGAGCATAGAATCCATGAAGAGTACAGGCTGCCACTATCTCATAAGGCAGGGGGCAAAGCTTGTGGAGAAGGTGGAGGACATCTTAGAGGAGCTAAGACTTCCCAACCACTTCTCAGGGGCATCCGAATCAAAGGCGGAAGGTCACCTGGAAGACCTAAATAGAGAGGAGTTGACCATCTTAGATCACCTGGAAAGGGATCCTATCCACATAGATGAGCTCTCCAGGGCCTTGAGCATGGATACAGGGGCCTTGAGTTCCCTTCTCGTATCCCTGGAACTTAAGGGCCTCATCATCCAGCTTCCCGGGAAATTTTACGTAAAGGGTAAGGGCACATGGTAGAAAAATTGCTGATAGTAGAATCCCCTTCCAAGGCGAGGACCCTTCAGTCTTATTTGGGTAAGGGGTACAAGATCATGGCCAGTGTAGGTCACATAAAGGACCTCCCCAAAAATCAGCTGGGGGTGGAGATAGAAAAGGACTTTCAACCCCATTATCAGATTATCAAGGGAAAGGAGAAGATAGTTAAAGAGCTCAAAAGTGAGGCAGCCAAGGCAAAGCAAATATACCTGGCACCAGACCCAGATAGGGAGGGAGAGGCAATAGCCTGGCACATAAAGGAAGAGGTTGCACCAGACAATCACAAGTGCTTTAGGGTCCTTTTTAACGAGATCACCAAGAACGCCGTTTTGGAGGCACTGAAGAACCCTCAACAGCTAAACCAGGCCAGATACGAATCCCAAAAGGCAAGGAGGATCTTAGATCGGCTGGTGGGCTACCTCATCTCCCCCATTCTGTGGCAGAAGGTAAAGGGGGGGCTGAGTGCAGGTAGGGTGCAGTCAGTGGCCCTTAGGATGGTCTGCGAAAGGGAGAGAGAGATCTTCGCCTTTGTGCCCCAGGAATATTGGTCCCTAAAGGCAAAACTTCAGGCCCAGAGTCCTCCTGTCTTCTCTGCAAGGCTTATAAAATATAAAGGAGAGAAGGTAGATAGGCCCCATAAGGCCCTTATTGAAGAGATCTACGAGCATGTGCTCACTAAAGATTTTTTGGTATCAAAGAGGGAAAAAAAGGAGGTCCAAAAATCTCCTCCGCCTCCTTTTATCACCAGCACCCTCCAGCAGGAGGCATCCAAGAAACTGGGCTATGCCCCGAAAAAGACCATGACCATCGCCCAGCAGCTCTACGAAGGCATAGAACTTAGTGATGGCCAGATCGTGGGTCTCATCACCTATATGAGAACAGATTCCACAAGGATCTCTGAAGAGGCAATTCAGGGGGCTAAGTCCTTTGTGGAAAAGAATTTTGGCAGGGAATATCTCCCTAAAAAACCCTATGCCTATAAGAAAAAGGGCACCATGCAGGATGCCCATGAGGCTATCAGGCCAACCCATTTGGAATACAGGCCAGAAGAGATAGCCAAATACCTCACAAAGGATCAACTGGCCCTCTATGAGCTCATCTACAAGAGGTTTCTCTCTTCCCAAATGGCCCCGGCCATACTGGAGCAGCTCCGCATAGATATAGTAGCCGGAGATTCCTTATTTAGGGCTACCGGAACCAGCATACTATTTAGGGGCTTTATGGAGGCATATATAGAATCAGAGCAAGAAGAGGGGAGTCAAAGCGAGGGGGCACAAGATGGCCAGGAGAGATTGCCCCATGTGGTGGAAGGGGAAATATTAAAGGTCTTGGAACTCAAAAAGGAGCAGCACTTCACACAACCCCCTCCCAGATATACAGAGGCGACCCTTATTAAGGCCCTTGAGGAGAACGGGATCGGAAGGCCCTCTACCTACGCCACAATCGTTAGTAACATCTTGGAGAGGAGATACGTTCAAAAGGAGAAGGGATATCTGAAGCCCACAGAAATGGGGTTTATGGTAAATGAGCTTCTCCTAAAGAGTTTCCCGGGGATAATGGACCTAAAGTTTACAGCTAGAATGGAAGACCAGCTGGATAAGATAGAAAAGGGAGAACTCAGTTATACGGAGGTCATAAGGCGCTTTTACAAGGCCTTCAACAAAGAACTCTTAAAGGCCCAAAAGGAACTTAAAGGAGAGATTCCCACTGATGTGAAATGTCCCCTCTGTGGTGCCAATATGGTTATCAGGAGTGGGAAAAACGGGCTATTTTTGGGATGCTCCAACTATCCACAATGTAAAGGCACAGCTAACTTCAAAAGGGATGAGGCTGGCAATATCCAGATCGTCGAAAGGTTAGAGGCCGAAATCAGCGACAGGACCTGTCCCAAATGTAATAGCCCCATGGTGAGAAAGGAGGGAAGATACGGTGCATTTATGGCATGTTCGGCCTACCCCCAGTGTAAGACCACCCTTCCCATAAATGGAGAGGAGACCAAAATAAAGTGCCCAATGGAGGGTTGCGATGGGACCATGGTAAAGAGGCGCACAAAGAATGGGAGGGTCTTTTATGGGTGCAGTAGGTACCCTGATTGTAAATACACCTCTTGGAAACTACCTCCTGAGCGATAGTAAGCCTGATGGTTTTTTTAATTAACAGGCCCATCAAGCGAGTAACTTTTTTACTACCTCATCAAGCTCTCTGTGGTGAAATAGCCTCCTAAAATCCACAAGTCCTGCCAAGGCCTTGGAGTGGGTCCTGCTCCCACATTCCTCAAGCACTGCAATGGGGTTCAGACCCCCTATGACCACTGCCCCTATCCTCCCCTCTCCCACAGGGATTTCTAAGACCGGTCTGCCTGGATTACCTATTCTCATAAAGCCCCCAAGCCCTATCCTTTCCAACCTCTTGGCCAGCTCTACCACAAGGCCCCTGCTTTCTGCTGGAAATTCCCTGAAACTTGCCCCGATCTTCCCATTTCCATCCCTGATGGCACCCATATAATCTGTCATGCCACTTCTTATAAATATCTCGAGGGGATCTAAGGTGGTAGCATCATAATTGATTATCTCCACAAACCTGGAGGGCTTTCCGTTCACCAATTCCAATAAACCTCCGAACTTAGATTGAGTAGGGATACCATGCTTTAGGAGCACCCCATTCAATGTGATGGAGCAGACCGTACCTATACCGATTTTGTCAGGGGGTATCTCAATGGGCCCCACCCTTTCGCCAGGATTAAAGACCGTCACGAGCGTGCCCATGCCATATCCCCTCTCAAAGACCCCATGGACCGCCTTTAGGTGCAAGAGAAGCTCCCTTGGCTCCACGATAGAGGTATTGACTACCACAGATCCGGTTTTGGTGTTCAGATCAAAATCCATCAAGTAGGTAAGGTTCTCTATCTTTGCAGAGAGAAAACCCACCTTTTCATAGACCCGTGAGGATTCCAATTCCTTTATACCCAGCTCGGTAATCTCCCTCCCCTTTCTACCCAAATTTACGGTAAAGCCGGCCTTATCCATATCTGCCAGATAGGCTCTCACCGTTCGTTCACTCATCTCAAGCCCAATGTTCCTAAGCTCTTCCACTATAACGGAACTGGGAAGGGGCCTATCACTAACCCTTAAGATCCTAAGTATATGGAGATATTTTTGGTTCAAAACCTCAGACATTGCCACACCACCTCCATAAAATATCCCCAATTATAAGCCATCCTGAGAAAGGACACAACAAAAATCTGGCATCATTGCCAGAAAACGATCTTGTCGGCAGATTCAAATCCACGAGGTTCTCCCGCAATTTCTCCCAGTATCGAGATAATTTTTTACTTGACTCATCCCGCCTAAGCAGGTAAATAATGGCAATGTACTGCCGTTAGTTCGGCTGATAATTACCAGTAAAATAGGAGGAATATCATGAATCTTCAAAGACCAAATTCCAATGACGCAACCAGAAGTGTAAACAGGTCTAGGTCCGTTGTGCCTTCCAGTGGCCTATGCTCCAGGTGTATCGACGGATGTCAGGGGAACTGTGAGGTATTTAGGGCCTCCTTTAGGGGAAGAGAGCTACTCTACCCGGGGCCATTTGGAAGCATTACTGCTGGGGCAGATAAAGATTATCCTGTGGACTACTCTCATTTGAACATCCAGGGCTATGCCACAGGTGCAAAGGGCCTCCCTGCTTGGGTATCAGCGGGACCCGATACATGCATATTCCCTAAGGTAGATACAGAGACAGAATATGGATGGGATATAAAGGTAAGGATGAAGGTCCCCATCTTCACAGGGGCCTTGGGGTCCACAGAGATAGCCAGGAAGAACTGGGAGCATTTTGCCGTGGGTGCTGCCATCAGCGGGATCACCTTGGTCTGCGGTGAAAACGTGTGCGGAATAGACCCTCAGTTAGAATTGGATTCCAACGGAAAGATCAAGAGCAGCCCTGACATGGACAGGCGTATAGCAGAATACAAGAAGTATCATCAAGGCTATGGTGAGATCCTGGTCCAAATGAATGTGGAGGATACAAGGCTCGGGGTGGCTGAGTATGTGATAGACAAACACGGTCTGGAGACCATAGAGCTAAAATGGGGCCAAGGGGCCAAATGTATCGGTGGTGAAATTAAGGTAAACTCCCTTGAAAGGGCATTGGAACTCCAGAGGAGGGGTTATATTGTTACACCTGACCCCTCGGATCCCGTTAATCAGGCAGCGTTTCAGACAGGGGCCATAAAGGAATTTGAAAGACATAGTAGACTCGGTTTCGTAGAAGAAGAAGGTTTCCTCAAAGAGGTAGAGAGGTTAAGGGGACTTGGGTTTAAGAGGATCACCGTAAAGACAGGTGCCTATAGCCTAAGAGAGCTGGCAATGGCTATCAAGTGGGGTTCAAAGGCAAAGATAGATTTACTCACCATAGATGGCGCACCCGGTGGAACGGGAATGAGCCCCTGGAGGATGATGTGTGAATGGGGAGTACCCCACATATATCTACACTCGGCCGCATACGAATTTGCCAAGATCCTCTCTGACAGGGGAGAAAGGGTACCTGACCTGGCCTTTGCAGGAGGATTTAGCAGTGAGGATGGAGTCTTTAAGGCATTGGCCCTGGGTGCGCCCTTTGTGAAGGCCGTCTGCATGGGTAGGGCCCTTATGATACCCGGAATGGTGGGAAAAAACATAGACCTCTGGATAAAAGAAGGTAAACTCCCCAAGACGGTGAGCGAATTCGGCAACACACCTGAGGAGATCTTTGTGTCCTACGAGGAAGTAAAAGGTATTGTCGGCTCAGAAGAGATTAAAAAGATACCTCTGGGTGCGGTTGGCATTTATAGTTTCTGCCAAAAGATCAAGGTAGGCCTGCAGCAACTAATGGCCGGTTCCCGTAATTTTAGGGTTTCCTCCATAAGCAGAAGGGACCTCATGTCCCTCACAGAGGAGTGCGCTAAGGTTACAGGAATCCCGTATGTTATGGAGGCTTACAGAGAGGAAGCACTTGAAATCCTCACAAAATAGTCCCTCCCTCCTTGGATGTTAGAGACCTAAACTGGGCCGCTTCCTAAATCAGAGCCAGGGGAAGCGGCCCCAAAATAAAATCCCTACCATTTTTATACCTGTTGTGTTATCGATTATGTCCACATAAAATCTTGGAGCAATGAGAGGATGGCATCCGTATATATTACAACGCCCATATACTATGTGAACGCAGAGCCCCACCTTGGCCATGCCTATACCACCATAGTGGCAGATGTCTTTAAGAGGTTTATGGGACTTTTGGGCCATGAGACTTATTTGCTTACAGGGACAGATGAACATGGCGAAAAGATAGTGCGTGCCTCCCAAGAGAAAAAAGAGCCTGTAAGGGAATATGTGGATAGAATCAGCAACCTCTTTAGGGAGCTCTGGCCCAAGCTCATGATATCTAACGATGATTTCATAAGGACCACCCAGCAGAGGCATATAAGGGTGGTCCAAGAGATATTGAATCTGGTCTACCAAAAGGGTGACATTTACTTCAGCGAATACGAAGGCCTCTATTGCTACGGTTGCGAGCGCTTTTACACAGAAAAAGAGCTGGTGGATGGGAAATGCCCCGACCACAGGACCATTCCTGAGCCTGTAAAGGAGGCAAACTACTTCTTTAAAATGAGCAAATATCAGGGCTGGCTTGTGGAACACATCCAAAAAAACCCGGACTTTATAAGACCAGAAAGGTATAGAAATGAGGTCATAAGTTTCTTAAAGGAACCCTTGGAAGACCTATGTATCTCAAGACCCAAGAAAAGGCTCACCTGGGGCATACCACTCCCCTTTGACGAAAATTTTGTGACCTATGTCTGGTTCGATGCCCTGATAAATTATATATCCGGCCTTAGTTATCCCGACGGAGAGCTTTTTAAGAGGTTTTGGCCCAATGCCCAACACTTCATTGCAAAGGACATCCTAAAGCCCCATGGGGTCTACTGGCCCTGCATGCTGAAGGCAGCAGGGATTGAACCTTTCAAACACCTAAATGTTCATGGCTACTGGAACGTAAACCAGGGAAAGATGTCCAAGAGCTTAGGAAACGTGGTAAAGCCCTTGGACCTCATAAACAAATACGGTTTGGACCAGTTCAGATACTTCCTCTTAAGGGAGATGGTATTCGGTTTAGATGCTGAGTTTAGCGAAGAGGCATTGGTAGGCCGCATAAATTCAGACCTTGCCAACGACCTTGGAAACCTAATCATGCGTGTCCTTACCATGTTGGAAAAATATCTGGGCCTGAACTGGCCCAGGATGGGAGAGTTAACCGTCCTGGACCAGGAGATCTTGGAGGCGGCCTTTGAGACAATAGAGTTTTATGAAAAGGCCTTCTTATCCCTTGAATTCCACAAGGCTCTTATTCAGCTTTGGGATCTGATAAACAGGCTGAACAAATACATAGACACCACCGCCCCATGGGCATTGGCAAAAAAGGATAAAGAGAGGCTCCAAACCGTACTTTTTGTCCTGCTCTCTAATCTCAGGGCCATCTCCCTTCTCATATACCCGGTAATGCCTTCCTCTGCCCTCAAGATGCAAGATATGTTGGGATTTGACCCTAAGGGGCTTAAGCTCTCCCACCTAAAGGGCCTCCTAAAAAGACCCCTGGAAGGGAACCCCAAAAGACCCTATGCCCTTTTCCCAAGGGTAGAATACCTTAAGGACATGAAAACCCTAAAGGAGGATGGAATGGAGATCA
Source organism: uncultured bacterium (assembly GCA_938002815.1). Classification (GTDB taxonomy): domain Bacteria; phylum Desulfobacterota; class DSM-4660; order Desulfatiglandales; family CALKZT01; genus CALKZT01. The sequence goes on from CALKZT010000037.1 coordinate 39,635, forward strand.
CCATAGAAGAATTTGGGAGACTGGATCTGAGGGTAGGAACCATCTTGGAGGCAGAAGATATCCCCAAGTCTAATAAGCTCTTAAGGCTCGTGGTGGACATTGGCGAAAAGAGACAAGTAATTGCAGGCATAAAAGAACACTTCAAACCCCAAGACCTGATCGGAAAGAGAGTGGTGGTTGTGGCAAACCTAAAGCCCACAAAACTTATGGGTATCGAAAGCAGAGGAATGGTCCTTGCCGCAGTGGGAGAAAGTGGGATCTCCCTTATAGGTCCCTATGAACCCGTGGAACCTGGAGCAAAGGTGAGATGAAGGTAGCCACCTTCAACTGTAATTCTGTGAGGTCTAGGCTCCAAATAATAATCAAATGGCTTTCGGAAAATATCCCTGATGTCTTGTGCCTCCAGGAGACAAAGGTTCAGGACAAGGACTTTCCAGAGGGAGAATTCAAAAAATTGGGATATCATAGCCTCTTTGTAGGCCAAAAGGCATATAATGGGGTAGCGATTATTACAAGAGAAAAGGCCTCTCTCATAAGTACTGACCTTCAAAAGGGCTTTGGAACTGAGGCAAGGTTTTTGGAAATAGAGTATGATGGCAGTTTCATCCTAAATGTCTATGTACCACAGGGCACTTCTGTTGAAAGTGAAAGATTCCCTTATAAGCTTAGCTTCCTGGATCGATTACTTGAATACCTAAATGAGCACCACAATCCTTCTCAAAGAATAATTCTTGCAGGTGATTTTAATGTGGCCCTTGAAGATATAGATGTATATGATCCAGAGGCATTTAGAAATGAAGTCTGTTTTCACCCTGAAGAACAGAAGAGATTACAAAAACTCCTCGAGTGGGGCCTTGTGGATACCTATAGATTCAAATATCCAGAAAAGAGGTCCTATACCTTTTGGGACTACAGGATCCCCAATGGGTTTAAGAGAAACCTGGGGTGGAGAATAGACTATATTTTGTGTACAAAAATACTTATAGCCTCCTTAAAAGACGTAGAAGTGGATAAGGGCCCCAGGGGCCTTCCAAAACCTTCAGATCACACCTTCCTTTGGGCAGAATTCAGGTAATGCCATTAGGCTTCCATGTTAAGGGATGCAGATCTATGTATTGCAATACATGCAAGCCTTAGAAGGGCTACCAAGAAATCCATCTCATCTTGATTTGGGATCTTTGTATTTTCAAAATAGATCCTCAGGACGCAGTAAGTGTTTTCATCCACAGTTGCAGGGATCCCTATTATGGATTTGATACCCTCTTTAAGGGCTGCCTCCTTGTTATATACCCGAGAATCCCTTTGTGTGTCCTTAACTATGACTACGCCACCTTCCGATATCTCTGTCTGGGATCTACCCCCATCCAATGCACCACATCTTAGATATTCCCCGCTCAGTCCGTGGCTTGCGAGCAATTTTGCCCTAAAGTCCTTGCCCAGTACCCGTAAGGTACTCCCAAGCCCTCCTGAAAGTTCCGAGGCCAGATAGACTATAAAATACAGCAAATCACTTAGGTCTTCATCATAATAGATTGCTTCAATAACCCTTCCTAATGAGAAAAAGTACAGGTCGGCTGGGGATTCCTTCAACTCCTTTCCCATCTTTTACCTCCTAACAATTATACGTTTTGTACCTTCCCCGTAATCTATTAGCTTCATCCTCCTCGCAAACTCGATGGCTGACTCCGAAATAGTATAGGGTGTCTCCTTTATACTTGAGATAGGCAAATTATGTAGGAGTCCCGCTACATTTTCAGACTTCACGAGTACCGATGGCAAGGAGATGGAATAATTTCTGCTTAAATCTATTTCCCTTTCCCCCACTTTTATGCTCTCCAATACTGTTTTCTCACCCATTTTAAGGGTGTAGCTAAACCCTGATATCTGATTTTTGAAATCCTCTATCTCTCCCTGAACAAATCTTAGGAGATCCCCTCCCTTTACAAAACCCGTTACGATCTTGTTCTTGTAAGGGTACATCTCCTTAATATCGCCCTCCCTCAGTGGCAGAGGACCATACCTCACATGAAATTCCTTTCTCAGCGAATCGTTATTTATTATCGCAATATCCGTCTTGCTCTTCCACCTGATCGCATCAGCTATAAAACTTCCCAGGGTTCCCTCATTGGGAATCTTCCCCTTTGGTTTATGGAGACTACTTCTAACCAGAGCGATCGAATTGCCCTTTTGTTCTGATACCATTTCCTTAAAGTTCATTAGCTCATAAGTAAATTTATCAGGGAAAAGTGGTATGAGTTGGTTCTGAACAACTTTAACTTTCCCTTCTTCGTATTCTAATTCTAATTTTCCCAAAAATTGATTCATTGAGCCAGCCTGGACTATTGGTTTTCCCTTCATATAAATAGGTGTTTCTGTGGTAATATGAGTATGACCTGTTATGACAACATCAATACAACTATCATCAGAAAGTCCTTCAACTAACTCTTTGATATCACTAATATTGTCGTGGATCACCAAAACCGTTATGTCTGCCCTGCAGATGAAGGGCTCATATTTCTTTATAGAACCTTTCAGATCCTCTACACGAAGCCCCTTCTCCTTTAGCACACCATTCACCTTTGGATAATCGTCCATTATCAAACCGAGAAAGGATACAGAAATGTCTCTTTCCTTGGCTATTGTAAAAGGTCTAAAGTAGGGCTCATTCTTCTCGTTCACTATGTTGGCACAAATTGGATTTAATTCCTTTAGTATTTCTGGGAACCCGTGGTCGAATTCGTGGTTACCCAAAGAGAGGATGTGCCTACCCCTAAACCCTATTTGGTCCAGTTCCCCTTGATAAAGCCCCCAGACCTCCAGCTCCACCCTGCCCTTTTTATCCTCAGGTAAGCGTGGCCCGGTCACAATGTCTCCTGCCACTACATAGAAGTTTAGGAGACCTTTTTGGTTCTCCTCCTTTAAGATCTCCAGGACCTTTGGCAGGCCAGCCTCTTGAGCCGACGGAAAAAACCATCCGTGTAGGTCATTTTGGTAAAATATATTGAGCCTTTGGCCCGGGTATGAAGGGCTTGTAAGTATAATTACGAATAGTACCGCAATGAAAGGCCTCTTCATCCCCTACCCCCTTTCTCCTCACCCAATACCTCAAGGCCTTTTTGGCCTTTTTTATATTC
>CALKZT010000038.1 GCA_938002815.1 uncultured bacterium
CGATTAAGGAGGTTAGGAATGAAGAAATTGCTTTATGTGGTTTGTTTTGTCGGCCTACTTGCCATCTTTTGGATGCCAAATGGCTATGCAGAGGTGTGTGGGACTCCATATTCTAACTGGCCCACTGAACTACCGCCAGCCACCGGAACTCTCGGTCCGCCCACAGGGATAGTAGCCACACCAGGAGACGGTGTAATTGTGCTTTCTTGGAATCCTGTTACTGGTGCAACTGGTTATAAGATTATTATAAGTGATGGCAGCAAATTGGCTACTAAGGTAGTTACGGGAACAAGTGCTACACTGAGTGGAACCATTGGGCAAATGACTATAACAAATGGAACACAGTACCAGATCAAGATACAAACCGAAAATAAGAGTGACCTGGGTGGGTCTCAGTATGGCGCCTTCTCCACCATGGTCTGTGCCACCCCATCTGGAACAACCACAACCACAACAACTACGACAACAACTACGACAAGCACAACTACAACAAGCACAACTACGACAACTTCGACCACCACAACTTCAACTACCACGACGACCACTTTACCAGCCCTTCCTACCTGTGAAGACATGAATAAGATGAAGGCAAGTGCAAAGGGTTTTGATGTGAATAGCGACGGGAAGATTGATGCATCGGATGCAGCATTGATCATCAGGTATCTAAAGCTCAACTGCCAATAATGGCTTATGGAGAGGTAACCGAAATGGGAAAGGAGGCATTTAAATGAAGACGAAAATTGCACTGCTCCTTGCTGTGCTATGCATGGTTACCGTCTCTGTGAGCTATGCTTCAGTGACGGTGAGTATTGACGGGCCCTATACTGTAACTCCTACGGGCGAGGTTACTGTTCCAATTTCTATTCAAGGCTATACGAACTTTTACGCAGGCTACGTTGTAGTGGATTTTGGTAAGCTGAAGGTAGAGGATGTAACTGTAGAATCCAAGGCTGGTTACATATATCCAAGCCTGGCAGACTATGCCCCATATACCTTGAAGAGTCAATGGGATTCTCTTACCCAATGGTACAACACCAAAGATGCAGCAGTGGACTATGGGCTCTATGGCTCAAAATTTAAGTTGATTTGGGTTGCACCTAAAGCCCAGACAGAGTCAAATGCAATAACGGATGGCAACCTTTTCGATCTGAAATTTACTGTGCTTCAAGGATCTAAATCTGAAGTGGTCTTCTTGGGTGGAGAGGTTTTAAACAATAACACAAAAGAGGCGAAGGGTTTGGGGGCCTATGCCCAGTTCAATGTATCTGGAGCCCCTCCTATCACCATAATATCCACACCTGATGCCCTTACCCAATTAACCGCTGATGAGGCCAAGAACATAACTGCCTATTTAGATATGGGCGGGTTGAATGGTGCAATTCCGAGCGCTCTCACTTCTGTAACACTCAAAAATGAAGACACCCAACCTGGTAAAGACGTTGGCTTGGAGCTAAAGGGTGGTACACAGATCCAAAAGTCAGACGGTACAGCGTACACTGGATTTTTGAAGCCACCAGAGGCGAAGGGATATACAGAGCTATCTAAGGAGGAACAGGATCTTCTCCCCCCTGCCTGGAAGGATGACGTCTACAAAATCAGTGTTGGTGCTGCAGAGAAGTTAAAGCTCGCTCAGAATGCCCTGATGCTCCTAAAAGTAAGACTCAAGACCAAGAGCCCAAAGGTCTACTACCTCCCACCTGTTGGTCCTCCTGAAGAGGCAGGGGTTCAAGGGGCAGCTACGGTAGAAGGCAAGCAATACACCATTCCAAAAGGCGGCTTAATCCTTGGCTCGTCCTCTGCATCAGGTGGACTTACTGACTACACCATAGCAGTGCTACTGGACCATCTGTCAGAGTACGCTGTAGGGCCAGACCTGACACCTCCTGCTGAGGCACCTATAGGAGGAGGTGGTGGAACCTGCTTTATTGCAACCGCAGTTTTCGGTAGCCCTGATGAATGGCATGTGAAGGCCTTGAGGGAGTTCAGGGACAGGTATCTGATTGGGAACTCTTTGGGTAAGGCCTTTGTGGACTCTTACTACAAATACTCGCCATCTGTGGCCCTCTACCTAAAGGATCACGAGGTGCTTAAGGGTATCGTGAGGGTGACGCTTGTGCCTGTGGCCGGCTTTGCCTATGTGGCGCTGAACTACCCGATCCTTTTACTGGTGCTTCTCATAGGGCTCATGGCAGTGGCTGCCTTCGTGGGTAAGAGAAGGTTTTTGTAACCGAGTTATAAGATAAAAGGGCCTGGGTTTCCTGCCCAGGCCTTTTTTGCTTTTGGCCCTTTTCCCACCTCCCTCAAAAAAGGGGATTTGGGGAACAATAGGGAGCTTTGAATTCCTCTTTTAGTTGGAAGTGGGGCTGGATCCGGTAAGGACTCCCTGGCAATCCAACCTGTACTTGGTTGCCCGTTCCTGTATCCTTTCCTGGAGCCTATTTACCTCCCTCTGTTTTTCCATGATCTTTGCCTGGTCAGGGTTTGGGGCAGACCAGAGGTTCCTGAGTTCCAATTTCTTGGTCATGAGCTCGTTTTGTATAGGGGTAATATCCTTTAAGTAGGCCTCCCTCAATTCATAGAGCCTCTGCCTCTGCTGCTCATTTAGGGCCGGATTTAGGGGATTGCAGATTCCAGGGCCTCCGCCTCCAAAACCTCTACCACCCATCCCAGGCCCCCCCCTTGCAAAGCCATTTGCTGAGGTAAGTGCAAGGATGAGTGCCCCTGCTGCCAATGCCAATAAGGTCTTCTTTGAATTCTTCATCTCTTCCTCCTCCTTCAAGGTGATTTTGTCCTTGCGTGATGCACCTTGCATGCCAAGGGCTACAGAGGGTGTATCATGTGGAAAAATCAATGACTTCCATCTCCCCTTTCTGAGGAGCGTAAAAGATTGTCGAACCCCAGAAGGGGCCCAGATGAGAAAGCATTATTTTAGGCGTAATTCCTACGCCTCAATGGGTTTAGAACTCGACAAATATGTCGGATGAGACTATGCTCTCCTTTATGAAAAAAGAATCTTTTAACCTCTTAGTATTGGCCGCTCTCTGCCTCTGTCTAACCCTTGCCCTGTTGGGGGGGGCCCTCTTTAATGTGAAAAAGACAGAAGGGTATCTCCTTGGGGTATACCGTTCTCAAGGGCATGCTTTGGTCAAAAACATTGAGCTATCTGCCCAAAACCTACTAAAAGACTTCAGGCACATCGAAATGTCCCACCAGGGGAAGATAGAGACATTTGATGTGGATTTTGGTTTTGAGGTGCGAGAAAACCTATTCCAAGAGCTTTTGGATCTCCTCTTAAAGCTGGACAATCCTGAGGGCTTGGATCTAATCTCACCGGATATTGAGGCCTTCCTATACAAGAATCGGTTATTGTCCATCCTCATTCTGGACGATCAAGGTAACATCCTTAGGGGCACAACCACTATCCCAAAGGAGTTGGGCCAACTATTAAAAAAGGCCCTAAAGGATTCTTTTGATAGTGTCTGCCTTGGTCCCCTACCCCAAAAGGATCTCTTTTTTGTGGGGAGAAAGGCTCAGGATGGGTCCTGGACCCTTCTTTTACTGGACAGGAAAGGGATAGATTTTTGGGCAATCAGGGCCTCTTTGAAGATAGCCCTTCAGGAGCTGTGGAAGGAGGCCTCTGGGTACATAAGGGTCTTGGACCCTGAAGATGGAATGGTGATATGGGAAGAGGGGAGCGAATCCCCTGTGCCAAATCTGGCCCTATTAGAAATTAGCTCTGAGCTTTTCTTGGATAGGTCCTTCATTGCCCAAGTGGGTCTGGATATAAGCGACTTCCATGAGTTTAGAACCACAAACAGGTATTATGTTGGAATCTCCACTGCCTTGATGGCATCTTTTTCCCTCTTTTTGGTGATATTTTTCTACATGATCCAGCAAAGGTATCTAAGAAGGGTTCAAGAGATGAAAGATGCCCTGGCGAAGGAGGAAAAGCTATCTTCCTTAGGGAAGCTTGCAAAGGGCCTGGCCCATGAGATCCGGAATCCACTAAATGCCATTAGCATGGCCCTCCAGAGGATGGCACTGGAGTTTGAACCTGAGGATTCAGAAAAGAGGGAGGAGTTCAGGGAAATAGGTTTATTGGTGAAAAATGAGGTAAAGAGATTGACAGACGTAATTGAGGCCTTTGTGGGGCATTCGCGACAGAGAATGGAATTTGGCCCTCAAGACCTGGTCACCTTGATGGAGGGTCTCCTCTCCCTTGTGAGAGAAGAGATAAGGACAAGGCCTATAACGGTGGATTTTTTGTATGCCAAAAGACCTATACATGTGTGGGCCGATTATTTCAGGCTTTACGAGGCCTTCTTGAACATACTCAAAAATTCGGTGGAGGCCATGCCAGATAAAGGAAGGATTCTTGTTGAACTGAAAAAGGACAAGAGAGCTCAGGCCCTAATAATTATATCTGACACGGGAAAGGGTATCCCCCAAGAGGATCTGGATAGGATCTTTGAGCCTGGTTACACCACAAAGGAAAAGGGCCTCGGTTTGGGCCTTGCCATTGCAAGGGAGATAATAAAGGCCCACGGAGGTGATATCAAGGTTTGGAGTCGTTTGGACAAAGGAACTACCTTTTATGTGACTTTACCGGTTAAGGAGTAGGGGCAACAATGGCAAGAACTCTGGATATACTCGTAGTGGAAGATGAGGCCTCCCAGAGGACAATGCTAAAGGGTTTTCTCAAAAAGAGGGGTCATAGGGTCCTTGAGGCAGAGAACGGGAACTCGGCCCTCCAAATAGCTAAGAAGTCCTACCTGGATGTGGTCCTATTGGACCTGAAGATGCCAGGTATGGATGGGCTGGACGTCTTAAAAGAGCTAAAAAAACTCAATCCAGAGCTGGATGTGATATTGATTACCGCCTATGGGACGATCGAGACAGCTGTCACCTCTATGAAATTGGGTGCCTGTGACTACATTACAAAGCCCATAAACTTAGAAGAGCTTTTGGGAATATTGCATAGAATAGGAGACCGCAGAGAGCTCTTGAGAGAGAACCAGATCCTCAAAGAGCAGCTCCAGGAAAAAAGAATAGACCAGGACAAGATCATATATCAAAGTCCAAAGATGGCAGAGATTCTCTCGATCTGTAGCAGGGTAGCGGATAGCAAGGCAACTGTACTCTTACAAGGAGAGAGCGGCACAGGGAAGGAGCTCTTTGCCAGGCTTATCCACAACCTGAGTTCCAGGGCCAAGGCCCCTTTCATAGGAGTGAACTGTGGGGCACTTCCGGAGACCCTTATAGAGAGTGAACTCTTTGGCCATGAAAAGGGGGCATTTACTGGTGCAGTGGCAAGGAGGATAGGGAGGGTGGAGAGGGCAGACGGGGGGAGCCTGTTTTTAGACGAGATCGGCGAGCTTTCTCCCTCTGCACAGGTAAAGTTTCTAAGGTTTTTGCAGGAGGGTGAATTCCAGAGGGTTGGGGGCTCCCAAACCCTTAGGGCAGATGTGAGGGTGATTGCAGCCACAAACAGAGACCTTCAAAAGGAGATAAAGGAAGGAAGGTTTAGAGAGGACCTTTTCTTTAGGCTCAATGTTATTGCTGTTACGATCCCACCCTTGAGGGAGCGAAGGGAGGATATCCCTCTACTCATAGACCATTTTCTAAAGGTATATTCGGCTCAGAACAGGAGGCCCATAAAGGGGATAACCTCTGAGGCAAGGTCAATGCTCATAAAATACGAGTATCCAGGCAACGTGAGGGAGCTGGAAAACATAATAGAGCGGGCAGTTGTGATAGCAAAAGGGGATTATATCACCCTTGAGGATTTGCCCTTCAAGTTAGAGGGGGAGAGAAGACCCTCATCTGCAGAAGGCCTCTCTCTAAGGGAGAGGATAGACTCTTTGGAGAAGGAGCTTATAAAGGAGGCATTGGAGTCCTCTGAGGGAAATCAGACAAGGGCAGCCCAGGCCCTTGGGATCAGTGAAAGGGTGCTGAGATATAAGCTTAAGAAATATGGGCTTAAATAGTATGAACCATCTTTGAGTTGACCACATCACATCTTCACCTTAAGGTAGGGCGCTTAGAAAGGGGAAATCATGAGAGGAAGAATAGTATCTCTGGCCATAAGTAGGCACAAGGGAACAAAAAAGGATACTGTGGAAGAGGTCCGGGTGAGGGAAGATCATGGAGTGGAAGGGGATGCCCATGCCGGGCCATGGCACAGACAAGTGAGTCTGCTTGCATCTGAGAGCATTCAGAGGGCAAAGGAGATGGGTTTAGAGGTCTCCTTCGGCGACTTTGCAGAGAATATAGCCACACTTGGCATAGATTGGACACGTGTGCCACTGGGAAGCAGGATAAGGATAGGTGAGGTGGAGTTAGAGCTGACCCAAATTGGGAAGGAATGCCACAGGAAATGTGCCATTTACTACATGGCAGGGGACTGTATCATGCCCAGAGAAGGTGTATTTGCAAGGGTTATAAAGGGCGGCACCCTCAGGGTGGGAGATAGCATAGAGGTGCAAATGTAAGTTGGCTTCTAAGGTAAGCTCAGATTTGCCCTTCAACCCCCCCATTGACCCTCCTCTCTTAAGATTATCCGCATCCAAATTTCCTTGGAAAAAATACCCTGGGAGGTCCCGATGAGACTTCGGTTTATCCTCTTATCTTTCATATTTTTCTTTGAAGCTTTCTTGTCCACAACGCCTCTCAAGGCCTTTTCACAAGAGCCCTTACCAAGGGTTCATGTAGTGAAGCTAAAAAAGGTAAAAGAGGACATATTTAGAGAGTACGTAGGCCACCTGGAGGCACTCCAAGAGGTAAATGTGACGGCCAAGGTCCAAGGATATCTGGAGGAGATAAAATTTTTAGAAGGTTCCATGGTAAAGGCAGGGGATCTCTTGTTTGTGTTAGAGCAGGACCTCTTTAAGGCAGACCTTATGGTAGCAGAGGCAAGGGTTGAGCAGGCCAAGGCAGAGTATCTGAGGGCATCCCAGTATCTGACACGCCTAAAGGAGGTAAAGACAGGTGGCATATCACAGCTGGAACTGGACAAGGCCACGGCAGACGAGCTGAAGGCAAAGGCAGATTTAAAGCTCAGGGAGGCAGAAGTCTTAAAGGCCAAGCTGAATTTGGGATACACCCAGATAAGATCCCCCATAGGGGGTAAGGTGGGAAAGAGCATCTTCAAAAAGGGGGATCTGGTGGGGCCAGGATCAGGTGCCCTTGTAAAGGTGGTGGGTCTTGATCCCATGAGGGTGGTCTTTTCTGTCCCCGAAAGGGAGATATCCGGTGTGGTCAAGCTAAAAGGGCTAAAAGAAGGGCTTTGGGTGGAGCTGCCAGGGAATGGGAAAGGTATCCTGAGGATCCCTGGAGAGGTGGAGTTTCTGGATAACCAGGTGGATCCCAAGACAGGAACACTGGCTGTGTATGCAAGGATACAGAATCCCCAAGGCCTCTTGCTCCCTGGGTTCTATGTGAAGGTCTTAATAAAGGAAGGGGACGGAGAGGAAAGGCTTGTAATCCCACAAAGGGCAGTCCTCCAAGACCAGAGGGGCAGGTATGTGTTTGTGGTGGAAGGTGATACGGTAACGGAAAGAAGAATAAGACTGGGCGAGATGTGGAAGGAAGGCTGGGAGGTAATGGAAGGCCTTTCAGAAGGGGAGCTTTTGGTGGTGGAAGGGATCCAGAGGATCAGGCCTAATATTAGGGTGATTCCACAAGAGATAGGGGAAAGCCAGGAAAAGAGATGATCTCAAGACCCTTTATAGAGAGACCAAGGCTTGCATTGGTCATTTCCATAGTGATTACCCTGGTGGGCACCATTTCACTTTTCAACATACCTGTGGCCCAGTATCCCGAGATAACCCCACCTGAGATATCGGTATCCACAGCATACCCTGGAGCAGATGCAAAGACCGTTTCTGAGAGTGTGGCTGCTCCCATAGAGGCAGAGATAAACGGCGTGGAAGGTATGATCTATATGTCCTCCACCTCTTCCAATGACGGGTTATATCAATTGTCAGTGACCTTTGAGGTGGGAACTGATCCCAATGTGGCCCAGATAAATGTACAGAACAGGGTTCAGATAGCCTCCATTCGTCTCCCAAAAGAGGTGACACAGCAAGGTATCACGGTGAGGAAAAGGACCGCAGATATCATGGCAGTGGTGAGCTTCTATTCCCCAAAGGGCACCTTCGACAACCTATTTTTGAGCAACTTTGTGAGCCAGAACATAAGAGATGTGCTATTGAGGGTCCCTGGGGTAAGTGACGTATTCATATTCGGTGAACTCCAATACAGTATGCGTATATGGATATACCCTGAAAGGCTCTTGGCCCTGAATATGGGTGTGGATGAGGTGATCTCGGCCCTCCAGGCACAAAACATTCAGGCTGCAGTGGGTGCCATAGGAAAGGCACCCATGTCAGATGGCCCAGAGATTCAGTTTACACTCCAGAGCAAAGGAAGGCTCAAAGAGCCAAAGGAGTTCGAGCATATAGTCCTTAGGAACAACCCAAAGGGGGGTATCGTATATCTAAAGGATGTGGCAAGGGTGGAGTTGGGTTCCTCCACCTATAGCACGAGATCCCTTTATAACGGCTCCCCCAATCTAGGGCTTGCCATATATAAATCCCCTGAGGCAAATGCCTTAAAGACCATGAAGGAGGTCCTTTCCGCCCTGGAAGGTTTAAAGGAGAGGATGCCACAGGATATAGAGTACAAGGTCATCTATGATACGACCCTATATGTGAAGGCAGCTGTCCAGGAGATCAAATGGACCCTAATACTTACCTTTCTCCTCGTGGTCTTTGTGACCTATTTGTTTTTGCAGGACTGGCGGGCCACCATGATCCCTGCCATAACAGTGCCCATATCCCTCTTAGGCACCTTTGCGGTTCTCTTAGGTCTTGGGTATACGGCTAATACAATATCGCTCTTTGCACTCATACTGGCCATAGGTCTGGTGGTGGACGATGCCATAGTGGTGGTGGAGAATGTATACAGGATCATAAATGAAGAGGGCCTGGATTCCAAAGAGGCCACCATAAAGGCCATGAAACAGGTGACAGGGCCCGTGATTGCGACTACCTTGGTATTACTGGCAGTCTTTATCCCCGTGGGCTTCATTCCGGGGATAACTGGTAGGCTCTACAAGGAGTTTGCTGTCACCCTTTGCACTGCAGTGGTAATCTCCACCATAAATGCCCTAACCCTCTCACCTGCACTCTGCGGGGTGCTTTTGGGTAAGGGTGATTCTGTGAAAGGTGTCTCCATATTTTCTTGGTTTAACAGAGGACTTTGGGCCTGGAGGGGATTTTATGTCTCCTCTTCCCGTTGGTTAATTAGGCGGATAGGCTTTCCGGTTTTGCTCCTGATAGCAGTTATAATCTTGGCCTTTGTCTTCTTTCAAAGGACGCCCACGAGCTTTCTACCTGAAGAAGACCAGGGTGCCTTTTTTATAAACTATCAGCTCCCTGAGGGTGCGAATCTAAACAGGACCGTCTCCGTGGCCAAGGAAATCACAGAGAGGATAAGGGCCATAGAGGGAATAGAGGGTGTCTTGTGCGTTCCAGGCTTTAGCATCCTGAGCGGCACTGCAGAGAATGTGGGCTTTGGGATAGCAATATTGAAGCCCTGGGATGAGAGGAAATCCCAAGAGCTATCTGTGAATAACATCTTAAGGAAGGCGCAGGCCACTTTGATGGGGATAAGCGGTGCCAACATAGTGGCCTTTGGTCTGCCGGCCATCAGGGGCTTGGGCAGAACAGGAGGCTTTGATCTTAGGGTCCAGGCCCTAAAGGGTCAGGATCCGCAGGAATTGGCTTCGGTGGGAATAGGGGTCATAGTGGAGGCCAATAAGGAGCCGAGGCTTGAAAGGGTCTTTACCACATTTACTGCGGATACACCCCAGATCTATTTAGAGGTGGATAGGGTAAAGGCAGAGGCAATGAATGTTTCCATTGGGGAGCTCTTTAATACCCTCCAAAGTTACTTGGGCTCCAAGTACATAAACGATTTCAATCTATCGGGCAGAGTCTATCAGGTGAGAATCCAGGCAGATGAGGAGTTCAGAAAGAGGGAAGAGGATATCCTAAGACTCTATGTAAAATCCAAGACAGGGCAGATGGTACCCATAAGGAATCTGGTGGAGCTGAGGCCCATTGTGGGGCCACAGCTCATCTATAGATACAACCAGTATCCATCTCTTCAAATAAATGGCCAGGGTCGTAGAGGTGTTAGTTCTGCAGAGGCCATGGCCGCAATGGAGGAGATCTTAAAGAGGACCCTCCCCGAGGGATACGGTTATGAATGGTCTTCCATCTCCTTCCAGGAAAAGAGGGTAAAAGGGCAGGTGTTCTATCTCTTTGCGCTGGCCATCATATTTGGTTATCTCTTTTTGGTGGGCCAATACGAGAGCTTTCTCATACCCATCCCTATCATAATCTCCATATCTGTAGCTGTTTTGGGAGGACTCCTTGGGGTCTGGTTTGCGAGTCTCAATAGGAGCATCTATGTGGAGATCGGAATAGTGCTCTTGGTAGGCCTCGCAAGCAAGAATGCCATCCTGATAGTGGAGTTTTCAAAGGATTTGAGAGAGGAGGGAAAAAGCATCCTTGATGCTGCCTTGGAAGGTGCAAGGATCAGGTTTAGGCCTGTTCTCATGACTGCCTTTACATTCATAATGGGGGTAGCTCCTATGGTGATAGCAACAGGGGCAGGTGCCCAAAGTAGGAGACATGTGGGGACTACAGTGGCTGGTGGGATGTTTTTGGCCACAATTCTTGGGATCTTCTTGATACCTTCCCTCTTCTATATCTTTCAAAACCTAAGGGAGAGGGTCCACCAGGCGACCCATCAGGGGCTAAAGAAGGGGCTTAGATCTATACTAGCTCTGATCTTTTTGACATTGGCCCTCCAGGGCTGCTCTGTGCTGCCCCCAAAGGTAAAGCCCCCTGAGATAGAACTCTACCAAAACTGGAAGTCAGGGAAGGACCCCTCGGTAAAGGAGAGAATAGATCCAGAGACCCTCTCAGAATGGTGGAGGTCCCTAAAGGATCCTATACTTTCCAGGCTTATAGAGACGGCCCTGGCCGAGAACCTGGATTTGAAGGTGGCTCAAGGGCGTGTAAAGGAGGCGAAGTTTAGGAGGGAAGCGGCAAAGGGGGAGTTCTACCCCTCTATAGGTGGCTCTGGGGGCCTCTTTAAGGCAAGGAGCTCAAAAGGAACAGGTCCTGGGGGAGAATACCATGGCTACAGTCTCAATCTGGATGCCTCATGGGAGATAGATCTGTTCGGCGGAATAAAAAGCGGCCTTGAGGCAAAGGAAGGGGAATACCGCTCCCAGATAGAGGCCCTAAAGGCGACCTTGGTGAGCCTGATAGGGGAGGTGGCCCTAAATTATATTCATCTGAGGACATTGCAGGAGAGGCTTTCAGTAACACAAAAGAACATCAAGATACAGGAAGAGACCCTAAGGCTTGTTGAATCCAAATACAGTGCAGGCCTGGTGGATGAGCTTGTGGTGGAACAGTCCAAGTACAATCTGAAGACCACCACCTCCCAGTTGAGTCTCCTAAGGGCAGAAATAGAGAGCACCTTAAACGGGATAAGCCTCTTGTTGGGGAGGCAACCAGGCTCGGTTGACCCTACCTTAAAAGATCCACTGAAGATCCCTTCTCCACCTGAAGAGCTATTAGTGGGGATCCCCCTGGATGCCCTAAAAAATAGGCCTGATATAAGAAAGGCAGAATGGGATATCTACGTCCAGGCAGCATACTTGGGCGTGGCCAAGGCAGAGCTCTATCCCCATCTGACTCTAAAGGGCACCTTTGGACTGGAATCCTTCAGATCCAAGGATCTCTTTGACTGGCCCAGCAGGGTCTGGAAGATGGTTTCCAATCTCTCCCATGTGATCTTCAAAGGTGGGGCCCTGAGGGCATCGGTAAAGGCCCAGGAGGCCAAAGTGGAGCAGGCCCTGAAGAGCTATCAGAAGAGCTTGCTTTTTGCACTCAAAGAGGTGGAAGACGGGCTTTCAGGCTATATTAACGAAAAGGAGAGGATCGAGACTCTGAGGGAGGCAGTGGATTCGGCCCAGAGGTCTTTGGAGCTCTCTCTGAGTAAATACAATGCAGGGTTGGTGGATTTTATAAACGTCTTAGAGGCAGAAAGGGCATTGCAGAGCTTGGAGGATCAGCTCACCCAAAGCCAGGGGAACTTGGCATCCTATGTGGTAAAGATATACAAGGCCTTGGGAGGGGGCTGGCAAGGCAGGGAAGAGGGGATCCCAAATGGAGGGGAGTAAAAGAGAGTTTGAAAGACTGATAGGCAGCTCCAAGGGGAGGAGAAGGGGCTTTTTTCTCTTCCTCTTTCTTATGGGGGCCTTGGCCTTAGGGGCCTACTACCTTTTAAAGCTAAAGACCGAAGAGGGTGGAAAGATAGCCTATAGGACTATGGAGGTGAAGAGATCAGACCTTATTGTGAGGGTGTCCGCTACAGGGAGCCTTCAACCCCTTAATCAGGTGGAGATAGGTGTGGAGATCTCAGGGACCATAGAGAAGGTGGAGGTGGATTACAATTCCCTGGTAAAAAAGGGAGAGGTCTTGGCAAGGCTTGATACCTCAAAATTAGAGGCCCAAGTGCTCCAGTCCAAGGCAGAGCTGGAGCTTGCCAGGGCAAGGGAAAAGGAGGCAGAGGCAGAGCTAAAACTTGCCAAGGCAAAGCTGGATCAGATCCTTAAGGCGAGGGAGCTTTCAGGGGGGAAGGTTCCCTCCCAGGCAGAGGTGGATATTGCCCTTGCCAATGTAGCCAAGGCAGAGGCATTAGTCTTGCAGGCAAAGGCACAGATATCCAAGGCAGAGGCAGATCTGAGATTCAATCAGACAAACCTCTCAAAGGCAGTGATCAAATCCCCTTTGAATGGAATAGTCCTGGCCAGAAAGGTAGAACCTGGTCAGACGGTGGCTGCCTCTCTGCAGACCCCTGTCCTCTTTACCATTGCTGAGGATCTCAAGAAAATGGAGCTTAAGGTGGATGTGGATGAGGCAGATATAGGAAATGTAGAGGTGGGGCAGCAGGCACAGTTTACTGTGGATGCCTATCCGGAGAAGAGATTTGATGGAAGGGTTAAGGAGATAAGGCTCTCGCCCAAGACTACACAGGGTATTGTTACCTATGAGACCCTCCTGGATGTGGAAAACCCTGAGCTCCTCCTAAAACCTGGGATGACCGCTACTGCAGAGATTGTGGTAAGGCAAGTCAAGGATGCGCTTTTGATTCCCAATTCGGCCCTCAGGTTCACACCCCCCAAGACTACAGCGCCTTCACAGTTCCAGAAGAGGGGGATCTTGGGGGCAATCTTTCCTTTCAGGCCTTCTCCCCAGGTACCTGAAAAGGCTGAACGCAATAAAAATAAGGCAGAGAGATTAATCTACAAGCTGGAAGGAGATAGGCTTGTGGAGGTGAAGGTACTCATCGGGGATACGGATGGGAGGTATACGGCTATTAGGTCAGGGGAGCTAAAGGAGGGGGATTTAGTGGCAGTGGGGATCGCCCAGAGGAAAGATGCAAAATAGGGACACCCTCATTTCAATGAAAGGGATAACAAAGGTATACGGGAAGGGGCAAGCAGAAATAGTGGCCCTTAAGGGTATCGATATTGAAATAAAGAGGGGGGAGTTTTTGGCCATAATGGGTGCCAGTGGCTCAGGAAAGTCCACCTTTTTAAACATCTTGGGCTGTTTAGATGAGCCCTCTTCTGGGACCTATTGGTTTGAGGGCTTGGAGGTCACAAGACTCGATCACAACCAAAAGGCCGTATTGAGGAGGTACAAGATAGGATTTGTGTTTCAGAGCTACAATCTCTTGCCAAGGACCTCTGCCCTTGAAAATGTGGAACTGCCGCTCATTTATAGGAAGCTCTCCTCAAAGGAGAGGAAAAAGATGGCCTTGAAGGCATTGGATGTGGTGGGTCTCTCTGGATGGGAGAGACATACACCCTCTGAGCTATCGGGGGGACAACAACAGAGGGTGGCCATAGCAAGGGCCATAGTGACATCCCCTGAACTACTCTTGGCAGACGAACCCACAGGGAATCTGGACACAGAAAAGAGTCACGAGATACTATCCTTAATTAGGACCTTAAACGAAGAAAGGGGGCTTACCATAGTGATGGTGACCCATGAACCTGATATGGCAGAGTATGCCAAGAGAAGGATAAGGTTTGTGGATGGCAGGATCAGCTCAGATGAGGTGGTGATTTGATTCTAAATGCATTTATCCTTGCTCTAAGGGCCATAAGGAGAAATCCTATGAGGTCATTTTTGACCTCTTTGGGAATAATTATAGGGGTAGCCTCCGTGATAATTATGGTAACCTTAGGCCAAGGGGCAACCCAGAAGGTGAGAGAGCAGATCTCTTCCTTGGGGACCAATCTCCTCCTCTTGAGGCCAGGTATTGGGTTTAGGGGGCATGGGGGAGCAAGGGAGGCAGAGATACCCTTTAAGATGGAGGATGTAGAGGCCATCAAAAGGGAGGTACCTGGGCTTGAGGCAGTGGCACCTATGAGTGCCGTTACAGCCCAGGTAATCTATGGTAACAAGAACAGGCCTTCCAGTGTTACCGGAACCACAAACGATTTCTTGGCTGCCAGGGACTGGGACTTGGAAAAGGGAAGGGAGTTTACAGAAGGGGAAATAAGGGCCGGAGCTGCAGTCTGTATTATAGGTACCACCATAGTATCCGATCTGTTTGGCGGGGATGATCCCATAGGAAAGATCATAAGGGTAAAGAAGGTGCCCTTTGAGGTGATAGGGGTCCTTAAAAGCAAGGGAGAGTCTTCCTTTGGGGGTGACCAGGATGATGTGATCTTGGTCCCCATGCGCACCTTTCAGAGGAGGCTCTCGGGAAATACGGATGTGGGCCGTATATTTATATCTGTTTCGGAAGGCTACGAAATAAACAAGGCCAAGAAGGACATTGAAATCCTGGTAGGGGAGAGGCGCAGGACACAGGATAGGGAAGGCTATGAGTTTGAGGTAAGGGACCTAAGAGAGATCTCCTCTGCCCTCTCCGAGAGCACAAAGACCTTAACCTCTTTGCTGGGGGCAGTGGCTGCAGTGAGTCTCCTTGTGGGTGGCATAGGCATCATGAACATAATGCTGGTCTCAGTGACAGAGAGGACAAAAGAGATAGGCACCAGGATGGCCATAGGCGCCACAGAAAGGGATGTGCTCCTCCAGTTCCTCATAGAGGCCATAGTACTTGCATCCTTTGGGGGTATTGTGGGGATAGTCCTGGCCTGCTTGGGCTCATACTGGCTTTCAAAGACTATGATGGTGCCCTTTGTGATGAGCCCAGGTATAATACTATTGGCCCTTGGATTTTCATGTGGTATTGGGATAGCATTTGGGTTCTTCCCTGCCAGAAAGGCAGCCAGAATGAACCCCATAGAGGCCCTAAGACATGAATAGGAGGCTTTAGATGAAGGTAAAACACATAGACCACATAGGGATTGCTGTAAAGGAGATGGCCCAGGCAAAGAGGTTTTACGAGGAGATCTTGGGCCTTAAGCTGACAGGGGTGGAAGAGGTGGTGGAACAGAAGGTAAAGGTGGCCTTTTTCCCCATCACGGATAGCGAGATAGAGCTTTTGGAATCCACCCAGCCTGACGGTCCTGTTTCAAAATTCATAGAGGCTAAAGGAGAAGGAATACAACACATTGCCTTTCGGGTAGAAAATCTTGAGGAGGCCCTCCAAGAACTAAAGGCCAAGGGAGTGAGGCTCATAGATGAGAGGCCCAGAAAGGGTGCAGGGGGCGCCAAGATAGCCTTTATTCATCCCAAGGAGACAAATGGGGTGTTGGTGGAGCTCTGTGAGAGAGATTAGGCCTTGGAAGGTTTGGGTAGAAATCACTTGGTGGGCGTGATCCTGGCAGGGGGGAAGAGTAGACGGTTTGGGAGTAATAAGGCCCTCCAGATGGTGGACACAAAACCCCTCATAGAGAAGGTCTACGAGAGACTGAAAGGGATCTTTGAGGAGATACTGGTGGTCACAAACAGGCCTGAGTCCTATTCTTTTTTGGACTGTGAGATCATAAAGGATAGGATAGAGGGTATTGGCCCTTTGGGGGGTATCTATACAGGATTAAAGCACATATCCCCTTCCTCAGGATTTTTTTTGCCCTGTGACATGCCCATGTTAAAGAAGGAAGTAATCCTCTATATGTGTGGTATGTACAATAATGGTGTCGATATCCTTGTGCCGAAGGTAGGGCCGACCTATTTTGAGCCATTGCATGCGATCTATTCTCCAAAGTGCGTAACCAAGATAGATGATCTTTTGGAGCAGAAGATATTCAAAATATATTACCTTTTTCAAAAGACAAAGGTCAAGTACATAGATGCCTCTGAGATACGGAGATTGGACCCAAAACTTTCTTGCTTTACTAATATCAACACAAAAGAGGATTTTGAAAAGTTCATGTGTGAGTCTAATGGGAATTTTGGAAAGAGTGAACCTTAGTTACCAAGGGAGGAACTTAGCTTGAATATAAGCAAGTCTTTAGAAAGGTTGGTTATATCCATTGGCCTTTTATGACCTGGGATATGCCACTATAGAGGTAACTGTTAAACAAAAAAGGGAGCTTTAGTCATGAGTACCTTTGTGAAAGTAG
>CALKZT010000039.1 GCA_938002815.1 uncultured bacterium
CCCGAACCTGGTAATGCTCTTTGTGGCCTTTTTGCTCCTATATTTGGCCATAAGGAAAGGCATTGAGCCCTTATTACTCCTACCCATTGGCTTTGGCTGCCTATTGGCAAATTTGCCCTTAAGCGATGTGGTCCAGGAGGAAGGGGTGCTAAGGACCTTTTACAACATGGGCATAGCCAACGAACTCTTCCCATTGCTGATCTTCGTGGGCATAGGTGCTATGACCGATTTTGGTCCTTTGCTCAAAAGGCCTTCAATTCTTCTTTTGGGAGCAGCAGGACAATTTGGCATATTTTTGACACTTCTTTTGGCCCTCTTTTTGGGTTTCAGTGAACTTCAATCTGTCTGTATTGGCATAATCGGAGCATGTGACGGGCCCACTGCCATATATGTCACCTCCAAATATGCGCCAGAGCTCTTGGGCCCTGTAAGTGTTGCGGCATACTCTTATATGTCATTGGTACCCATAATCCAGCCTCCCATTATGAAGATCCTCACCACCCAAAGGGAAAAGGGAATCAAAATGGCACCTGTAATGGGTGACGTCTCAAAGAGGGTAAAGCTTCTATTTCCCATTGTGGTTACTATCTTTACTGGGCTAATAGCCCCCAAAGGCGTTCCCCTGATGGGAATGATCATGCTTGGAAACCTCATGAGGGAATCCGGGGTAGTGGCCAGGCTCACCAAGGCCTCGGAGAATGAGATAGCAAACATAGTGACGCTCTTCTTAGGACTTGCCATAGGTGGGACCATGGAAGGTCATGCGTTTTTGCGCTTCAACACAGTCTTGATCTTCATGTTAGGTTTTTTCGCCATCCTGTTGGACACAGTGACCGGAATCCTATTTGGGAAATTGATGTGCTTCTTCAGTGGTGGGAAGATAAACCCCCTATTGGGTGCTGCAGGGATATCTGCCTTCCCTATGGCAGCCAGGGTCGTACAGATAGAGGGACAGAAATACAATAGAAGCAACTACTTACTTATGCACGCAATGGGTGCCAACACCGGTGGCCAGTTGGGCTCTGTTATGGCTGCTGCCGTTATGCTATCTGCCCTAAAGGGTATGGGATATTAGGAGGAGGAGATGAAACTACATGAGTTTGAGACCAAAGAGCTCTTTAAGAGAGAGGGGATCACGGTCCCAGAAGGGAAGGTTTTGGAGTCAATAGACCAGCTTGACAGGATCTTAAATTCCTTAAAAGGCCCTCCATGGGTATTGAAGGCACAGGTCCATGCAGGTGGAAGGGGAAAGGCAGGGGGCATTAGGGTGGCAAAGGACAGGGAAGATGCCTTTAAGGGTGTCGCAGAATTGCTGGAGAAAAGGCTTGTCACGGCCCAGACCGGTAAGGACGGGGTGGTGATAAAGAAGTTACTCATAGAGGAATTTACGCCCCACATGGGCGAATATTATTTAGGCATAACCTTAGATAGGTCCAAGGCCCTACCCGCCTTGATACTTAGCACAAGAGGCGGAATGGAGATAGAGGAGGTGGCAAAAGAAGACCCCAGGGCAGTTTCTAAGATATGGGTAAATCCCCTCTGGGGTTTTTCTCCCTACAAGGCCCGGGAGATCCTCTTCGGGGTTGATCCCATGCCGGATCTGGAACTCCACCCCCCCTTAGAGGGCCTCTTTAGGAAGCTTTACGAGGTCTTTTGGAAGTACGACTGCTCCTTGGTAGAGATAAACCCCTTGGCCATCTTAGAGGATAAGAAGTTTGTGGCCCTGGATGCAAAGATGTCCATAGATGATAATGCCCTCTTCAGACATAAGGAGTTTGGGGAGGACCATGAGGGTAAGGATCCCCTGGAGTTGGAAGCCCAAAGCCATGGCCTTAGCTATATCAGGATGAATGGGGATGTGGGGGTCATGGTAAATGGTGCAGGTCTTGCCATGGCAACCATGGACATCATAAAACTGGCAGGGAGGGAGCCTGCCAATTTCCTGGATGTGGGTGGAGGAGCAAGTCAGGAGATGGTAAGGAAGGGTTTTGAGATCATCCTAAAGGACCCTCGGGTGAGAACCATATTTGTGAACATCTTTGGGGGGATATTGAGATGCGATGTGCTGGCAAGGGGTATGGTGGAGGCCTTAAGTGGCATAGATCTAAAGGTTCCCATGGTGGTGAGGCTGGAAGGGACCAATGTGGAAACGGGAAGGGAGATCTTAAAGAACTCAGGCCTTAAGTTCTCTGTGGCCCAGGACCTTAAAGAGGCAATAGGGCTCATCAGAGGATAGAAAGAGGGGTGGTCTTATGAGCATATTGGTGGACCAAAATAGCAAAATATGTATCCAAGGCATAACAGGGAAAGAAGGCTCCTTTCACACAGAACAGATGCTCCTCTACGGTTCGAGGGTGGTCTGTGGGGTAACCCCCAAAAAAGGGGGTAGCTTCTTTAAGGAGGTGCCGGTCTTCAATACGGTCAAGGAGGCAAAGAGGGAGACAGACTGTGACGTCTCCTGCATATTTGTGCCTGCCCCCTTTGCACCTGACGCCATACTGGAGGCTTCGGATGCAGGGATCAGGGTGGTAGTATGTATCACAGAGGGGATACCTGTCCTTGACATGGTGAAGGTAGCAAATGCCATTAGGGGAAACGGAACCGTACTCATAGGGCCCAACTGCCCCGGTATCATCTCACCTGGAAAGACAAAGGTGGGTATAATGCCAGGACATATACACAGAAAGGGCAAGGTGGGTGTGATATCAAGGAGCGGGACCCTGACCTATGAGGTGGTCTATCAGCTTACTCAGGCGGGATACGGGCAGAGTACCTGCATAGGGATCGGCGGAGATCCAGTCATCGGGACAGATTTTGTCTTCCACCTAAAGGAATTTGAAAGGGATCCCCAAACCCAGGCAGTGGTCCTTATAGGAGAGATTGGCGGAAGCATGGAAGAGGAGGCTGCCCATTATGTGATACAAAACAGGTACCCCAAACCTGTCTTTGCATTCATCGCAGGCCTTACAGCTCCCCCTGACAAGAGGATGGGCCATGCAGGGGCAATTATCTCAGGCGGAAAAGGCGGAGCTCAGGAGAAGATCCAGGCACTGGAGGAGGCAGGGATAACGGTAATCAGGGACCTTAGCACCTTGGGCGAGACCATTCGTTTTAGGCTGAACTCCCAGGGGATTTCCCCTGATCTCTAAGTCCCTCTAAAGTGGCTCAGATATAGGTGGAATATCTCTGCCTCTTGGTCCTCATCCAGTGGGGATAAGGGGACAACCCCTTTCACACAGGGGTAGTTCTTGGAGGCCCCATAGAGCCTGCATATGAGGGGTCTGACCGGATAGATTGAACAACCCCTCTCGGTCACATAGGGGCATGTGGTCCCTGAGGCATAGGAGAATTTTATCTTCTCCCGGTCCAGGTATTCCCTTATCCTGGCCTCTTCGAGAGGTGTCCTGGAGGGTATGCCAAATTCCCTGCAACAAATCGTGCAGTTTGGAATACACTGCATCTCTGGGATCAAGGCGTAGAGGTCTTGGATCTCCATCGGAGTCCCTCCTCAATCTCCTCTAAGATCCTTTGAGCCGCTTTTCTGGGATCAGGGGCCTTAAGGATTGGCCTTCCCACAACTATGTGATCTGCCCCTCTTATTATGGCCTCTTTAGGGGTCACTATCCTCTTTTGGTCCTCCCCTGGTATCACTGACCAAAAGGGCCTGATCCCCGGGACCACAAGCACGGCCTTGGGGAATCTTGCCCTGAGATGGGCCACTTCCTGGCCTGAGCAGACAAAACCATCCACCCCTGCATCCCAGAGAAGCTCTGCCCTCTTGGCTACCAGAGTCTCTATATTCCTCAAAAGCCCCTCTGAATAGCCGAGAAGGGAGAGTTTCTGGCCACTTAGGCTAGTCAGTACTGTTACCCCTAAGATCTTGAGCCCTTCTCTCTCTTCCCTCTCCACCTTCGAGAGGGCCTCCTTTGCCTCATCGGGATGGATCGTCAAAAAATCAACGCCGTGGGCCTTTGAGACCTTGATTGCCCTAGATACAGTCTCAGGGATATCATTCAGTTTTAGGTCCAAAAAGACCCCTGCCCCGGAGATCCCTTTTATCTTCCCTATGATGGAAGGCCCCACAGAGGTAAAGAGCTCAAGCCCCACCTTAAATACACCCACTAATCCCCTTGTCCTCTCCACAATCTCTAAGGCCAGATCATCCCTTGCCACATCTAAGGGGAGTACCAAATAGTCCTTTGGCTCTTTCATGGGTGATCCTCTCTTCTATTTGCCCCTTTTGAACTCAAATCAGAGATAGTTACTCAAAGGTAAGAGACCATGTTATGGAGATAGGGTGAATTTGTCCATAGCCTAAATCTTTTCCCTCAACCAGCATAGATGGAGGAACTATTGGGGATCAGGTGGGAATCTGGTCCAGCATATCCTCTGGAATCTTCACATAACAGACAAGATCTGCAGAGGTGATCCTAAGAATTAGCCTTGTGGAATTTTCCTTCCTTACTATTACCCCCTTCACCCCTTTGAGAGGGCCTCTCCCTATCACAACCTCCTCTCCTGGCTCATACTCCTTTGTGGGATATATCATCTGATTTGAGCAGATGGCCAATTGGATATTTCTCAGCTCCTCCAAAAGCCTCCACTGGTCCTTTACCTCCATCACCTCAAGGATCTTGTCCGACCTAATCGCCTGATACCTGCCCTCTATGTCCGCCATCATAAAGAGGTATCCAGGATAGAGGGGTATAAGTGAGAAGCGTTTCTGTCTCTCTGAGGGCTGCCTCCTCTTTACCATGGGCAGATAGTAGCCTATCTGGGATTTAAAAAGAAACCAGGCCAAAGCCTTCTCCTCCCTTGGCCTTGTCCTCACCACCCACCAGAGCTTCCCATTGGGAATAAACCCTGTAAGTAGATCAGGAGGGAACAGGGGATGGGGATTCTGGGCAATGCTAAGCGTCATATCTTCTACCTCCTGTACACCCGAAAGCAACTCTTGTGCCAATCCCAAAAAACCCCATGGAGATCTCATCTCTTTTTCCTCCATCTCCATAGGAGATACCCCAGTAGGAGGGATAGGAGGATTATCCCCACAAAGATATTATAGTTCCGGATAAGCCTTAAGATCCCCTTCTTCACTGTCTCCCAATTGGTCCCCAAAAGATAGCCGGCATATATCCATATGAGATTCCACAAGAGGGCACTTATGGTGGAAAGTGGTATGACATAGGCCAATCTTAGCCTTAATATCCCTGCTATAAGGGAAATAGCAGACCTCACCCCGGGAAGGAAGCGATTTAAAAGGACTACCAGATATCCTTGGGATTTGTAGCGCTCTTCGGCCTTGAGGATCATATCCCTTGAAAAATACCTAAAATTCTTCCTCAAAAAATAGTCCCTTCCCAAATAGCGACCCAACAAAAAGAGGGTCAAAAATCCCGTCACGCTTCCAAAAGTTGTCACAACCACTACGCCAATAAGGGAGAGCCTCCCTGTGGCCACAAAGAAGGCACCAATGGCAGTTATTGTATCTCCAGGTATGGGTGGAAATATGTTTTCAAGCCAGGAAGAAAATAGCAAAAAGAGGTATA
>CALKZT010000040.1 GCA_938002815.1 uncultured bacterium
ATCCAGGAATGTGGAGTACATAGAGCTCACCGTGGAGCCTGACTTCCAAAAGGAGTTCATGGAGGCCATGCAGATACCTCACATGAGAGACCCCTTCCCACACCTGGAGGGAATCGTTCCTCCTGAGATATTACATCAGAAATAGAAGGAGAGGGCAAATTAAAAGGGGAGTGATGCAAGTGGCAGTGCCGATGACTGACACAGGTGGCAAAAGCACCGTGCTAACATGGCTCAGCCGGATGAAAGATATGGTAAGGCCTTACGGCCTTTCTGATGTGCTCCCAATCCCTGTGGATAAGCTTATGGTTTCTGAATGGGTGCGGCTCAAATGTGAGTACGGTTGTGGTAAATACGCCACCAACTGGTGCTGCCCTCCTGCTACACCTGATCCCGAGCGGGTGAGGAGGATACTAAAGGGATATTCAAGCGCATTATTGCTTATAGGGAGACAGGAGGCACCATGTTTTTACAGAGGAGATGCCAAGACCAGGCTCATGCGAATCAAGTACTGGAAGGGAACGCTTAGCCTGGAAAGGCAGCTCTTCTTGGAGGGGTATTACAAGGCCTTTGCACTGGTAGGTGAGACTTGTATGCTGTGTAAGGAGTGCTCTTATCCTTCGGGGTGCAAATTCCCCCAAGAGCGCAGGCCCACAGTGGAGTCCTTTTCCATCGACATCCTAGGCACCGTAGAGGGGCTTGGCATCCAACCTAAGATAGCGAAGGACCTAAAGGAGGCCTATAGCTATTTCAGCCTCATACTCCTCCAATAGGCCTCCTCTCTCCTTAGTAAGAAGGGAGGTGGGAAAACAGAGCAGGCGAGGGTAGATGAAAGATCATAAACCCTAAGAACAAGGAGGAGGATATGGCAAAACAGCTCTTGATTGACGCCTACAGAGGGAAAAAAACCCCTGTGGCCCCATGGGTACCTTACGCGGGGGTCCACTGCGCATTTGTGATAGGGGAACCTGCAGATAAGTATCTGCAAGACCCTGAAATCTTGGCAAAGGGGGTAGTTACCACTGCAAAGAGGTATAAGGCCGATGGCATACCCTTGTTGTTCGATCTCTCTGTGGAGGCCAATGCAGTGGGTTGTGAGCTAAAATGGTGGCCCGATAATGTGCCGTCTGTGGTGACACACCCGTGTTCCAACAAGACCCCAGAGGAGGCAGGGCTTAAATTGCCCACAAAGGAATCCGGGAGGTGGCCCACTATTTTTAAGGCAGCCCAACTGGCCAAGCCCGGACTGGATGAAATAGATTGTGTAATGATGGGACTCTTGTGTGGCCCACTCACCCTTGCTTCCCACCTGGCGGGTGTACGTATATTCACTGATGTCTATAAGAATAAGGAGTTCGCACACAAGGTAATAAAATTCGCAGGCGAGGTGGGTGCCATCTCAGCTCAATTTTATGCTGAAATGGGATGTGAGATCATAGCTATAGTGGACCCCGTTGCCAGCCAAATCAGGCCTGAGACATTCAGGGAATTTGTAACTCCATATGCCCAGCCTGCAATCAAGGTAATACACGATGCGGGGCTTACCTCTTCTTTCTTCATTTGTGGTGATTGCACAAAGGTACTGGAAGAAGTATGCAAGATAGGAACCCACGGGTTTGCTATTGATGAGCAACTGAATATGAATTTTGTGAGGGACATGGCAAGGAAGTACGGGCTTGGCTTTGGAGGAAACTTGAAGCTCACCCTTGCCTTAAGCCTTGGACTTATATCACCAAGGGAAGATGCTATAGTAAGCTTAGCTGCCGGAGGCACTATAGGCTATACATTTGCGCCTGGGTGAGACATGCCCTACGATGTTCCGTTGGAACACGTGGACCAAGCCTACGAGGCCAAGTCATGGTATGAGGAATACTATGCCAAATATCCTGACTCCTGGTAGTGGAGGAAAGGAGGAGCCGGGATGTCCACAGAACCCAAAATACACATCGATATATTGACATTGGATAGCGTCCAGTGTGCTGCATGTGGTTACATGACAGAGTCCATTGCAGCCCTCCCAGAGGACGTACAGAACATGATCGAATACAAAGAATGGTCTATAAAGAACAAAGAAGGTATTGCAAAATTTTTGGAACTTAAAGGAAGGGTGTTGCCCACTATCTGCATAGAAAGAGACTTGGTCTTTGAAAGTATTATACCCCAATACGAGGAGTTAATAGATGAAATGGCAAAAAGGGCACCAACACCCCAGATGAGGGACAGAATACTCTCTTTGAGGGACAAAGGATTTGAGTTTGATAAGATTCAGGAGAACCTGGCAAAGGCAGGAGCTGGCATGAAGACTAGAAAGGACTCTGCCTAAAATAACACAGAGGCCCCTAAAGAGGGGCCTCATAGTGGAGTCACATATGATCCATATCGAGGTCATATACCAAGGTGATCATTGTCCAAGTTGCTATTACATGGCAGAGGCAGTGGAACAAGTGATTCCCAAATATGTGGGAATTGTAAAGTATACTAAAATAGAATACATGAAGAGCAAAGCTCATGCAAGGAGATTTTATGAGCTTTCAATATCTCTTCACGGCGAAGAGGCGACAAAGAAAAGGTTAAAGTGTGCACCTATCCCTTCCATCTTTATAAACGGAAAACTTGTCTTCGATTGCATACCTACTTTGCCTGAATTGGAAGCAGCTATTCAAAAGGCAGCATTAGAAGATTATTGAGAAGGAGTGTTAACTCATGATAGATTCAGAAAGGATTGAAACTCTTAGAGAAATCATTCTTCAATATAATCTTCCCAGAAGTGACTTAGCGCTTTTCGGAGTTCTGTGTCCATTGTGTGGAAAAACCGACAGAATTAGAGAGCTTGAACCGCTTGAAGATCTTAAGAATATGTTAAGTCAAGATGAGAAAGCTGTTGAACTTTTTGAATACTGTTACAAAGAATTACTAAAAACCAACTTTAGATTAGGAGTTTGCAAATTCTGTAACATGCCTATCAAAATAGACAGTGAGAAAGGTCAGGCATTCCTGTTATTGGAACAATAGGGAGGTTGCTATGAGGGTAGAGGTTCTCGGAACAGGGTGCAAAAAGTGCGAAGAGCTTTATGAGAATACGAAAAAAGCAATCATGGAGATGCAAGCAGATGTAATCATAGAAAAAGTCTCAGATGTAAATTACATAGCAAAAATGGGTGTCTTTATGACACCTGCACTTGTTATAGATGGTAAGGTAATATCTGTGGGCAAGTCCCTTAGTGTCGACGAGATAAAAGCACGTATAAGTGAACTGTCTACCTCAGGAGTTTAATAGATGGAAGACAAGACCTATGTCTATCTCATTACAGGTTTTTTAGGAGCAGGCAAAACAACCTTATTGAACAATATAATAAAAACATTCCCAAGAGATCGGAAGCTGAGCATCCTAATGAATGAGTTTGGTGAGGTTGGCATAGATGGTCTTTTGGTAGAAGGTACTGATATAGATATGCTTGAAATAAGCAGGGGGTCAATCTTCTGCGTATGTGTAAAAACAGATTTTATAAAGGGACTTTACGAGCTTGCCCAAAAATTACAGCCAGATATATTGCTCATAGAGTCGACAGGGGTTGCAAATCCATCTGATTTAAAGAGGGATCTCTCTTTAGCAATATTCAAAGGAAGATATGAGCTCAAGGAACAATTTTGTATTATAGATGCTTCACATTTCCTGGATGCTTATGGAGCCTACACTTCACTGGATAAGCAGATACAGTCTTCCACAGTATTTGTTATAAACAAGCTGGACAAGGTGGATAAGCAGACCATAGAAAGAATAAAAGAGGTCATAAGACAGCATCACAGATCCCCTGTCTTTTATGAAACGACTTACTGCAATATCCCGTTGGAGCAGTACTTTCCAACTAAAGAAATCTCCGAGAAAATAGAATCTCCTAAGTTTTTTTTGCCTGATCTATCCGATGAAGAATTTGATAAGATTGTGGAAGATGCCATATCCAATTTGGGCCTTGAGGTAACGCCACCTGATCCCCTTTTAAGCTATACCTTTGAATGGAAGGGAAATAGGTTATCGGAAATTGAGGCCTTTGCGGCGGAGCTACCCACCACAGTCCCAAGGGCAAAGGGGCTTCTAAGTGTCAATGATGAGGTGTATCTATTCAGCTTTGTGATGGGAGAATGGGAACTGGGTAGATACGATATGGGTACCTCAAGGTTCATAGGACCGGAAGAGATAGGTAAGAGGACAGGGTTGGTCGTTATAATAGCTGGACCTGAGCTGGGAGCAAAACTTCAGGAGACGGCAATAAAGCACAACTTTAAGCCTCTTGGGGCTGTTATGCCCTATGAGAGAAAGATCAAAGGACTAAGATAGGATTGGAATTTGACGTAGGCATTATAGGGACAGGTCCTGCTGGTCTGAGTGCTGCCATATTCGGCCAGAGATTAGGGCTTCGCTGTGTTGTCTTTGGGGATACACCTGGTGGCAATCTTTGCGTGATAGAGGAGGTTTTAAACTTCCCTGGCTTCCCTGAGGGTGTGGGTGGAGCGGCACTGGGGGCAAAGATGTTTTCACAGGCCCAGAAAGAGGGGGCTTTTTTCCCTATGCAACCTGTCCAGGGTCTTAGAAAAGGGGAAGACCTCTTTATATTTGAGGCCATGGGTAAGGTGGAATTCAAGGCTCCTTTAGGGATAATTGCCTGTGGCCTTGTCCCTAAACTGGATCAAATCCCCATGACAAACCTAAAGGGGATCCATCTCTGTGCCACATGTGATGGCCCGCTATACAGGGGAAGGGGGGCTGTTTTGGCCATAATAGGGGGAGGTAATACCGCTGCCACTTATGCCATCAAGCTTTCCAAGATTGCCCAGATGGTGCACATCATATATAGGGGGAGCCCTTTAAAGATGGAGCATGCCATGGAACGGATGGTTAAAGGGCTCAATAATGTGAATATATGGCTAAACACCCAGTTAAAGGATTTTCTCGGCAAAGAAAGGGTGGAAGGGCTCAGATTAGAGGCCCAGGACAAAAAAGAAGAGATCTTGAAAGTAGACGGTGTCTTTTTGGCAGCGGGCTGGGAGGCGAAACTGGATTTCTTGGATATGGAGGTAAAGAGGACCCCTGAGGGCTATATCTGGACCGATGCCCATCTTATGACATCGGTTCCAGGTCTATTTGCGGCAGGGGATGTAAGGGATACAGATTTAAGGCAGATTATTGCTGCCTGTGCAGATGGTGCAAGGGCAGCCAATCATGCATTTGAATATCTTCAAGGGAAAATTTGACCCATAGTCAATCTCTGCTATTCTCCCCTTTAGGCCACCAATGGACCTTTAGTTTACCTAAGGATTTCTCTACGTTTAAAATTAAGGAGCTTCAATCAGTTTGATTAGGTAATTACAAAGGACTATGGGAGTGGGATCTCAGGGCCTCAAGCTCAGATGGGGGAAACTATGTCTCCCTGGAGAAGAGGCCGGCCTTTAAGAACTCCCTGTTTAGCCTCGCTATATGGGAGATGGAGATCTGTTTGGGACAGACGGCTTCGCACTCCCTTTCATTGCCACAGTTTCCAAAGCCCAGTTCTTTCATCCTACCTGTCATGGAGAGGACCCTTTTTGCCGCTTCTGGTCTTCCCTGGGGCAGCAAGGCCAGGTGAGAGACCTTTGAAGCAACAAAGAGCATTGCGGAGCCATTGGGACACTGCGCCACACAGGCCCCACACCCGATACATGCAGCGGCATCCATGGCAAGTTCTGCATTTTGTGGAGGGACTGGGATGCTATTGGCGTCTGGTGCGCTACCCGTGTTTACGGAAATGTAGCCGCCTGCGATAATGATCTCGTCAAAGGCCGACCTATCCACCACAAGGTCTCTTATTATGGGAAATGCCTTTGACCTGAAGGGTTCTATCACTATGGTATCTCCATCTCTGAAGTGCCTCATGTGGAGCTGGCAGAGGGTAGTCCCTTTTTTGGGGCCATGGGCCTTTCCGTTTACTACAGCCCCGCACATACCACATATCCCTTCCCTACAGTCGTGGTCAAAGGCAATGGGATCCTTACCCGAAAGGATGAGCTCCTCATTTACCACATCCAGCATCTCCAGAAAGGACATATGGATGTTTATATCCTTGGCCTGGTATATTTCAAATTTGCCCTTTTGGCCAGGGCCTGGTTGTCTCCACACCTTAAGTGTCAGGTTTATGGTGCCGTTCATTTGTAGCTCCTGATACCTGGTGTTACATTTTCAAATACCAGCGGCTCTTTGTGCAGTATCGGTGGCCTTTCCTTTCCACCATACTCCCACGCAGCCACATAGGCACAGTTCTGATCATCTCTGAGGGGTTCATGCTCGGGGGTCTGATAGGCTACATTGAAGTGGCAACCGCAGGACTCCCTCCTTGTGAGGGCGTCCTCTATTATCAGGCCTGCAAATTCCAAGTAGTCTGCCACCCTTAATGCCTTAGAGAGGTTCTGGTTGAATTCCCTTTCTCCTCCGGTCAAAAGGAGGTTCTGCCAGTACTCCTCCCTGAGCTCCTCCACCATTCCCTTTGCCTTCCTAAGCCCTTCATCAGACCTTTCCATCCCAGCATATTCCCACATTATGGACCCCAAGGATCTGTGAAAGTCTGTGACGGTCCTTCTTCCCTTTACCGATAGGAGCCTCCTTATGAATTCAGAAACCTCTTTCTTGGAATCCTCAAATTCCCCCTGCGAAGGGGAGACAGGGGGAAAGGAGTCCGAAGCGAGATACCCCCCTATGGTATAGGGGATAATGAAGTACCCATCGGCCAGGCCTTGCATGAGGGCGCTGGCACCTAAGCGATTGGCTCCATGGTCAGAGAAGTTGGCCTCACCCAGAGAAAAGAGTCCTTTTATGGTGGTCATGAGGTTGTAATCTACCCAGAGACCACCCATTACATAGTGGACCGCAGGATAGATCATCATGGGGCTCACATAGGGGCTCACACCAGTGATCCTCTCATACATCTCGAAGAGATTCCCGTATTTCTTTTCGATTACCTCCTTACCATCTCTCTTTATGGCATCTGAGAGGTCCAAATAGACCGCATACCCGGTGGGACCGACCCCTCTTCCCTGGTCGCAAATGGCCTTTGTGGCCCTAGAGGCCACATCCCTTGGGACTAAGTTTCCGTAACTGGGGTATAACCTCTCAAGGAAATAATCCCTATCTGACTCGGGTATGTCTTCGGGTCTCCTTTTATCTTTGGGATCCTTTGGTACCCAGACCCTTCCGTCATTTCTGAGGCTTTCACTCATGAGGGTAAGCTTGGATTGGTAGTGTCCGCTCACCGGAATGCATGTGGGATGTATCTGGACAAAGCAGGGATTTCCAAAAAAGGCCCCCCTCTTGTAGGCCCTAAAGGAGGCGGAGACATTGGAATTCATGCCATTGGTGCTCAAGAAGTAGATATTCCCATACCCACCTGTAGCCAATACCACTGCATGGGCAGCGTATGATTCAAGCTCCCCTGTCACCAGATTCCTGGCTACTATACCCCTGGCCTGTCCCTTCACCAGAACAATGTCCAAGACCTCCCTTCTCGGAAACAGGCTCACCCTCCCTGCCTTTACCTGCCTCAGCATGGCACTATAGGCACCTAAGAGGAGCTGTTGGCCTGTCTGTCCCCTTGCATAAAAGGTCCTGGAGACAAGGGCACCCCCAAAGGATCTGTTGGCCAAAAGGCCTCCATATTCCCTTGCAAAGGGCACCCCCTGTGCTACACAGTGGTCTATTATCTTTACACTCAGCTCTGCAAGCCTATATACATTGGCCTCCCTTGCCCTAAAATCCCCGCCTTTTATGGTGTCGTAAAATAGCCTCCAGATGCTATCCCCATCACCTTGATAGTTCTTGGCAGCGTTGATACCCCCTTGGGCAGCTATGGAATGGGCCCTTCTGGGGCTATCTTGGATGCAAAAGGTCTTTACATTATAGCCCAACTCTGCCAAGGCCGCAGAGGCAGATGCACCTGCCAGCCCTGTGCCCACTACAATAATTTCAAACTTTCTCTTGTTTGCAGGGCTCACCAGCTTTATCTCAGAACAGTACTTGGTCCATTTGGCTTCAAGAGGGCCCGAAGGGATAGAAGGATTGAGTGACATCTGTTTTCTCCTAAGAGAGTTTTGTAAAAATGTAGATAGGGATAGAGGCGAACCCCACTGCAAAGAGGATGCTCAAAAGGATCCCCCCTTTTTCTATGAGGCCATTATACTTGGGGTGGTTTACTCCAAAGGTCTGAAATGAAGACCATATACCGTGGCTTAGGTGTAACCCTAATGCAACCATGGCCAAGATGTAAAAGATTACATAGCCTAAGTTATTGAAGGTATTTATAAGTATTGTGAAGTCATTCTGGGTTATCTTTTCCACAAATCTAAATCGCACAAGGTGTAAAGATATGAATATTAGGAGAAAAAGCCCTGTGTATGGCATTGTTCCACTGCCTACAGTCCTCCCTCCAGCATTTTTCCTTAGATTATATGAGATAGGACGTGCCTTTAAGTTTTGAATATAGAGAACTAAGCCAAAGACTATGTGCAAGAGCCCAAATATAAGCAGAAATACCTCTGCCAAGGGTATAAGATATTTATGGGACCTGTGTAAATCCTCTACGTAAGAGAGGAAAGACTCTTTCCCAAGGAAGATTGTTAAATTTCCGAACAAGTGTACAATAATAAAAAGGACGAAGCAGAGTCCAGTAAAAGCCATTACGAGCTTTTTTCCCACAGACGAGGTAATAAAGATAATGAACCAATTCATGGTTAATCCCTGCCTATAGCTTGTGGATAGAGTCACATAACACCAATTTTTATTTTGTGTCAATCATCTTTTTGAAGCTATTTTGGAGAGGTCCTACAAATGTAACATCCCTTCAGTGTGCGTTTTTTCCTTGACAAGGCCCAGTCTGTGAAATAGAAATCCCCAGGTCTCTAAAAATCCAAGCTATCAGGTTAATATCATGCAACAGATTGAAACGACTTTTCCGAAGGGAGGGGTCCACCCACCTGAGCGAAAGGAGCTTTCGGAAAGGAGCACCATTGAAGTGCTGCCTACCCCCGAAGAATTAGTCATCCCCCTCATACAGCACTTCGGTGCGCCTGCTAAACCCACCGTGGTGAAAAATGACATGGTAGTCCAGGGGGATCTTATAGGCACATATGAAACAGGGCTGTGTGCAAAGGTTCATGCAAGTGCCTCTGGGAAGGTAAAGGGTGTGGAACGCTGCCTGAACCCTTTGGGTAACAAGGTACCTGCGATCTTTTTGGAGGTGGATTTCCAAAAGGGGGAAAGGGATTATACCCCTCAGCCATGGGAGAGCCTTGAGGCCTCAGAACTCTTGAGGAGGGTGGAAGGGGCAGGGATCGTGGGAATGGGAGGAGCAGGTTTTCCCACCCACATAAAGCTTTCGCCTCCCAAAGAGGCCAGGGTAGATACTTTGATATTAAATGGTGCCGAATGCGAGCCATACCTTACCACAGATCAGGCGCTTATGAGGGAGAAGGCCAGGGAGGTCCTTGAGGGTGCAAGAATCATCATGAGAATCTTGGGGGTAGGTAGGTGTCTGGTGGGGATAGAAGAGAACAAACCCGATGCCATTGGGAGGATGATTGAGGAGGCCTCAGCCCTGAAAGGTGCGGAAGAGATAGAGGTAATAAGGCTTAAGACCAAATATCCCCAGGGTTCTGAAAAGCAACTTATCCAGGCCTTGACAGGGAGGAAGGTGCCTGCCTTTGGACTACCCTTTGATGTGGGTGTAGTGGTCCAAAATGTGGCCACCACTTATGCAGTATACGAGGCATGTGTCCTCCAAAAACCCCTCTTTGAGAGGGTTGTGACCGTATCAGGGAGAGCCATCAAGAGGCCTGCAAACCTTCTTGTGAAGGTAGGTACAAAAATCTCCCATATTGCGCAATACCTGGGTGGGGTGACAGAGGGGTTGAGGCGCATAGTAATAGGAGGCCCTATGATGGGATTTTCTGTGCCCACCATGGACCTTCCTGTCACGAAGACCACATCTGGCATACTCTTCTTGACAGAGGAGGAGATAGATGAGAGGCCTCATAGGGCCTGTATCCGTTGCGGCTTTTGCCTTGAGGCATGCCCCATGGGGCTTATGCCCAATGAGATAGGGATATATGTAGAGGCAGGTAAGGCATCTGACACAGGGGAGTTTGGTGTGTTTGAGTGTTTTGAGTGTGGTTCTTGTGCCTATGTGTGTCCTGCAAAAAGGCCACTGGTCCAGTTTATAAGATTTGCAAAGTCAAAGGCCAAAAGGTAGGTGGGATATGGAAGAGACACCAGAGACCATCTTAGAGAGAAAGATGCCCCTTTCAGTTTCTGTTTCACCCCATGTGAGGTCAAAGGAGAGTGTGGAGAAGATCATGTGGACAGTGGTGGTCTGTCTCATTCCCCCACTCATATGGTCTGTTTACCAGTTTGGTATCAGAAGCCTTCTCCTAACATTGATTTCGGTACTAAGTTGCGTGGCCACAGAGTACGTCTCACAAAAGGGCCTAAAGAGGCCCATAACCATAAAGGATGGGAGTGCCGTGATAACGGGCATGCTCCTCGCCTATACCATACCGCCTGGGGTCCCCCTCTGGACACCTATCCTTGGGGGGGTAGTTGCCATATATATTACAAAGCAGCTTATGGGTGGTCTGGGATATAATATCTTCAACCCTGCCCTCATAGGGAGGGCCTTTATGGTGGCCACATTCCCTGTGGCCATGACCTCGGCATGGGTGAGGCCTGAGCACTATTTTACCTCTCCACCCCCTGTGGATGCCATATCCTCAGCGACACCCCTCTACATCATAAAACACTACGGTCTCCCTGCCCTCTTTGAAAGGTATGGGGATCTCTGGAAGGTCTATTTTGACTTTTTCTTTGGGTCGATGCCAGGCTGCATAGGTGAGACCTCTCACTTCCTGTTGATCCTGGGAGGGCTCTATCTCCTTTACAAAGGCTATATATCCTGGCACATACCTGTCTCCATGATAGTCACAGTGGGCCTTCTCTCTTGGATCCTTGGTGGGGATGGACTCTTCCAAGGGGATCCCATAATAGCAGTCCTTACAGGAGGTGTGATCCTGGGTGCCTTCTTTATGGCCACCGACTATGTCACATCCCCTAATTGGGCCACAGGCAAGATCATTTTTGGAGTGGGGGCAGGGGCATTGACTGTCCTCATTAGGCTTAAAGGGGGCTACCCGGAGGGCGTATGCTATGCAATCCTCCTAATGAATCCCCTTGTGCCGGCCCTGGACAATTGGTTTAGGCCAAAGAGATTTGCACCTCCCAAAGGAGGGGTAAAATGAACCAGATCCTGAGGATCACAACAGGTCTTATAATAACCTGCTTCCTGGCAGGCCTGGTCATGGGGGGTGTCTTTACCATCACCCATGACGCAAAGAAGAAGAATGAACATATGATCTTTGAGGAGACCATGCTAGGCCTCCTGGGTTACGGCAAGTCCACACCCCCTCCCCAGGACTTGAAGTTCAAGGCAATCTATCGTTACCTCATAGAGGATGCCAAAGACATAGAAAGAAAGGACCTTGCCTACATGGTGCCTGTGTTGGATGACAAGGGTGAAAAGTTCAAGCTCTTGATCCTGAGCCAGGAAGGGGAGCTGAAGGAGGCCCTGGATCTCAAATTGGAGCCTGAAAAGGCCTTTGAGGCCAAGGAAAGGCAAGAGGCATTGGAGGCTGTGCTTGGGAAGGAGAAGAGGGCCATATACGGAGATTCTGCAATAGTGGCAGTCCAGGGAGATAAGAGGGTTGCATATCTACTGCCCGGCAGATTCCCCGGATTTAAGACAATGATAAAGGCGATGCTTGCCCTGGAGCCTGATTTTACAGTAAAAGGGGTTGAGATCATGGAGCATGAAGAGGATCCGGGACTTGGCGGAGAGATAACCCAGGACTACTTCAAGAACCAGTTTGTGGGGAAGCCTTTTGGCAAGCTCAAGGAGCTAAAGGTGGTGAAAGAGCCTTTACCAGAGGAATACAGGAAGATCTTGGAAGGCGCACAGATCCCACCCCAAGAGAGGGCAAGGCAGCTCTCACAGTTCAAGGACAAAGACATATATGCACTGACAGGGGCTACCATCTCTAGCAAGGCAGTTACAGAAGGACTAAAGGGTATGGCAAGTAGTTTTGCATACAGGTTTAAGAACCTGGAAAAGATAGCAAGCACACAAGGGCTGAGATTGGCCTTTTAGGGGAGGAAAGATGGCAGCAACTACCAAGAGCAATTCAGAGCTGTTTTTAAATGGTATATTAAATGAAAATCCCATATTCAGGCTTGCCCTCTCCATGTGTCCTGCAGTGGGGCTTACCACTACCATGACCAACGGGCTCCTCTTGGGAATAGCAGTCACCTTTGTCCAGGTCTTTTCCAGTTGCACCATTGCCCTTATAAAGGACTATATCCATCCCAGGATCAGGATCCCCACATACACATTTACAATAGCTACATGGGTCACTGTGATAGACATGGTACTTGCTGCCTATGTTCCTGGCGCCTACAAGGCCATGGGGATCTTTGTAAAGCTCATAGTGGCCTTTGCCATAATCACCATGAGGCTTGAGACCTTTGCCTGCAAGAATAATTTCGTGAAATCCTTCTGGGATGGTCTTGGAATGGGCCTTGGCTTCATGTTTGGGATGATGGCCATCGGGTTTGTGAGGGAGCTGCTTGGTATGGGCACTCTCTTTGGCTATAAGGTCTTGGGTTTTAGGACCTTGCTCTTCTTTGTCCTCCCTGCAGCAGGGTTTTTCTGCGTAGGACTTATGATGGCTATTTTCAATTATGTGGAATTCAAATTAAAACAGAAGAGAAGGTAGGTCATGCGCACCACAAAGATCATACTCCTTTGTCTTTTCGTATTTGGCCTGTTATCAGGGATAGCACTGGCTGAGAATGTAAATGTTGTGAGGAAGGCAAGCTTTGATAAGGCCAATCAGATAATAATTGAATTCATAGAAGAGATAGAAGAAGCCTGGGCCAAAGATGTAAACAATTTCTATGTGTATCAAAAGATTAATCCGGATATTCTAATAGGAGTCTCGAAAGTCGAACTTTTGCCTGATAAGAGAACTATCACTCTCGTTATGTCAGAGGATCTAAACAAGAATGAAGTCCATATAGTCGGCATGAAAAACATAAAGATTGGTAAGCAAACATTTCCGAAACTCCAGGTGCAGGTCAAGAAGTTTTACTTTGGCTATCTATTTTCAATCTTCATTGGTGCTATGTTAGTGAATAACTTCGTCTTTACAAAATATCTTGGGCTTTGTGTGTTTTTTGGAACCTCAAGGAAGAAGAGCACAGCCGTAGGCATGGGTATTACCTTTACCATAGTAATGGTATTTTCAGCCATGATGTCCTGGTTCTTGTACCAATTTGTCTTAAAACCCTTCAATCTAAGTTTTTTGCAGGTAGTAGTCTTTATTGGAATGGTATCATTATCTGTGCAGGCGGTAGATACTATTCTCAGAAAGGTAAATCCAGTTTTATTTAAGGCATTTGGTGTGTACTTAGTCTTGGTTATTGCCAATTGCATAATCATCGCAGTGCCCTTGATACTGGCTGATAACGAATACAATGCCGTTGAGAGCCTCATGCTGGCCCTTGGCGCAGGTTTAGGATTTTTGGTGGCGCTATTTTTAATGTCTTCTGTAAGGGAGCGCCTGGAGCTTGCCCTTGTTCCCCCCTCCTTTAGGGGGTTGCCCATCGCCTTTGTGACGGCAGGGCTTTTCGCCCTTGCCTTTATGGGTTTTTCAGGTATGTCTTTATTTTGAGGAGGAGTCATGAGTCCAGAATTGTTAAGGCTTGCGTTGGGAGGTCTTGCCGTATTGGCCTCAATCGGCCTCTTTTTTGGTATAGGGCTTGCCCTTGCTGCCCATAAATTCCATGTCAAGGGGAATCCCAAGGTAGAGGAAGTGCTTGAGGTACTTGCAGGGGCCCAGTGTGGCGGATGCGGATATCCGGGTTGTGAAGGCTATGCCGAGGCGGTGGTAAACGATCCCAGTGTACCTCCCAATTTGTGTTTTCCTGGTAAGGAAGAGGTAGCGAGGCAGGTGGCTGAGATCACAGGCAAGAAGATGGCCACCTTAGAGAACGTGGTGGCAGCTATCAGATGCAGTCGTATAGAGGGCAAGGTGGCCCAGAGGTTCTCATACATTGGGGTAAAGAGTTGTGCCACCGCGAAACAGGCCTTTCAGGGGCAATTTGAGTGCGCCTATGCCTGTCTGGGCTTTGGGGACTGTGCAGGGTCATGTCCCTTTGGAGCGATCCAGATGGTGGAAAACTTCCCCCAAGTAGATCCTGAGCTTTGTGTGGGTTGCGGTACCTGTGTTAAGAGTTGCCCTAAGGGGATAATAGAGCTCATCCCTTCTAAGGCCAGAGTCTGGGTGCCCTGTAGTTCAAAGGACCCAGGGAAGGCTGTAAAGGAGATATGTCAGGTGGGTTGTATCTCATGCAGGATGTGTGTTAAGGTATGCCCTGCCAAGGCAGTGAGTATGGAGGATGGGATAATCAAAGTGGATCAAAAGATCTGTATAGGATATGGGCCTGATTGTAAGGAAATATGTGTGGAAAAGTGCCCCAGAGGGATATTTAGGTACTTTTCCCAGGCTCCAGAGGCTAAACTTGCCAAATCAGCGTAATTGGGAGGAGATAGATGGGGAAGTCCTTTAGCAGAAGGGAATTCTTGAAAAGATCCGTATTCTTGGGACTTGGAATTGCAGGGGGTGCCCTGATACCCTCTGTTAGTGAGGCACTGAAATTTGATAGGAATCTCTACAAGGTGAGCAGGACCCAGCTCCTGATCGGAACAGTGGTCCAGATCATCGCTGTTGACCCTTCAAGGGATAAGGCAGACCATGCCATAGGGCTGGCCTTTGAAGAGATAAAGAGATTGGAAGGGATTCTCACCAGGTTTGCCACAACCAGCTCGGTAGGGCTCTTAAACAAAGAGGGAAGGCTTAAGGACGTGCCGCCCCAATTGAGGGTCATGGTAGAAGAATCAGTGAGGTTCCATTCTCTCACCCATGGGGCCTTCGATATAACCGTGAAGCCCTTGCTGGACCTATACGAGAAGAGATTTAAAGAGGGGAGGCCGCCCTCTGAAGAAGAGATTACAAAGGCCATAGATATGGTGGGTACAGAATATCTGAGACTTACCCCTGAGGGTATCTCCTTTGCGAAGGAGGGGATGGGGATAACACTGGATGGAATAGCAAAGGGTTATATCGTGGACATGGCATCGGATGTAATGGCCAAGCACGGGATCCAAAACTATCTCATCAACGCCGGCGGAGATATAAGGGTCAAGGGGGAGAGAAAAGAGGGAGGGCCTTGGAAGATAGCCATCCAGGACCCAGAAAAGAAAGGCCAATATCCGGATGTTATTAGGCTCAGGGAAGGGGCAATCGCAACAAGTGGGAATTATGAGGTCTACTACGATAATGAGATGCTCTTCCACCACATAGTGAACCCAGCCACGGGAAAGTCTCCTTCGGACCTGATAAGTGTCTCTGTGGTGGCCAGGAGCACAAAAGAGGCAGACGCCCTCTCCACTGCCCTCTTTGTAATGGGGCCTAAGGTGGGAGAGAGTTTTGTGGAGAGCTATGGATGTGACTGCCTCCTTGTCACAAGGTCAGGGGAACTGATCAGCTCTAAGGGCTGGAAGGCCTTAAGAAGAGAGGTCTAATTCATGGGGCCCATACCCCTCCGGGCAGGGGCCCCTCGTTTTTAGTCACACCCAGATGAACAACTCCCGCAACCCTCAGGGCCACATCCCCCAAAAAGGCTTGAAAACTCTTCAATAGAGGGTTCTCGAACCTCCACCACGGTCACGTCGAAGTGTAGTCTCTCTCCTGCCAGGGGGTGGTTGAAATCTGCCACAACTACCTCATCCTGGATCTCATGGATCCTAAACATCATGGGCCCTTGGGCCGTCCTAACCTCAAAGCTCATACCCGGTTTTAGTTCCATACCCTGGGGAAAATTGGCTATGGGTATCTGTCTAAACAGGTCTGGGGACGCGTTTCCATAGGCATCTTCTGGTTCCAAAACCACCTGCACCCTATCGCCGGGTTCCTTACCAACTAGTGCCCTTTCAAGGCCAGGTATGATCTGTCCTCTCCCGAATATGAACCCCAAAGGCCTACCGGGTTCTGATCTGTCTATAACCTCCCCTGAATCCAAGGAGAGGTTATAGTCGATGGACACGAAAAGATTGGTATCTGCCTTCATGTTGTGCCTCCAAAAAAATAATTTGCCCTGGTCTCCTTAGCCTCTGGAAGACCAGGGCATGGAGGCCAAATTAAACACTAAACTTGGGGGTGTCAAACACAAAAATATCTGCACAAAGTGAAGGACCCCACACCCTCATGGGATGTGGGGTCTTCCCCTCCTTTCCTTTGCTATTTTGCCCATATGAGTATCAGACCCACTATTTCCTGTCTGTGACGTAGATCACATTCCCATACATTTTTTTGAGTATTTATTAGGCTAAGTATTAGCCCATTGGTTTTTTCATCCTTCCTCCACAAAGGGTGTTCCCTCAGAAAATGAGCCCCGGCTGTGGGGTGTGGAAGACCAAAAAGGTGGACCCTCCTTAAGGTGAAGCTTGGGAGAAAGGGGCTGAGATAATGCTTTGCCCCTATGGGAAATACTGAGTAAGGGATTGGCCTTGGGGTATTCGATTCCCCCGCAATGAGGGGAAGAGGGTACTTATTTGCCCCTACTCTTTGGGGATTGACTGTTACCCTATCAGGATTTTGCAGGCTCCGTCTGGGTCACTACCATGTGACTTATAAACTTCTTTTGGATGAAGATGGCATACTGATTCACGGGATCGGTCGCCGCCTACTCTGCCCAACAGCTGTCTCCAGCCACTCCTTCCTCGATCGCCCTGCTCCCTCGATCTGAACGGCTGAGCCACGTGCCGTTAGGCCAAAATAAATGGGAGTGGGGACATGAAAGGTGAATTTAGAGCATTATAGAGCCCACACCTGAAGTGGGTATTGGGCAATTTGTCCAGAAGTGCTATGTGCGGATGTAAAACACCTGGCCAGCAGGGGATAGGTAGCTTTAGTGGGGAGACAATTTGGACCTATAAAAGCAGACAAAAAGGAGACTTACAAAATGGAGCCGGTTTTATCAGGGATCCAGAACCATATAAGAAACCCATCCAGGCCCCATGGCCCGGATGGGTTGGGTTTTATGAAACTGGCCTGAGTTTAGCCCAGGATTGCCTTTAGGTCCTCTTCAGGGGTCTTTATGGGCATCACATTGAAATTCTTTACCAAGACATCCAAGACATTTGGGGTAATAAAGGCAGGAAGTGACGGACCAAGCCTTATGTTTTTGATCCCCAAATAGAAGAGGGTCAAGAGTATGGCCACGGCCTTTTGCTCATACCAGGAGAGTATCATGCTCAGGGGCAGCTCATTTACCCCCACGTTGAAGGCCTTTGCCAGCTCCACTGCCACCTGTATGGCAGAGTAGGCATCATTACACTGTCCCATATCCAGCAACCTTGGAATTCCCCCTATGTCCCCAAGGTCCTTGTCGAAGAACCTAAACTTACCACAGGCCAAGGTAAGTACCACACAGTCCTTGGGGACCAGTTCCACAAACCTGGTATAGTAGTTCCTTCCGGGCTTTGCACCGTCACATCCTGCAACCAGGAAGAAATGCCTGATGGCCCCTGATTTAACCGCCTCTATCACCTTATCTGCCACTCCCAAGACTGCATTCCTGGCAAAACCCACAGTGACATACCCCCCATTCTTATCCTCAGAAAATCCCTCCAGTTCCAAAGCCCTTTTTATGGCAGGGGAAAAGTCCTTGTCCTCTATGTGTACCAGCCCAGGCCAGCCCACGCAGCCTGTGGTGAATATATTTGCCTTGTATGTATCCTTGGGCCTCTGGAGGCAGTTTGTGGTCATCACGATGGCCCCTGGAAAGTCCTGGAATTCCTTTGTCTGGTTCTGCCAGGCAGTCCCAAAATGACCGTATAGGTGAGAATATCTTTTGAGCCCTGGATAACCGTGAGCAGGGAGCATCTCACCATGGGTATAGACATGTATACCCTTGCCCTCGCTCCCCTTCAATATCAGCTCCAAGTCCCTGAGATCGTGCCCTGAGACCAAAATTGCCTTTCCCTTCTTGGCCCCTAATGGGACCTTTGTGGGGACTGGATGGCCATATGCCTCTGTGTTGGCATTATCCAATAACTCCATGGTCCTTAGATTGATCTCTCCGCACTTCAGCACAAGCCCTACCCAGTCGTTTAAGGAAAGATCATCTCTTAAGGTATTGGCAAGGCCTTCGTGAACAAAGGCATAAACTCTGTCATCCTCTTTACCAAGTATCTGGGCATGGTCTGCATAGGCGGCAACCCCCTTCAGACCAAACACCAGGGTCCATTTAAGGGCATGGATATCCGGATCCTTTTCAGGATCTGCCTTTATCCCAAAGGACTCGCCCTGTTTGACCAACTCATCCAAACCCTTTGCAGGCACAAAACTGGCAGCCTCTTCTTTGAATGCCGTCACACCTTTTTCCCTGAGTGCACCCTTAAGTCTCTCCCTCAGTTGCACTGTCTCTTGGATCAGCGGAGGGAACCTCTGAGGGTCAAAGTCCACATTTGTGAGGGTGTGAAACAAGGCCT
>CALKZT010000041.1 GCA_938002815.1 uncultured bacterium
TATGGAATAGAATGAGAAGGAAGCGCATATGGTAAGAGTAAATTGAGCAAAGGTAAGAAATCTTATATCTGCCAAGCCCAGGTCATAAGAGATAAAATACCCTAAGATGGAGACGAGGAGTAGATATCCATATATTCTCACAAACTCATTTTTTAATCCCACAATAACCCCAAAAACTCCGAGGACAAAGAAGGGGATCAGAACCGGAGGAAAGATTTCCCAAGCTGAACCAAATATCCACTTCAGTCTATAAGGTGTGACCCATGGAAGGTTTGCAAAAAAGGTAAAAAGCCAAAAGGCTACAAGGGAGACACCCAAAATAATTGCACAGGTAACATACGCAAATCTGTATGGCCAGTCTCTATGAATTAGGAAGAATGGAAGCAATAATCCAAACAATACAAATGTATAACCATGGCTGAAAACCATGAGAGCGATAATAATTCCATTTAGAATAAGT
Organism: uncultured bacterium; assembly: GCA_938002815.1. Classification (GTDB taxonomy): domain Bacteria; phylum Desulfobacterota; class DSM-4660; order Desulfatiglandales; family CALKZT01; genus CALKZT01. The sequence continues at coordinate 461 of CALKZT010000041.1, forward strand.
AATTTTTTTTCTTTAATTCCCTTGTAGAATGTGCCTAAAAGCAGACAAAATAAAGAAAAACTCAGAGAAAAAGAAAACTCACCTGCCAGAGTACTTGGTATATTCCCCCCCCACATGGAATTCTTTTCGTTGAAAAGGAAGGCCAAAGATGCAACACTTGCAATAACAGGTATAGGCTTTGGGACCTTGGCCAGCCTGAAGGAGATATACAAAAAGATTGGGGTCAAAACTGTGCCCAAGACCGTTATAAGCTTGAAGGCAATCTGCATGGGTATTAAGTAGGCAAGTAATGCCATCATTAAAAATGGTAACGGGAAATAGTGATAGAAGAGTGGATAACCAGCGTAATTGGCATTCATCCAGCCCATGATCTTGCCCTGTGGCAATAATACCTCTTTTAGGAAAACACTGGTGTAATAATGGGATCCCGTATCCCCTCCTGCAGTGATAGTTTTCAGGGCAAGAAAATTAGGATCGAAGTAAGTGAAGATGAAGCCTTCACAACTTATGAGAACCAAAATGTCAAAAAAATCTAATCTATTTTTCCCTAAAATTCCGATCATCTCTTTACCTCTACGGCCTTTAAGTTTATCTTCATCCCGTATTTGTACACAACTAAAGGTCCCCAGATGACAAAAGGTAAAAATGTTATCACATGGAACAAAATAGAAGAGCTCAAAGCCACATCCTTAGGAATACCAAAGAGTACAAGGCCATAGGTCATACCTGCGTGAAAGGTCCCCACAAAACCCGGTGTAGATGGAATAGAAAGAGCAAATATAAGAAACCCTAAGACTATCAATGACTCGGTATACCCAATCTCATGCCCAAAAGCTTCAGCACTAAGAATAATTGCAAAAGATGTTACAAACCAAATCAGTGATGATAATCCAAAAAGATATAATGCATTAATCCATGAGTTTAAGATACTAAAACCAGAAAAAAATGACTGAATATATTTCACAAAGCCTATTCTACAGCCACATACCCTATCTTTAAAGCTTCTAAACCAGGGGAATTTTGAGATTGAGTCCTTTTTATATGAAGCTAAAAAAATCATTAGTAAAATAAGAAAAATAGTCAGTATCGACAACAATAATGATGGGAGCTTAGGCATTATGTTACTTCCAATATTTAAAAGAGCTACTAGTATGATTACACCCATGGATAGACCGTCAAACAATCTTTCAATTACTATGGTACTTAACATTGAGAAGCTACTCTTTTTGGTTACTAAACCAATATAATGAGCCCTAATAACCTCACCGCCCCTGAGAGGAAGGATCAAGTTTGTGAAATACCCAATCACTATACCTTCGAGTGCCCTATAAAAGGATACTCTGTATAATGAGCCTAAAATTATCTTCCACCTTACCGCCCTCAATAGCGTTGAAAGAATTACTATCAAAAGGATATATGAAGCCAAATTTAGCTTCACTGACTTCAATGTATTTATAACAGAGTCTGTATCAACTTTGTAAATTAAAATTAAGATAAGGGAAATGCTTAATACCCATCCGACCAGATGTCGCAAAAAGGTTTTTGTTTCTAATTTCAGAGTCATAGAAGGGAACTATCTTTTTAGACCATAATCTATGTGACCCCGATTATATCAGATCAAGTAATCAGTAAAGATCGTCTATAAGTCGAATCATTTAGGGAGCAGTGCCTTTTTAATGTATCGTCCATGAGAGTCCTAAAAGGAAACCGACTCCATTCACCCCTATGTTCCTACCCTTTTTTAACCCGGCGTTTGAGATATGTTGAAAAGAGGCTTCCACATGAAAGTTTAATCCCTTACTGAGTTCATACATTAATCCCGTTCCCAATTGTGGATTAAATTCAATTGGATTGCCGATAAGGTCTTGCTCGTAATCCTTGTATATGTCGTTGTACAAAACCCCACAGCCTATCTGGATGTAGGGAACTGAGTCATATAAATTGCTAAACTCTTTTCTCAAGATGATAGTAACTCCTCCCATAAACCCATCTGGCCCCTTAGTGGTCTTATTGAAGGTTATCTCCCCCAAAAGGGATACGCTTTTAAAAACCCTGATTAGCTCTGACCTCATATAGAGTGCCATATAGTCTAAATCCTGTCTGTGGGTGGCAGCGATAACCGGTGACCAGTAATGTCCTGACAAAAACTCCACAGACCTCAAAGAGAATTGAGCGGCATGTACTGGACAATTCCTCAAAAGGATAAACGCCAAAATTATAGTCAAAAAAAGGGGGCAAGGGGATCTCTTTGCTTCAAGGGGAGGCCTCATCCCTCTCTAAAACCTCCTTTCACCAGTATCCCATCCACGTACACATTTTTGGCCTCATCCAACGCAAATCTACCCTCCCCTATCATCTCAATGGTCTTGGGAAAGATCCTCCAGTCTCCCACTTCTTTAAGCTGTTCCTGGTGCTCTTGGGCCACCCTTTCCAATTCAGCTGGGTCCTTCTTTAACTCCTCTAATGGCCTTGGCAACCTTACGGCTATGGGTTGGGAGACCATCAAAAGTGGGCCTGTATCCACTCCCTCATCCACCCAGATGGTAGAGGACCTAAGCTCCTTTTCTCCTGCCTTTATGGCCTCCAGTACAGCTCTATCTCCCACATATTTCCTCTTCCCCCTCTGGTCCAGTATGCTCAGATCTGCCGGATGGACATTTACACACCTCTGTAAGGTTGTATAACTCATATACCCGGCAAGGGCCACCATATCCACCTCAAAGGCCTCCACAAGCCTTTTGGGTACCTGGTCAAACTCCCTTCTTAGCTCCAGCCCTTCCTTTGTGTGGACCTCCCTTTTCCTACCCCTCAATTGGTGAAAGCGCCTGATATCGTAGCTAAAGTAAGGGATGCCGTACTTATGCGCTATTGATTCCCCTTTACACTTCCCATCTGATCTATCTGAAAATATGAAAACCACCTCAAAGGGCCTAACTCCTTCCTTTTCCAGCTCCCTTTGCCTTTCAAGGAGTTTGATACAGTTGGTACCTGACCCAGACATAAAGACCCCCACCCTCATGGGCCTCTTTTTTTGGGATGGATCAAATATGGGAACAGGCCTCATTCGGACAAAACCCCTATGGGCTTCAGTCCAAAAGGAGAGCCTTGCTCTATAGCAGTGAGGACGGCACCACCCCCAGTAAAAAAGCATGTCTTGGGATCCTCTGAGGCCTTGATATAATCCCCAGGGCACAAGTTCCTAAACTCCTGAAGGGTATCACCCCCTGCCAGGAATTTTTCTGCCTCCCTGTTTTCATATACGAGTTTGTACAATGCCCTGCTACCCTCTGGATAGTAGGGCACCAGCCCCATCACCGCATTTACAAATATGGTCTTTGCACTGAGCAGAACACCCCTCAATTCCCTGTCTTCAAAGGAAAAACCCCCAACGTCCAAGATCGCACCAAGAAGCTTTCTTTCCACTGCCTCCTGGAGCGTTATTTCATACTTGTTGTTCATGTCCTTCAAATCAGGGCCCCTGTTTTCCACCAGGCCTTTGAGTTCCAAGATCTTACCCTTCTCCCTGTCCCTGCTGACCAGATCCCTTGCCAGCTCCTTGTCCTCTGGTGAGACACCCGTAATCTCAAGGTCATATTTTGCTCCCAAATAGGCATTGTAGATTACCCCACCCAATATGAGATAATCTGCCAGATCGTATAGGGCATTGATTGGTCCTATCTTGGTATCATACTTGCTCCCGGCTATTACCGCCACAAAAGGCCTCTTAGGTGTATAGAGCCTCTCCAGTGCCTTTACTTCCCTTTGAAGTAGAGAGCCTGCATAGGATGGCAAGTATTGCGTCACATAGTAGGTGCTCACATGGGCCTGCCAGGATCCAAAGGCATCATTTACAAATACCTCCCCCAGTGAAGAGAGCTCCTTTGCAAAACCATCCCTTTTGGGGTCCTTGGCCTCTTCCCCCTCAAACCATCTGGTATTGGGCAGGTATACCATGTCCCAGCGGCCACTTCTAAGCCCATCCACTGCCGCCTTTGCCACATCTCCCAGGGACCCTATCCCCCCTTCTGATGGGATTTCATATTCCGGAAGGCAGATCTCCAAATCCAATCGGTTTCTCAGATATTCCACCACTGGCCTTACAGATTCCTCTTCCCTGATCATTATCTTCCCGCTCTTTTTGTCTCTGGGCCTGCCCACATGGGTCATGAGCACAGGCATTCCCCCCTTAAGGGCAATATTCACCAATGTGGGGATCGTGGCCTCTATCCTATAAGGGTCCACCACCTTCCCCTTTTTCACCACATTGTGATCCACCCTCACCAACACCACCTTGCCCCTTATCTCTGCCTTCTTATAATCCCTAAGCCTCATATGACCTTCCATCTGATCCCCCTAATCCTTAAGATTACCTTGCCTCCAAGAGAGGTAAAAGTGGGTAATCAGGCCAGCTTTCTTTGAGCTTGCCTATAAGTGCCTTTGCCTCTTCCTTGGCCTTACTTTCGCCCTTTAGATAAGAGAGCCTGATCTTCTGATAAATGAGGGCTGCAGAGATGGGATCAGACTCCTCGAGGGAGACACTATTCAAGACCTCAACGGCCTTATCCAGCTCACCTTTTTCTTCCAAACACTTGGAAAGGGCGAGCAGGGAAAGTTTGTGGAATTCATTCCCTTTATCAAAACGACCAGAAAATGATTCATAACCTTTGATTGCATTCTCCAAGTCCCCTGTGTTGTATGATATGTAGGCGAGAAATGGGTTTATAAGCTTGGAGGCCTTCGAGATGGGAAACCTTTCATAAACATCTTGAAAAGGCTTTAAGACCATATCCTTTTCATTTTTTAGTCTCTCCTGATCAAAAGCGACAGAATTGAATCTACTTACAGCGGTTCCATAAAGCAGCAATGCCTTTTTGTTCATATATACCCAATAGGCCCAACCTGCTGTATACAAAGATACAGTAGCCAATATACCAATTATGACTCCATATACCTGTTTCTTGTGAGATCTCACATAGGCCATTACCCTCTGAGAAAAGGTGAGAAACTCATCTGGTGCCTTTAACTCATTTCTCTTAGCTCTACCCTTTAATTTAGGCATAATATCTTCCTCCCCAATTGCCTTATATCAGTATAGTAACAACATATCAAGCTCTAATTCGACCCGTCCCTGTTTCCTC
>CALKZT010000042.1 GCA_938002815.1 uncultured bacterium
AGAATCAGAGGGGTATTCAAGAGATAAAACCACCACGGGCCCTTGTGGGCAAAGCTCTTGGCCATTCTCCCCACACTTTGGCCCCAGAGGAGTTCATTTCTATATGCCTCTCCCCCAAGGATAGAGGCAGGGAGTGCCCAGGATAAGGAGATGGCCACACCCAGGGAGACTGCAAGGATGAGTCTTTTATAAAATAACAAAAGCTCCCCCTTTTTGAGGGCGAAGATCCAGGGGAGCAAAAAGGAGATGGGGAGGATATGCAAAAAGACCACGGGCCCCTTTGTCAAGACCCCAAGGCCCATGGAGATCCCTAAATAGACGAGATTCCCCTTTCGGCTATGGAGCTCCAATAGACTCAGATAGGCCATGGAGACAAAGAGAAGGAGAAACATGTCGAACATCACTACAGAGGAAAAGAAGAGGAAGATAAGGTGGCCAAAAAGTGTGAGGGAGGCAAAGTCCTTTAGGTCTTCTCTCCCATAGACGGAATAGATGAGCCTTCTGATAAGGAGGAGATTTACAAACCCAAAGAAAAATGGAAGTAGCCTTGGCCACCACTCATTTACACCAAAGATGGCCCAGCCCAAGTGTATAAGCCAAAAGAGTAAGGGCGGCTTGTGGCTGTAAGGGAGGCCATTTAGCTTCGGCACCCAAAAACTCCCCTCCTTCCACATCTCCCATGCCACTGAGAGATACCTTGTCTCGTCTATGGGCCAAGGGGGCCTAACATAGAGGGTAAAAAGGCCTAAGGCAAAAAGCCCTGCCCCACAAAAGAAAAGGGTGTAGAGACTATTGGGCCCTTTATGGGCTACTCTCTTTGGGGGCAATTTGCCTCTGACGCCTTATGAGATGGAGGTTTCTCAAGTACACAAATAACCCAAAGGACTGACCCAGGATAAACACAGGATCCTTTTTATAAATGGCATAGGAGAGCAGAAGGAGGGAGCCGGCAATACTAAAATACCAGAAGGCAATGGGTATCACACTCCTCTTCATCTTCTCGCTATAGAGCCACTGCACCAAAAACCTCATGCTGAACATGGCCTGTCCACCAAAACCAATCCCCAACCAGAGTGTCTCTGATTTCATTCTATCTCCCCTGCCTCTATCTTCTTGGTTCTCCTAATCAACCAATAGACCCCAAATAGGTCCCATATTCCCATCCAGAGCCTATCCAGGGTACCATAATGGCTTAGCCCCTTAGCCCTTGGTCTGTGAGAGACATCTACAGAAATCACCTTCCCACCCATTGCCAAAAACAAAGCAGGCAAAAATCTATGCATATGATCAAAGGTGGGCAAACGCAAGAAGTCCCCTTTTTTGAAGACCTTTAGCCCACAACCTGTATCAGGGGTGTTGTCCTTGAGGATATAACCCCTCACCCCATTGGCTATCCTGGAGCTAACCCTCTTGATCCAAGAATCCCTCCTCCTGCGCCTTCTTCCCATAACCAGGAGAAAGTCTGAGCTATTTTGAAAAAAGACCCCCAAGAGCCTTCTGATATCCTCTGGATCATTTTGGCCATCTCCGTCCATGGTCACTATCACATCCCCTCGGGCATGCCTTATGCCCGTAAGCAGTGCCATGCTTTGGCCCCCCCTCTTTAGGTGAAAGATCACCCTAAGCCAGCTAAGCTTCCTCTTTAGTTCTCTTAAGAGAGGAAGGCTCTCGTCTTCACTTTTGTCATCCACCACCAAGGCCTCCATGATCCCTTGGTCTAGGACCACCCCTTCCAACTCCTCTAATAGAGAGAGGAGGTTTTCCCCCTCGTTATGGACAGGTATAACTATTGAGACCCTTTGGGATCTATCTTCCAATCTCTATTCCAAGGATTCCAAGAGGGCCTTCAGGTCGTTCCAGGTGGAGATCCTATACCCAGGGACCTCCTCGGGCCTGACTGTATAGGCCACATATCCCGGTGTGAAGGGGATCCTTTGGTCCAGGACATAACTGCTCCAGACAGGCCTTATCCCTGCCATCAAGGCACCTTTTACATCGGACTCTGGATCATCTCCCACAAATATCACCTCTTCCCTTCTAACCCCTAAGTTGTGGACCATCATGTCAAAGATAGAGGGGTGGGGCTTTCTAAATCCGAATTCCCCTGAGATCAACAATAGATCAAAGTAATACCTCAGGCCCAATCTTTCCAGTATTCTGATACAGGCAGGATAGTGGGTAAAGTTGCTCACCAGGGCCAATTTGTATCTGGACTTTAGTTCCCCTAAGATCAAATGTGTGCCAGGTATCACACTGGATAGCTCATAGAAGGCAGAAAAGTAGCTTTCCACTGCTTCCCCAATTATCTCTCCGTGGGGATCTAAATGGTAGTTGAAGGCCTTTAGGGCCTCTGAGATCCAGATGCTGTTATGTGTCTCCCTCCCTGTGGCCTTGGCCTCCTTTATGTGGGATACCGCACATTGGTTGTGGACCTCCAAAAAGCGCTCAGGGGTAAGGCTTAAACCGGCCCTCAAAAGGGTATCCACCAGCCTCCCGAGGGCAACGTTTAGGGCATTGGGGTGAACAACCATAAGTGTATTAAAGAGATCAAAGCCTATAGCCTTCAGCATAGCCTACCTCAACAGTGAAATCTGTTACAAAAACTCTTAATCACAGACTTAAGCCTCCCATCAAGGATCTCGAAGGCCTTCTTCTTCAAAAACTCGGGGACTCCGCCATAGTATGCATGGGCAATCCCACCTGCTATACATGCCATGGTGTCTGCATCTCCTCCTAAGGATACGGCATTTCTGATGGCATCCACAAAGTCCACAGACTCCAAGAAGCATATGATGGCCTCCGGAACAGTGCCTTGACAGCTGAGGTCAAACCTGTAGCCGGGCCTTATCTGGTCCAGAGAGCGGCTGAGATTATATCCAAATTCCCTTTCGATAAAACCTTTTATCTCCTCCTTTGACCTCCCCTCCTTTGAAAGGATGATTGCAGATACCACTGCTTTTGCACCCTTTATGGCCTCAGGGTGATTATGGGTCACGGTTGTAACCTCCTCTGCCTTCCCAAAGGCCTTCTCTAAGTCAGTGTAGGCGAATCCCACAGGGCTAATCCTCATGGCCGCACCGTTTCCATAGCTCCTATAAGGTGTCCTGCTCCTTTCCATGGCCCACTTAAAAAAACTGGTCCCGTATCCTGCCAATGGGTATGCAAGTACATAATTGTGGAATAGTTCCACTATATCCCTACCAGTCAGGAGATGTTCCGCCACTGCCACCGTAAGTACTGTGTCATCTGTAAATCTGCTCTCTTGCCTAAAGAAGGCAAAATCCTTGGTCTTGACCCTATGTACCTCGTAATAGGACCCCACTATGTCACCCACTATGGCTCCCAGCATAGGCCTTATTATGCCCCCATCCCCTTATTAAACCAAGGTAAGGCCTCTGTCAAACAGATGGGGCAAGGTCTTAGGTTACCTAGGGAACAAAGGTTTTTTGGTATTGATATAACCCCACGACAAGTCTAAGATCTTTTCCGGAATTTTTTGGACAAAGTTATCTCTAACCCAATCGGACCATGAGAACCAAAGGAGATAAGAACTTGTGGACCAAGACCGAGCTGCCAGAATCTCTATCATATCTGACCCCCCAACTGATAGAAGCCCTGATAGATAACCCGTATGAGTGCCCTGTGGTTATAGATGATCGTGGGGTTGTGCGTTTTATGAGTAGATACAACGAAAAACTTTACGGGCTTACCCAGACCGAGGCCTTGGGTAAACATATTACAGAGGTAATTAAGAACACAAGGATGCCTGAAGTCTTAAATACTGGTGTGGCACAGATAGGTAAGACAATGAAGCTTGGGAACAAATATAGAATAGTGGCCCGTATACCCTTGAGGGACAAGGAAGGGAAACTGATCGGCGTTTTGGGAAAGCTCATGTTTCATCAACCAGAAAAGATAAGAGACCTCTATTTTCAGCTGGAGGTATTGAAGGAACAACTACAGTATTATAAGCAGGAGGTGAACCAGCTAAGGAAGGACCAATGCCGCTGGGAGGGTATTATAGGTGACTCTCCCTTGATGCTGATTGCAAAGAAAGAGGCCTCAAAAGCAGCCTCTTCCGATGCGCCTGTGCTGATTACGGGGGAATCTGGCACCGGGAAGGAGCTCTTTGCCTCTGCCATACACTATTCCAGTAAAAGGGCAAGGGGGCCTTTTATAAGGGTCAACTGTGCAGCTATCCCCCAAGAGCTCTTAGAGAGCGAGCTCTTTGGTTATGAGCCAGGTGCCTTTACAGGTGCAAGTTCAAAGGGAAAGCCGGGGAAATTTGAGCTGGCACATGGTGGCACTATTTTTTTGGACGAAATAGGGGACATGCCCTTCTCTACTCAAGTGAAGCTTTTAAGGATAATCCAAGAAAAGGAGGTGGAAAGAGTCGGGAGCACAAAGCCCAAAAAAGTGGATTTTAGGGTCATAGCAGCCACCAACAAAGACCTATCAGAGGAGATGAAAAGGGGCCACTTTAGGTCTGATCTCTTCTTTAGGCTGAAGATCTTCCACATCACTACCCCTCCCCTGAGGGAGATAGTGGAGGATATCCCAAAGATAGCTTATAGTCTCCTATCTGAACTGATTCAAAGGGCAGGAAGGCCATCCAAAAGGATTTCAAAGGAGGTAATGGATGTATTTAAGAGGTACCCCTGGCCAGGAAATGTGAGGGAGATGAAAAATGTATTAGAAAGGGCACTCTACGTGGCAGAAAGGGAAGAGATAGCCTTAGAAGACCTCCCGAAGGAGATGCAGGGATTTATGGAGATCCCAAGACAAAGGGCTCCCAGTGGCCCTCTCAAGGAAGCAGTAGCCGTTGCAGAAAGGGCCTCTATAGAGGAGGCTTTAAAAAAGGCCAAGGGAAATAAAGCCTTGGCATCAAGACTCTTGGGCATTCACAGGACAGCACTTTACCAAAAGCTCAAGAGATATGGGATTAGGACCTCTCCCATATGAGATGGCCTAAGTATCAGATCCAGAGATTCTCCCAAACGATGGTGTAACCTTGGCCCCTTCCGACACACATGGTAGTAATGCCATACCTTGCCTTAGGATCTTCCCTAAAAAGGTACGCCAGAAATGCCACAAGCCTTGGACCTGATGCTGCCAAAGGGTGGCCGTAGGCAATAGCACCCCCCCATTTGTTCACCCTAGGATCGTTCCAAGGCAGCCCAAGGCGAGATAGACAATAAAGGCATTGCACAGCAAAGGCCTCATTCATCTCCACTATGTCTATCTGATCCATCCTAATCCCTGCTCTGGTCAATGCTCTTTGGGTCGCGGGCACAGGAGCTGTCCCCATAATCTTTGGGTCTACCGCAGCCACTCCCACT
>CALKZT010000043.1 GCA_938002815.1 uncultured bacterium
TAACTGGCACTGGCATATTTGAGCGGTATCACTGAAATCTCTCTCCCTATTCCCTCCACATCCACTTTTTGAATGATTTCCATTATTCTTTTGATGTTTGAATAGGCATCAATTATAATGAGCATATTTGTAGGCTTATAAGAAGAAATCATGCCTGTCTTTGACACCAAAGGTGTAAAAACTTTTCTTATCTCCTCCGCATCTGCATATTTTAATCTTATTAATTGTGTGACAACTTTATCATTTGGATCAACAATAATTTCAGGTGGATATAGTTCCAAAGCTTTTGTCTTAGCATCTACTGAAGGGAGTATTTTAGTTACATTACCCGCATCTACACATGCAAATCCGTTGACTTCAAGAACTGATTCGAAGACTTTATATGCTTCGTCTATAGATATCTTAGTAGGACTTATAATGGTAACCGTCCCTTTAACATTCTTGTCAACTATGAAATTCTTACCTGTGATTTCACTTATAAATTTTATCAAAACTTTAATGTCAACATCTTGAAAATCAATAGTCACAAATTTATCTTTTTCTTCACTCACAGGACCTGCCTTACTAGTACTTTTATCTTCACAAAACCCTAAACTGCTCCCAATAAGTATAGCCAAAATAGATAACACAAGGAATCTTAGGAAAAGTCTTCTTGTGTCTGTGGACTTGGACATTTTGCCTCCGTCTTTAGTTTATAGTGTATTCTATCTCCTTTACAGAGCCTCCCCTCTCCACCTGGAGCCTTAAGCTCTCGGCGTTTTTGAGCTTATCATATAGATTGATAAGCTCCTCAGGAGAGGATATGGGATTACCTTCCACTCCCACCAGTATATCTCCATTCTGGAGGCCCATCCTCTGAAAGATACTACCGGGAGTTATTCTGTGTATCCCAATCCCTGCAGGCTGCCCATCCTTGAAATGGGGGGCCACATTTACTTGGCTCATCAACTTGGGAAGATCCTGTAATTGGGCCTCTAAATCTGCCCGCTGTATTTGGATCTGGGTGGTGGTGGGAGCCTGGGGCTGGGACTGTTTGGGAGGAGAAGCCTGTGGAGGGGAGGCCTTAGAGGGTTCTTCAAAAAGTAGCACCTGCTCTTTCTCCCCCAGCTTTAGTAACACCTTCCCCCTCTCCACTGAGGCAATTACTGCTCCCTGTACCTTATCACCTACCTTATAGAGCTCCTGTTTTTTACTCACCTGATCCAATATCACCGCTCCCAAGCCCTTTTGGTCCCCCACTATGGTACCCAGGAGCGTAAGTTTTAGGGTGGTGGGTTCAGGCGCCTTTTTTTCCTCACCCCCAGCCTGACCCTTCTCCGGTACACCAAAGGGGTTTTTTTGGGAGGTGGCCAAGTACTCCCCAATAGCTCGCCTATTCCTTACCTCTTTTATCTCACCTTTTTGGACCATTCCGATCTTTACTTCCTGGCCTATCTTTAGCTTTAAATATCCATATCCTATATTGACCAGAAGATATGCAATAATTACTGTTAAGGTTAGGCCAAGAAGGACGGATATAATTGCTATAAGCCTGTTAAAAGAGATCATTTTATCTGCCAGTTAAGCCCTTTTAAAGTTCCTGTTATTTTTATGCTTATCCTGTTAGAACTCTTCAAACGTTTTTCAACTATAGCCCTGAAAGGGGATTCCTTTGGGAACTTATCCAAAAACTTTGGCCCTGAGATGATGTTCAAATTGAGATTTACATCTGAATTAGCTACTGGTTCCTTTAATGAAATCTGACCTAACACCTCAAGGTTTAGGTCCTTCCCCTTTCCCTTAACAGTCTCTGCCTTAAAATTTCCATTTGTAATCGTCCCAGTAACCTCAAGTTGTTCCAAATCTACCTCTCTTATTCCAAGATTAAACTTTGTGAAATTTAGTGAGAACTCTCTTATTTTCAAATCCACCTTGCCCTCCAATCCAGGCAAGGATCTGCTAAGGCCTTTAATTTGAACATCTCCGCTTAGAATCCCCTTGATTTTATAATCCAAGAACAATTCATTTAAGGCTGAGCTCGAGAGATCTATCTCCTTAAAGGTGGCATGGAAACTATCTACACTTGATGAACCTCTCAGAGGAATTTCGCTCCTTAAAAAAATATAACCGCTTCCAATGGTTCCATTTAACACCACCAAAGGTCTTAAAACTAATATACTAAGAGGCTGAATCCTCGCTCTCACTTCCTTTGCCCTGATATACTCCTTTTCCAAAGGCTGATCCTTTAGTATAAAAGGTTTTATCCTGAGGCTGAGATCAGGCCCCAGCTCCACCCTACCAAAGCTTGCCCTGAACTTAGGGAAATTTTCATTAATCATCTTACCTAAATAAGACCCCATCTCCTTTGATGGAAAGGAACTCAAAATAAAATAATATAAGCTTGCAAGAAACGTCAGTATATACACTGATATTAGTATCCCTTTACCATACTTATTCATTCTATTGCCCTATCTTATCGTAGCTAACGATTTGCAGGATTACGTCTAACATCCCACTACCTACTTGTTTTTTCTTTATCGAAATCCTTTTCAAGCTAATTCCCATATCACTGTACTCAATCTCATACATGAATTTCAACAACTGCTCATATTTTATATTATCCAGCTCCATTTCTACCATACTCTCTTTAAAAGTACCGCTAACCTTACTCTCTGATGGTTTCATGTATTTAATATTTCCCTTAAGCTCAGTTTTCCCACTTATGTTTTCTAAGAATGTGAACAAGCTAAAACTTTTCTCTTTCTTGGAAATTAATGCTTCTAATTTTTGTGTATCAGTCGTTAACTTATTGTATTCAGATACAAGTTCAGCCATCTCTATTATATCTCTCTCCTTTTTTACCACATTCAAACTAATTTGCTTTTTATAATTAACAAAAGGAACAACAAGTAGTTCTGCTATCAAGAAGATAATAAAAAAAATCCCCGCAAAAATTATTATATTTTTTTCCCTCTTTGATAACCTCACCTTATGACTTCCTTTTTATTCTTAGATCAAAATTTACAGTCTTTCCACTTTTATCCACCTTTGCAGACTGAATATTAACCTCTTGTACAAAATTGCTGCCTTGTAGTTCATTTCTCAAAATATCCACTGTGTTATAACTATCAGCTATACCGGCAATTTGGACCGTTTCTGCGTCCAACACCAGTCTGTTAAACTCCACAGACCCTGTTTCAGGTATCCTGCTTACTACATCGGTTAGAACCTCTATAAAAGGCGCATTGCTGCCTTTAAACTCCACATCCTTAAATCTCTTCCTTAGGTCAAAGACCTTTTCCTTTGCCAGCCTCAAGGGATCACTTCCCGAGGGAAGGTTCCCAAAATTTTCAGAGTATAAGGCCCTAAGTTTTCTATCGAGGGAATAATATCTCTTTTCAAGAGTATACAACGACAAAAGCTGACTAAAGCCAAATAAAATCAATGCTATAAAGAGTAATATGATAACGTGCTTCATGGATTTAAAAATGGAAGGGAGCAAATTTCCACCTTTTGAGAGAGATTTCATAAAATCAAACCTTGGTTTTTCCCTAACAGAAAATAGTGCAGCAGATAGTGGAATAATGATATTCCAGTTAGAACTTTTATGAACACCTAAAAGATTAGAAAATATGTTATAATCAATTCTATCGATTTTAAAAGCAAAACTATCATTGAATACCTCATAATTTTCAAAAATACTCCCACTATCTTCCAGTACAAAAATTTTTTCAGGTTCGTAGTTAGGTGAATAAGTATATCTATAATATGAGAGGGTCATGTTAAGTTCTTTTTCAAAAAACTTATAATGACACCCCTCTTTGCTCTCCATCTCATTAAGAGGTACCTTTGAGTTTCTAATTATCTTGATCTCGCTCTTTTCCACAAGACCTATAGTTATCTCCTCTTGATTCAGGACCCCAAAGAGGTAATCAGAGATTTTAACACTGGATCTCAGCTGCTGCCCCAAAGAACCCATATCCACATCAATGGCCTCCGGCTCTAACCCTGATTCCCTTAAATAATCCAGGAGCCTTTGGACCTCTTCTTTGCTTATGATGGCGCACAAAACATGTGATTCTTTGCCATCCCAGGAGGGGCTAAAATCCACTATCTTGCCCTCTAATGAGAAGGGGATAGAGCTTTCCAGTTCATAGGGAAGTGCCTTTGAGACCGCCTTGGCATCCTTAAAAGGAAGCCGAAGGGCCCTATAAGAGACCCAATGGGAACCTAAAGTGACAAATACAGTATCTGGCCTCTCCCTCAGCCCTTTTGAAAGTTCCCCTATGGCAGCCCCCAATCCCTCTAAACAGGGTATGAAAAAGGTCTCCAAGACCTCCACACCCTTCAGTTTTGTCCCCACAAGCACTGCCTTGAGCACATCTCTGGCTATATATATTCCGAGGCACCTTTGGCCCAAACTAAAGCCTCCTCTCTCCCTATAATTATTCCATCTTAGAGTCCAAGATCCTTATACCACCAGAGTACCTCTCAAGGAGTGCCATCATTTGAGACCTTTTAGCAGGTGTCCTAAAGGTAAGGGTCGTCTCAAAAAGATCACTCCTTATTGTAATCATATTGGAATCCAGCTCTACCCCTGCCATCCCTGGTACTGATCTATACCAATCCACATTGCTTAGATCAGTACCCTTTTGGGCCCTGTAAGAAAGCATGGCCTCCACACCCTCCCAGGGCACATTCTCACCCAGGGCCATCAATATCTCAGCTGGCGCAGTATTTATGTTAACCCTTTCTGTCCCTTTGAGCCTCAAAAACTGCCTTAACCCTGGCCTGCCTTCCTTACCATAAAATATCTCTTTGGTCATGCCCTTTATCATCAACAGCTCCTCCAAAAAATCAATGGGCCCATTTTTCGCCCCGTATTCAAGGCCGTTTTCCTTATAATAACCACTTTCCGCCCCGAATCTCGTCGGCTCCTCGTCCTTGTCTAACCAGTCCTTTATGGAATCTAATAGGTCCTGCGCCTGCTCATCACTCAGTTGAAAAACAGGACCTTTGAGGAGCCTCAAGAGGACTTTTTGAACACCATCATTATATTCTCCATTGGCCTTGACAAGGCTATTGATATTTAATTTTCCAGTGCTATCTGTAATTAATATATCCACTTCAGCACCTGACCACTCGGAAAATCTCTTATTTAACTCCTCTCTATCAGCCCACAAATCGTTAAAACTGTCATAATTATTCGTCTGCCTGTCCAAACTAAGAACTGCAATAGCAAAATTAAGAAGTGATATGAGATTCGCTTTAGATATTATCTTATCCCTGAATACTGCAGATTCACTAACGTCGACCCAAGTTAAAGAAGACAAATTAATAACAACTGACACAACCAGCACAACTAAGGTTAGTGTTATTATAAGGGCTATTCCTCTATTTTTCATTTTAGCTCTTTATGCCAAATGGAGTAACATAAAGTGTCCTGATTAGATCGCCGCACCCCCATGGAGTCCCATCCAATGTGATATTGACTACTACCATCTTTGGTAGTTCTGCTGAAGATTCTAATGTATTCCATTCGTACCTCAACTGGCCTTCTTTGTCTAAGAGATGGACTTCAATATCTTTGATATCCGTCAATATAATATCATCTCTATCCTTAAAATTTCGAGAAAGTGGGATTGCCTTTCTTTTCAAAAAATAGTTATTGTTCTTGCTATCCTTCACAATTTCATATGATATAAGCGTAGGGCCCTTTCTTGGGAATTCTTCACCTATGGGACAGAAAGGATCTGAGATCATACTCAGTACAGTCCCTTCTTTTTTCTCTCTCATATCTTCTGTTACGAAATAAAGTTTCGAATTGCTCTGAACATTTAAGAAAAAACCTACATTTGAAATGGAAATCAAAGATTCAACGTCATCTATTATTCTCTCTGCAAAAACCCTAAATGAGCTTTCAAGATTTATCTGCCCTTCGACCTCTTGGGCGACCTTCACAGTCCCAGAGAACCCCACGTATATTGCACTGATTACAATTGCAAGGATCACGATCGCAATAAATAATTCCATAAGTGTAAAGCCTCTTGAATTCACTTTTTCTTATTTCCTGTAAACAAAAGTAGCTTTGTCTTGTATCTGAAACCTTCCACAGGCCCAGAGATTTCTATTTGAAATTCCCTGAGATCCTTTATATCTGAGAATGGTTCAAGCCCAGCTTCTATACTGATATGAAAGCCAGGGTACTCCTGATCTAAATTTGAAAAGTCCTTGGCAAGGTCATCGAATGAAGAACTCTGAAATGTGCTTAAAACTCTCTGGACCATAAGTCCAGAGAGTATATTCCACTTTGCCTCATTTTTCATATCTACTGCCTTGGATTGAGCCCAGAAGGCAGATACAAATACCATGGCGAGAATCGCCATGGAAATCATCACCTCTAAGAGTGTAAAACCCTTTTTATGGCCCTTCTCTGCCAACGGCACCCTCTGAGAGGAGAAGGTTTGTCCCAAACGGGGTCATACCCACTGTAAATTCTCTCCCGAAAGAATCTCTAAGGTAAACGTAAAAGGTCTCGGAATAACCCAGAGGTGAAAATGTGATAAATGCTTCTCCTTCGCCAATTAGCCCAACACCCTCTTTCCAGAGCTCCTTTATGACCACATCTCCTGAGATCTTCTTGTATCTCCTCTGCGACTCCTCATCCCGTATGGTCTGGAGCTTCTCTATGCTTACCTTGGGTGTGCCCAATTCCAGGTAGACCCTAAAATACCGCCCCTCCAAAATGGCCATATTACGGGCCTCTTTAAGGAGCCCCAAAAGCCTCAGAGAGGAGGCCTTCAACTCATCCCCCGCCAAAAAGGAACCTAATTTTGGTAGGCCGATCCCCAAAATAAGGGTCAAAATTACAATTACCAGTATAAGTTCCAGGAGGGTGAAGCCTGTTCTCTGACGCAAAACCTCAGTCCAACTCCCAGTTGTTTATGTCTGCATTTTCACCCTCACCGCCGGGCTGACCGTCGGCACCGTAGGAACTCAGGTCAAAATCCCCATGAACCCCCGGACAGACATAGACATAATCGTTACCCCATGGATCCTTGGGCACCTTCCCCTTTTCCAGATATCCGCCCTGCCTCCAGTTCTTTGGAAGTTGTCCCACACTGGGAGGTTCCACAAGGGCCTGTAGTCCCTGTTCTGTGGTGGGATAGAAGCCATTGTCCAATTTATAGAGCTTCAACGCGGTCTCAATGGCCTGGATCTGCATCTTGGCCTTCAACCTCCGTGCCTCCTCAGGCCTCCCCATGATCCTTGGCACTATAAAACCTGCCAGTATCCCTAAGATCACGATCACCACCATTAGCTCTATGAGGGTAAAACCTCCCCTCCCTATGGATCGCCTAAAACACTCAGTTTTCATGAAATCACCTCACCAATTGATTCATCTCAAAGATGGGCAATAAGATGGATACCACTATAAAGCCCACAATAGCCCCCATAATTAGGATCAGGGTAGGTTCCAGTACCGAGGTAAGTCCGGATATCTTGGCATCTATCTCCTTCTCATAGGTCTCAGCGGCCTTTAGCAACATCTCCTCCAGCTGCCCACTCTGTTCACCCACACCGACCATCTGTACCAAGATGCCGGGAAACAGCTCTGATTTTGATAACCCATCTGCAAGGGATTTTCCCCCCTCCACACCGTTGGCGGTTTCATCCAATGCCCTTCTTATATGGATATTTTGCACCACATTGGAGGCGATTTGAAGTCCTGTGATGATGGGAATGCCGGCCATCAAGAGATTCCCCAAGGTCCTGGCAAACCGGCTCAGCATAAGCTTTGTGTATACAGTCCCCAATACGGGCATCTTCAGCTTATAGAGGTCAATATACTCTTTTGCCTTGGGCCTCTCCTTTATGAAGATAAAGGCCACCACCAATCCTACCAGGGTAAACCCCAAGACCCACCAATAATTCCCCATAAGATTACTCACCCCGATGAGGATAACTGTGGGAAGGGGCAAGGCCTTATGAATCTGGTGAAATATCTTTGTGATATTGGGGACCACAAAGCTCATAAGAAAGATGAGGACAAATACCCCTACCACCGTCATGAAGATGGGATATGCCAGTGCAGCCCTGATCTTGTTTTTCAGGGCCTGTTGATGTTCTCCAAACTCCGCAAGCCTTGCCAGGACCAGATCCAGGGTTCCGGAGACCTCTCCTGACCTTACCATATTTACATAGAGGGATGAAAAGACCTTGGGATGTTGCCCAAGGGCAAAGGCAAGACTGTTTCCCTCTGTAACCGAGTCCTTTATCTGGGCCAGAATCCTCTTAAAAGAGGGGGTCTTTACCTGTCCTATAATGGTGGCAAGGGCCGTATCCAGAGGGAGGCCTGCGCCCAATAGTGTACTCAGAAGCCTGGTCACAGAGTTTAGTTCTGCGCCAGAGATACCCCAAAAAAACTTATCAAAAAGCCCCCCCCTCTTGACCTTCTCCCTGGCCTGCCTCTTGGTCTCTCTGATCTCAACGGGATACAGGCCCTTACTTCTCAGCCTCCTCTTTGCTGCCGCAGGTCCCTCTGCATCTAGGATCCCTCTCCTGGGCTTACCCTTTTGATCCAGGACCACATATTCATAGACAGGCATAATCCCACCTATTTTTTAAAATATTCGATCACGTCCTGAATGATCATATCTATGTTGTACTTGGGATCATAGCCTATGAATGCTTTCAATTTGCTGATATCAGGACACCTCCTCTCCATGTCCTCAAAACCTGGGCCATAGGCAAGCTCATAGGATATATGCTCTATGGGAGACGGAGATCTGGTCATCTCCTTTACCTTCTGGGCAAGCTCATTTATGGAGATCTCTTGGTCGTTTCCTATGTTAAACACCTCACCTTCTGCCTCAGGGATTTCCATGAGCTTCACAATGGCCTCCACCACATCACTTACATGGGCAAAGCTCCTTGTCTGATTCCCATCCCCGTATACAACAATGGGCTTGCCCAGGAGGGCACTCTGAACAAAATTGGGGAGCACCATTCCATACTGCCCTGTCTGCCTCGGCCCTACAGTATTAAAAAGCCTCCCTATAACCACAGGGAGTTTCTTCTCGTCATGATAGGCAAGGGCAAGGAATTCATCAAGAGTTTTGGAGCACGCATAGGCCCATCTCCTCTTCTTCACAGTTCCCATAACCCTGTTATCGTCTTCTCTTAATTTGTGATCCTTGTGTTTACCATATATCTCTGATGTACTGGCTATGAACACCTTCTTTTTGAACCTATTGGCAAGTCTCAATACTACTTCTGTTCCCCTTACATTTACATCCAATGTTTCCACGGGATGGTCCATTATGATCTTTACTCCTACAGCTGCAGCAAGGTGATATATCTGATCTACCTTGAATATAAGCTCATTCATGACTGATTCGTTTAGGATTGTATCTACAACCAAATGAAAATTTGGATCACTAGTAAGATGAGCCACATTAGAGAGTTTACCTGTCCACAAGTTATCCACTACATAAACCTCTTCACCCATTGAAAGCAATTTCTCAGCAAGGTGTGAACCTATAAACCCTGCTCCTCCTGTGATTAAAACCTTCAATTATCCCCTCCTAAATTCTTGTTAAAGCTTCTCATATATGGCAAGGATACCTCTGAGAGAACCTTCTTTTGTAAGAAGTCTCATCCCTGGATATCTCGGAACAACTCCCGATATCCCGTAGACCCAAAACTGGGCACCCTTTTTGGCCTTCTCTGCCACAAGCCTTGAAAACTCCTCATGCATAAGAAGATATGTATAGTAGATATCAAAGTCCCCAATCCCTATGCCTATACTCCTTTGGATCTGGGACTGGACCCTTTCACTGAGGGCATCACCACTAAAGAGAAATATCTTAGAATCTGGTAAAGGAAGCGATCTCCTTTTTAACTCTTCTTCCAGCCCCCTTCTCAAAGGGAGATACTCCTCCAGCGTCCACTCATCCAATTCTATTCCAGCAGATATCACACATACATAGCTCATAAAGAGGACCACCCTTCCGTCTGCACAGCCCAGATCCATGAATCTGGCCGTTTCTGAAGGGAAGATGCCCATCTCCTCCATGAGAGATAGGGCCTCCAAGAGGACGGAGAGGTCCGTTGACCTCCTGAACCCCAGTGGCCCCTGATCTCCCACCTTCCTAAGATCGCAGTACTCTGCCACTGCCCTTAGGGTCCTTAGGGTCTCCTCTTTCATTGGAAATATCTTCTCAACCTTTCACAGAGCCTGAAGGTATACTCCAGCTCTCTGCCCTCTGCCTCCTTCAATTCCATGAGGCTATACGGGCTGAAGCGATTTAATATCTTTTCACATAGATAGTTGACACAAAGGGTATGACGGGCCATCAAAATACAGCCTTGGGTACCTAAAAAAAGGCAGGAGTCCTTGTCCCTTCTCTTTACGTGAAGGCTTACACCAAGGATACAGTTTAACAACAGCAGTGGTTCGTCGTAATAATTTTCTATCCCCCTTCCACAGCAGGAGCCCCCCTCCTCTGTGTCACACCTCTTGCAGATCTCAGACAATCCCAAGGCCCTTAGGATCTCGGCCTTCCTCCCTATGGCCTTGGACAGTTCAGTGGAGGCCTCCTTCACTTCAGGTGGCAGCTCTAAGGAACGATACACCCCCTTTGCCTTTAGAATCTTTTGGCTTATGTCCTCCATAGAAGGACTATTCCCTCTTTCTCCTTTTTCTGCCTTTTTCCTTTGACTCCTCCTCCCCCTCACCTAACCTCTTTATCCCCTCTACAAACTCCTTGAGCCTTTTATCCACAAGATAATTTACTGTCCCTTCGGGATATGATCCGTCAGGTCCCCTTTCCCCGGCCTTCATCCCGGTGAGTATCTCTATCCCCTCATCCACTGTGGAGACGGCATATATGTGAAACTTTCCTTCCCTTACAGCCTTTACCACCTCTCGCTTGAGCATCAGGTCCTTTAGATTGGACTTGGGAATCATGACCCCCTGCCTCCCTGTCATACCCTTCTTCTCACAACACCGAAAGAATCCCTCTATCTTTTCATTTACCCCGCCTATGGCCTGTATCTCACCCTTTTGATTTACCGAGCCAGTGACTGCTATATATTGCTTTATGGGTACATTTGCCAGACTGGATAAGATTGCATAGAGCTCCGTGCTGGAGGCACTATCACCGTCCACACCACTATAAGACTGCTCAAAGGCAATGGATGCCGACATGGTAAGGGGCTTGTCCTGGGCATATTTTTTTCTCAGATATCCGGCCAAGATCAAAACACCCTTGTTGTGGGTGCTCCCAGAGAGGTCTGCTTCCCTCTCTATGTTTATGATCCCGGCCCTTCCCATGGAAGTGGAAGCAGTAATCCTGGTGGGTTTGCCGAAGGTATATCCACCCACCGTGTAGACGGCAAGGCCATTGACCTGCCCCACCACCTCACCTTCCACGTCTATTAGCAAGGTTCCTCTATCTATGGCCTCCTGAATATGCTCTTCCAGGAGATTATTCCTGTAGATCCTGGCCTCCAAGGCAGCTTCCACATGGGACCT
This sequence comes from uncultured bacterium, assembly GCA_938002815.1. Classification (GTDB taxonomy): domain Bacteria; phylum Desulfobacterota; class DSM-4660; order Desulfatiglandales; family CALKZT01; genus CALKZT01. Next base: position 11,519 of record CALKZT010000043.1, read on the forward strand.
TTCAACAATCTCCTTCCCCTCCTGGAGGGCATAGAAATCTGCCTCCCTCACGATGTCTGCAAGCATAGGAAACCTGATAGATATCTTCTCCTGCCTTCCTGCCATCCTCACGGCCTCTTCTACCAGGAGTGCCACCGCAGACCTACTAAAGGGCCTAAGCCCTTCCTCTTCTGAGACAGACCTCACAAACTTTGCAAAGCGGATAATGGCCTCCTGATCCTTGTCCATCACCGTGTCAAAGTCTGCCCTGACCTTGAATATCTTTTGCATGTCTTCATCGTAGTGGGAGAGAAGGTGGTACAAAAAGTCATCGGAGAGCACTATCACCTTTGTATCTATCTCTATGGGATCTGGTTTGAGCCAGCCCGTCGTAAAGAGATAAAAAGGGTCATAGGTCTGGATCTCCACCTTCTGGCTCTTTAGGGCCCTTTTAAGCCCAGGCCATACCCCGGGTTCCAAAATGGCATCCAAGAGGTTTACTATCAAATAGCCCCCATTGGCCTTAATGAGAGACCCTGCCTTTATCTTTGTATAGTCTGTCCTCCAAACCCCGTGCCTATCCATAACCCTTTCTATGCTCCCAAACAGGTTCTTATAGTTGGGATAATTTTCTATGATAATAGGAGGACCTTTTAGTTGGCTATTGTCCACGATGAGGTTCACCTGGTATGGGTGGAAGGGGTTCACCTCCCCGCCAAGCATGCCCATCTGTTGAAGTTGGGCCTGATACTGAGGGCTAAAGATCTCTAAATGTTCTGCCATATCCTCGAGGACATTTTCCAGATACCCCAAGGCCTTCTCATTCTTATATTTGGTATATATGGGAGCAGCCATCTGTTTTGCGGTCTTCATAAACAACATTTTGTCCATCTGCTCTAACTTGTCCCTTACCTCCTTTTGGAGATCCCTCAATTCCATAAATATCTGATCTATCTGCTCCCTTAACTTTGCCTGTTTTTCCTTTATCTGCTCAAATTCCTCCTTAGGGAACCTCCCTTTTTCCACAAGGGCCTCAATCTGATCTATGTGCATAGGACTTCCATCCACCAAGGGAACCACCTCAGGTCTCTTTATCTGCCCCATTTGAATGTCCACCAGTGCAAAGCCTTCCTCCTTCACCCTTTGGTCTAGCCCTTTAAAGAAACTCTTTCCCTTTTGTTCATAGGCCTCCATTATCTCCTTTTTGGCATTTATGTATTCCTGGCTCTCAAATATCTGGGGGATCTCCTTTTTTAGGCCCTCCACCAGCTCCTGCATGTCCCTCTTGAAGCTTGCACCCTCTCCCCCTTTAAACCTCAAAAGGATCGGGGATTCTGGGTCTTTAAAGTTGTGAACATAGCAAAGGTCTTCAGGTGTAGGGAGGCCATCTCTCAGTTTTTGAAGGACCTTCTGCACAGTAGCAAGCCTTCCGCTGCCTGAGACACCTGTGACGAATATGTTATATCCGGGCCTGCGGATCCTCACCCCAAATTCCAGGGCAGCCACAGCCCTTGCCTGCCCCACTGTCTCCTTTAGGGGCTCTAAATCAGCGGTTGTCTCAAAGGGCAGCTTATTTTCGTCCACCTCCCACCTGAGCATCTCAGCCTTCACCCTTTTATCTTCCATGTGCTTTCAACCTCCCTATGCCTCTACAATTCTGAGCTTATAGACCTTCTTTTTGGGCCTGATCAGTTTCAAGAGCAGCTTATCTCCCCTGTAGTTTACAAAAACCCCTCCCTCCTTGGGGACAAAGGGCAAACGGATCACCTTTCTGAAGGACCTGCTACCCAGATAGGGGATGCTTTTCCTCCCAACTATCATGAGGTTTTCTCCCAAGAGATATATCTTCATACTCTCTAACTCTAAGTCAGGAATAAGCAGTTCTATATAAAAACTATTCTCATCCTCACAACTCTGTGTCTCCTCCCACAGGCGACCCCCATAGGCCTCTTCGATCCCATAGGAGGACATAACCCTTTCCAAGAGCCCCTCTATGTCCCTTCTGAGATTTCTGATCTCCCTTTCCTTCCACTCAAAAAGCTCGAGCATCTTTACCTCCTAAACAAGCCTTACTAAGGCCTCTCTGACCTTCATACCCTCGCTGATACCCAATTCCTTGGCCCGAGAGGAAACTGCCACCAATTCCTTCTCCAGCATCTCTTGGGGATCCCTCACACCTTTTACAAGGCAAGCCGCATCCCCCAAGGCCTCAGCAGTCTCCATATTTAAGTAACTACACATAACAAAACCCTTTGGAGCCACTATCAGAACCAAAGGTGCCTTCCCAAGCTCCACCTTTAGCCCTAAAAGGCTCTTTGACCCTACCTCTAGGCTCTGTACCTGAAACACGGTCTCCCTCCCTTTGGAGCAATTTTATACTCTACATTACACACCCAAAACCTCAAGCACTTTCCTATAAGACCTTGGCTTTTGATCTTTCTCTAACGGCAGTAAATAGCAAATAAATTACAAAAGCAGAAGCTGCCCCATATGGGAACAGATAACCGAACCTATTGTACACTGTAGCCTTAGTTTGGGGAATCATAAGTTTTGTGGAAACATGAGATTCCTCAAAAATTTTTGTCTTTTGGATCACACGCCCCTTCTCATCTATTACTCCAGTTATTCCAGTATTGGCACACCTAATCAAAGGAATTCTATTCTCTATGGCCCTTAAAATAGCCATACCAAAATGCTGATATGGTGCGCTGCTCTTTCCAAACCAAGCATCATTTGTGATATTAATCAATAATTCTGCTCCATTATGCTTTGCATCCATTGAAAGATAAGGGAATATTGCTTCATAACATATTAGAATACCTGTTTTCGTAGAATTAACATCCAGAACATTAGAACCTTTTCCAGCCTTAAATTCCCCCAAGTCACCTATAATCCTTTCTACCAGTGGTGTCAAAAACCCAATAGGTATATACTCCCCAAAGGGTACCAGTCTCCTTTTATCATAGTAACTCAAAGCCCCACTGGATGGATCATAAAGATAGGCCCTATTGTAATAGAAAACCTTGTTCCCCAACCTCTCATACGCAGGTGAGCCAAATAAAAGTGTTAGGTGTCTCTCTTCCATCGTCACCTTTACCATCTCTGAGAGCTCTGTTTGGTCCTGAAAGAAAAAGGGGAGGGAGGTCTCAGGCCATACCACCAACAGGTTCTCCTCGGAGGCTCCTTTTTTGGTAATTTGGATTAGCCTACTTACCACCTCCTTTTGGTATTCCCTCTCCCACTTTATCTCCTGGGGGATGTTGGGCTGAACCAAGACCACCTTCATCTGAGACACATAGTTGGTGGGGCCCTTCAGGGATATAAAGCCGTAAAGGAGATCAAAAAAGAGAATTAAAAGGAGGACTACAAAAGGGGGCCAAATTTTCCCACCCTTTTTTCCAAAGAGGGCGTAGAATATACACAGGTTTACTGTGGAGACAAAAAAAGAGATCAGGTAGGAGCCTCCCAAGTCTCCAATCTGGACCAATATGGGCAATTCCACAAGACTCCATCCGAGGGGACACCAGGGAAACCCCGTAAACAACACAGACCTTAAATGTTCACAAGTTACCCATGCAAAGGGTATAAATAGAGGGCCAAGTTTTCTTGGATATAAGTATGAAAAACTTAAGCCAAAGATAGTGGGATACAAGCTCAAATATGCTACAACAGCAAGAAATAATAGGGTTGAGATCAGAAGATTTAGCCCTCCATAATGGGATATTACCCATGTAATCCAGTAACAAAGGGTTATGAAAAGTGTGGATCCAAATACAAAACTTAAAAGAATTGCTTCCCTTTTACCTTTATTTTTTAAAGACAAAAATAGTGGCACCAAACAGAAAAATTCAATCCAAAAGAATCCCTTTAAAAATGAAAGGCTATATAATAGACCTGAAAGACAGGAAAGGAAAAACGGATTTTTTATGGGTAGAATTTTTAGTAATCTATTTTCTCTCAAGAGGCCAAAGTGGGTTCACTTTCAGATTTTTTTACCAGGACTTTATATATCTTTCTCTGATCTGCCTTCTCTATCACAAACTCATGATCTTTGTAATAAATACGTTCACCTTGTTTCGGAATCCTACCGGTAAGGTTTATTATGAACCCTGCCATTGACTCAAAATCTCCCTCAGGAAGTTCGATATTTGCCACCTCCGAGAATTCCTCGGCATCGGCTCTTCCGTGTACAAGAAAGCTCCCATCTGACTGCCTTATTATCAATGGTTCCTCTTGGTCGTACTCATCCTGGATTTCGCCTACTATCTCTTCCAAAATATCCTCTATGGTGACTATACCCACAGTACCCCCATACTCATCCGTCAAAATCGCCATATGCATCTTGTTTTGTCTCAGTTCCTTTAGGAGGTCTATGACCTTTATATTATGTGGTGCAAAAAAAGGGGGTCTCAGGATATCCCTGGGAATGGGGCTATTCAGATCCTCCCCCCATAGCCTCAAAAGGTCCTTTGCATGGAGGATTCCCAGAACATTGTCTAAGGAGTTTTCGTATATGGGAATCCTTGTAAAACCGTACTCACCTATAAGCTTTAAGAGGTCACCCAGGCTAACACCTATCTGGGCACTTACCACATCAATCCTAGGGACCATGATGGAATAGGCCCTGGTATCCTTCAGATCCAATACACCTAGGACCATATCACTCTCTTCATCTGTAATAAGGCCCTTTGCCTGGCCTTCATCCATGAGTTCTTGAAGCTCAGTGGTAAGATCCTCAGGTGAGGGAGAGGAAAAGAGCCTTTTATAAAGGGATCTTAAAAGGCCAAAAAGTCCTGTTGCCGGAGGTTCCTTTTCCATTTCATGAATAGTCTAATTTTTGTATTCTTTATAAAACTTATCTGATATTATAACAGACTGAACTTATGGTCAATATTCCATACTCGCTATTGAACTGTTTCTTCCTTCAAATTAATCACCACATTGGCCACCTTATTGTAGTCGTAAGGTTTTTCAATGGCTCCATCGAAACCAAAGTTTCTGTATTCTAAGACCACCTGGTCCTTAGCATAGCCCGTGGATACCAGCACATACTTGACCCTACCAGAGGCCTTTACCTGAGATACGATCTGAAGTCCCCCCATGCCGCCCTTTACTGTCAGATCCAGAACCGCAATGTCAAACTCTTCGCCCGATTCCATCAGCTCCAAAACCTCTTCACCTTTGTTTACAGTCTTCACTTCGTAACCCATGGCCTCAAAGATCTCTTTTGCCACAATCCTCAGCTCCTCTTCATCATCCATCACCAAAACACGGCCCTCTTGCCTCTGTACCTCGAACTTTTTCTCACCTTGATTGGCAATCTCTGACACATACGCTGGCAGGTACACAAAGAAGGTGGTTCCCCTATTCACCAAAGAGTCCACGAGCACAGCTCCTCCATGTTTCTTTACTATACTCCATACTGTAGCAAGGCCAAGACCACTTCCCCTCCCTTTTGTGGTAAAATAGGGGTCAAAGATTTTGTCCATGAGCTCAGCTGGGATCCCCGCCCCTTCGTCTTCTATCTCTATTAAGACATATTTACCTGGAAGAAGTCCCAATATCTCTCCAGGTAATATAGCTCTGTTTTTCGCCCTTACTATAACCTTTCCACCCTGTGGCATGGCCTCCTTTGCATTGATTAGGATGTTGTTCAGCACCTGGTTTATCTGCCCTGGATCACAGTAAAGATTCCATATATTTTCGTCTAACTCCAAAATACATTTTACTGAGGAACCACTCATGGCAAGGTTGATGGACTCCTCTATAAGTTCTTTTGTCTTCGTGGGTTTTTTTGTAACCTCACCTCCACTCTTACTGAAGGAGAATAATTGTTGAGTAAGTTCTTTTGCTCTACCTATTGCCTTTTCTGCCACAGAAAGTTTCTCTTTAACCTTCTCTGGATTATTTATATTCATTTTTGCAATTGAGATATTGCCTGAAATAGCAGTAAGAATGTTGTTAAAATCATGTGCTACACCGCCTGACATGACAGCTAACGACTTGAATTTTTGGAATTTAAGAACCTCTTCTTGCAATTTCATCTTTTCTGTATGATCAGAAAAGACTGTTACTGTTCCATATAAACATCCTTCACTGCCTATTATTGGGGATATGATGTAGGTTATTGGATGTAAGTACCCGTTTTTGTCAATAAGATTAGCAAATTGCACGTTAGAGGGTTTGTCCATCTTTTCTAGACTTGCAAGGAACATGTCCAAAAAGTCTTCTCCATCTGCCCTGCTGATGATCTTGAAAACAGAGGTCAGGGGTTTTGAAACTACTTCATTTAAAGAAAAACCCAATATGTTTTCGGCGGCCTTATTAATTAGGGTAATAATGCCATTTCTGTCTGTGACTATGACTCCGTCTCCCAGGGACCTCAGGGTGATCAAAAGCCTCTCCTTTTCCAGCTCCATCTCCTTCACTGCCTCTTTCTCCTTAGAGAGGTCCCTTATGATGCTCTGAACGACCCTTTCCTCCTTGGAGACAATCCTGGAGCTAATCTGGACAGGGATCAGCCTCTCATCTCGTCCAATCGCCTCTGTCTCAAAGAGGCAGCCCTCTTCCCTTAGCCAGGAGGAATACATCTCATCTTTATCTAATCCACCAGGGATTTTTAAGAAGTCCAAAAGGTTTTTGCCGATCAAATCCGCCTCGCCTTGGCCAAACAACTCCTCAAACCTGAGATTCACTCTCTTTATGGTACCATCCGTTAGGTGTATTGCCACAGGGTCATTACTGTATTTGAATAGGTTTTCAAAATCAGTCTGGGCCTTTTTGAGCGCAGCTATGACCTCTGCGTTCTTAGAAAGTGCCATTGCAAGAGACTCAGACGTCCTCTTGCTCTCTTCGTAAATAAAGGCCACATTAATTGCACTCTTTGTTATATTTATCACAGAAGATAACAATTCACGAACTTCATTCGATAACGGCATGGGATACTTTATAGCCATAGCAACTAAATATCCTGGAATTTCAGACACATATGTGTGAAAAGATAGAATCTGATCCTTTTGAGTAAATTTTATCTCTCTTTCTGAAATGTTATTAGAGAGATAGTTTGCAAGCAAATCTCTGATCAAATCATGATATTCTTGTTTTACTTTAACTGTTTGATTTAAATCAAATATTGCATCAATCGTGTATTCGTTAAAATTGTCAAAAGGCGGGAAGCTGCAACAATAAACCTTCTTTTTCCTTATAGCAGTAGAGAATATTATTCCCTCCTCTATATTTAGAACTCTC
>CALKZT010000044.1 GCA_938002815.1 uncultured bacterium
TTGTCCCTAATATAAATTTAATCATGTCCTAAAAATTTTAAAAACAAAGTGGGCATCATAGGAATAAAAGACTTAATCTGTAAACCAAAGAGGATAATCGATGCTACGATCGAGATGGAATATAGTCGCAGAAGCTCAAGAGTTTGCCTATGGGGATAGAAATGGTTCATACAGAATAGATAAGGAGTTTATAATAGACCTGCTTGATAACGATTCCCTAACAACTCATTTTCAGCCGATATTTTCCTCGAAGGATGGGACTGTTTATGGGTATGAGGCATTGGCAAGGATTAGGGAACCTGAAAGGAGCATAAAAATTGATGAACTTTTCAATAAGGCAGTAGAGAATAATATTATTTCTTTACTTGATGTAAGGTGTAGGGAAAATGCGCTAAAGTTTGCATCAAAACTTGGATTTAACAACATTGATGCATATCTATTTATAAACATTTGTCCTCAGACATTATTAGATCCTTCACATAGCGCTGGAATAACCGATGAACTTGTAGAGGAGTATGGTATTTCCAAAGAAAAAATTATTCTTGAAATAACAGAAAAAACCGCTATTCAGAATTATAATTTGTTCAAAGAGGCGATTTTTTACTACAAAAACAGAGGATACAAAATAGCTATAGATGATTTTGGAGCAGGTTACGGAGGGCTTAAGATGCTCTCGGTTATCGAGCCAGATTTTGTTAAGATAGACCGGCACTTCATTTCGAATATTGATAAGGCAATTGTAAAATACAACATTGTTAACTGTATTGCTATCGCTTGCCATAGACTGGGGATAAAGGTAGTTGCCGAAGGAATAGAAAGGGAAGATGAATTAAGGGTGGTTATGAATATGGGGATTGATTTACTTCAAGGCTATTATCTTCACGCTGTCTCCCCAATTTTAAGGGTTGAGAAGGCCCAGGTCCACCTGCTTGATAGGAAAAGGATAAGTTACGGGTCAGTTAATGGCGAGCAATGTTTTATAGGTGATATTGTTGATAGAATTGACCCCCTACCGCCTTCTGCACAACTGATGTGTGCCTTCGATAGATTTATAAGAAATCCAGAACTTAGAAGTATTCCTGTCGTTGAAAATGATAGGATAGCGGGAATGCTCAATAGAAATAGATTTTTGGAGATGAATATACTTGGAAAATTTGGCTATGGTATGCATTTGAATGCACGAAAATGTGTAGGAGATATCATGGAACGCCCGTCTCTCATAGTTGAGGCAGATACAACCCTCGAAGACGTTGCTCAAAGGATACAATTAAGAAGATTTGAGCTTCTATACGATGACGTATGTGTAACAATGACAGGGAAATATCTTGGTATGGTGGGAGTTTATAAGCTTCTCGATGCAATTACAGAAAGGAGTCTTAAGCTAGCGCGAAATGCAAATCCTTTGACGGGACTACCCGGCAATGAAGTCATTCAGAGGGAGATAACCAGGAGGCTTTTCCAAAATATTCACTTTGATACTTGTTACATAGATATAGACAATTTTAAGCCATACAACGATTACTATGGATTTGAAAAAGGGGACATAGTCATTAAGACACTTGCATCCATAATTGAGGACGCGATAAGGCCATATGTTTTTGATTCGAGTTTTGTGGGGCATATAGGCGGAGATGATTTTATAGTCATTGTTCCTCCCCAGATCTCAATCTCTGTGTGTGAAAAGATAATAGCAAACTTTGAGGCAGTACTCCCTGCACTACATGGGCCAGGTGATTACGAAAAGGGTTACTATATCTCGAAAAACAGGAAGGGAGAAGAAGAGAAATACAACCTCCTTTCGGTCTCAATTGGTATAGTGAGTACGGAAGTTCATAAAATAGAATGCTTTGCCCAACTTGCCTCCATAGCAACAGAGGTGAAAAAGGCTGCCAAGATGAAGTCGGCACATACCCGCCGGTCATCCATCGTGAGGGACAGAAGACTCATGTAAAGAGAGTTGGCGAGCCAAAATTGGGCTTAAAGGAGGGTAAATTCTGCCAGATGACGAAATATCCATCAGGATTCTTTGATTGCCAAAAATTCCTTGGACTATTTCCTTGCCTTTTGCCCCAAACAGAAGGATCTTGATATATAGGCCTTAGGATCCCTTTTAATCGTCATGGTAGATCTTAGGACTCGAAATTAACGGTTAGAAGGTAAAAGGGTTGTTCAAGAGTTCATCAAAGAAAGTAGTTAGAGACTGACTATATTAACAATAAAATATCCTCCGTTAGCGAAAGGCCCGAAAATATTTAAGATGGCTTGTTGTGAGTCCTAGTCCTTCCCAGGCAACTCTTAATTGCGCCGGGAGGTCAAAGGGATGGACCTTTTGGACCAGGAGGACTCCTTCATCATCTGAGTCGAATGGCCAGATATTTTAGCAGGCCTTATGCCGCTTTCTTTGGGCACCCCTTCCTGGGGCGCCAAGGGATGAGTAGAGCTTAGGTCTATTGTGAAGGCTAAATGTATCTCTGGGTGAAAAAGTTCTTGAAATGCGGTAACAACTGGCATAAAAAATAAAATTTCAGTTCTTATTTGGAGGGAAGAGGTGTCTAGGATATGTGAGATATGCGGCAAAAGACCTATGACAGGCCATAATGTGAGTCATGCCAACAACAAGACCAAGACGAGATGGCTCCCTAACCTTCAGAGGGTTCGGGCGGTACAGAATGGGAAGATAAAGAGGATCCGCGTCTGCACCACTTGCATAAAATCAGGTAGGGTTTCAAGGGCTTAGAGCCTTTGAACCCTTAGGACATCCTTCAGAGACCTAATAGCAGCAATTATCTCGTTTAGATGATTGATGTCAGTAACCTCGAGGGTAAGTATACCTGTGCCCTTTCGGTCCTTGGAGGTCCTGGCATCCAGTGAGACTATGTTGGCATTCTTCTTGGTTATTGTGGAGGTGATGTCGGCCAAAAGGCCCTTTCTGTCTGCACCTAATACCTTGACTCTGGCAGTATAGTATTCCCCCTGAGAGGGTTCCCATTGGATCTCTACCAGCCTCCCATTTTCTATTTTGCTTATGTTCTTGCAGTTCCCTCTGTGTATTGTAATACCCCTTCCCCTCGTGAGATAGCCTACTACCTTTTCCCCTGGTAGTGGCATGCAACAGTTGGGGAGCCTCACAAATACACCCTCAACCCCTCTTATACTGATCCCCTTCTGCGACAAAGGCTTCTGGGGCCTACTTGATAACTCTGTTAGGAGTTCTTCGGACTCCTCCCTTATCCCCAGCTTTGCCTTCAGCCTACCCAGGAGATGCCTTGCGGAGATGTTCCCAAAACCGATCTCCTGGAGGAGGTCCTCCGGGCCTTTCACAGAGAATTCCCCAGAGAGCTCCTGAAGGAGTTTGGGCTGGAGCCTTTCCAGTGAGAGCCCCATCCCCTCCAGTCCGCGCTGGAGGATGCTCTTACCCAACTGTATGGCGTGCTCCCTTTCCTGTGCCCTTAAGAAGTGTCTTATCTTCTGAATTGCCTTTGATGTCTTTACATGTTTTAGCCAATCCCTTGTGGGCCTTTGTTTGGAACTTGTTATTATCTCAACCACGTCCCCAGTTTTTAGCACCGAAGTTATGGGGACCATCTTTCCATTGACCCTTGCCCCCGCACATCTATTGCCCACCTCTGTGTGAATCTCATAGGCAAAATCCAAGGGCGTAGCACCCCTTGGCAGGACCTTTACATCACCTCTTGGGGTAAAGACATAGATCTCTTCCTTTTCCTTTAGCTCCCTCTTGACGTTTTCCAGAAAGTCCTTAGGGTCCTCCTCAAAGGACTGCCATTCCAGCAAGGATCTCAGCCACTTAAAATGCTCTATGTCCTTTTGTGTGGCACCCCCTCCCTCTTTGTAATTCCAGTGGGCAGATATGCCCTCTTCTGCCTCCTGATCCATCTCATTGGTGCGTATCTGTACCTCCATCTTCTCTGCAGAAGGCCCCATTACCAGAGTATGTAATGAACGATATCCGTTGGGTTTTGGCGCCCCTATATAGTCCTTGAACCTTTGCACAGGGGTCCAGAGGGAATGGATGTAACCCATGGCTTCGTAACATTCCCTGATATCATTTACTATCACCCTAAAGGCCAATATATCTTGGATCTCCTTGATGGATACCTTCCGAGCCTTCATTTTTCTGTACACGCTATATATGTGCTTGAATCTACCTTTTACAGTTGATTCAATCCCGTTTTCTTTGAGTTTGTTGTATATTGCCTCCTTCACCTGTTCAATAAACTGTGTTTTTTCTTCCTGTCTTAAAGCTAACCATTCCTTTATTTTTTTGTAGCTTGTGGGATCCATATAAAAAAGAGAAAGATCTTCCAGCTCCCTTTTAAGCCAGTGTATTCCAAGCCTTCCTGCAATAGGAGCGTATATATCAAGGGTTTCCTTAGCTATTATCTCTTGTTTTTCGGGTTTGTGAAAACCAAGTGTTCTCATATTATGAAGCCTATCTGCAAGCTTTACGAGTATTACCCTTATGTCATTTGCCATAGCAAACAGAATCTTCTTTATATTAGACGCTTCCCTTTCTTCACTACTTGAAAATTGGATTTTGCTGATTTTAGTGACTCCTTCTACAATATCTGCAACGGTCTTTCCAAAAATTCTTAATAAATCTTCATATGTCGTGCCTGTGTCTTCCAATGTATCATGGAGTAGCCCTGCAATGATACAGTCAGTATCCATTCTCATCTTTGCTAAGGTATAAGCAGTCTCGAGTAAGTGGCTAAGATATGGCTCACCAGAAAGTCTAATATGTCCCATATGAGCTTTCGCGGAATAAACATAGGCTTTCTCTATTCTCTTGGTGTCTGCCTGGGGATGATAAGCCAAAACAGCATCGATTATTTCATGAATCCTAACCATTATTCACTATCTTTTGGAGAAACAAAAAGAGCTCTTCAATTTTTATCTTGGTAACCTCTTTTTGATTCCTGAGTTTTACTTCTACCATGCCATCTTTTAGATTTTTTATCCCTATGTTTATCCGGATGGGGATTCCTATCAGGTCCGCGTCATTGAATTTTACCCCCGGCCTTTCGTCTCTGTCGTCTAAAAGGGTCTCATAACCCCTTTCTTCCAAGGCATTGTATAGGGATTCTGCTACTTTTACCACTTCTGGCTCGTGCATCTGAAGTGGGAGAAGGATCACCTGGTATGGGGCAAGGGGCATAGGCCAAATAATACCGAACTGGTCATGATTCTGTTCAATGGCAGCAGCTGCTGTTCTCCCTATGCCTATCCCGTAGCATCCCATTACCATGGGCCTCAGTTTCCCCTTCTCGTCCAAATAGTGGGCACCCATTGCCTCACTATATTTTGTACCCAATTTGAATATGTGACCCACCTCAATACCTTTAAAGAGGCGTATTTCCTTTCCACATCTGGGGCAGGGATCTTCTTCTGTGATATTTCTTATGTCTGCCCACGTGATCTGTGAAAGATCCCTATGGGGATACACGTGCAAGATGTGATAATGGGTCCGGTTTGCGCCTACAACCATGTCCTCAGTATACTTTAAGGAGTTGTCAGCCACCAAGATTGCCTCCCTCAGCCCAAAGGGACCAGCAAACCCCACCTCAGCTCCTGAAAGCCTTTTAACGGTGTCTTCGTCTGCCAAGGCGATTTGATTTAGCCCCAATAGCCTCCTTAGCTTGGCCTCGTTTACTTGGTGATCTCCTCTTACCATAGCCCCTATGGGCCCCTTTTCTGACTCATATATCAATGTCTTTATGAGCCTTTGGGGTGAGATCTTTAAAAACTCTGTGACCTCCTCCACTGTGCTCATATTTGGGGTATAGACCTCTTGAGGTGATGTAGAAGAGGAGGTGTGAAAAGGAGTTTCCAAGGGCCTGTCTTTTACCTCTGCCATCTCTATGTTGGCAGCAAAAGGGCAGCTTTTGCAGGCCACAATCGTATCCTCCCCGGTATCTGCGAGGACCATAAACTCATGGCTAAAGGAGCCTCCTATGGCACCTGTGTCTGCCTCCACCGCCCTAAAATTTAGGCCACATCTTTGGAAGATCTTAGTATAGGCATGGTACATCTTCATATAGCTTATCTCTGCATGGGATTCGTCTATGTCAAAACTATAGGCATCCTTCATGATAAATTCCCTTGCCCTCATCACCCCGAACCTGGGCCTTACCTCATCCCTAAACTTGGTCTGAATTTGATAGAGGCTTATGGGAAGTTGCCTGTAGGATTTTATCTCCCTTCTAACAAGGTCTGTAATGACCTCTTCGTGGGTGGGAGCAAGGCAGGATTCTCTTCCGTTTCGGTCCTTAAACCTTAAGAGTTCTGGCCCGTAGTAATCCCATCTACCACTCTCCTTCCAAAGCTCTGCAGGCTGGACAGCAGGCATTAGGAGTTCGATTGCCCCTGCTTTGTCCATCTCCTCACGCACTATCTTCTCCACCTTCTTTATAACCCTAAGACCCATGGGTAGGTATGTATATATGCCTGAGGAGAGTTTTCGAATCAAACCTGCTCTTAGCATCAACATGTGGCTTACTGTCTCTGCCTCAGAGGGGTTTTCCCTTAGGGTTGGCAAGAAATACTGGCTTAGTCTCATACAATGGCCTCCATCTTATGTTATCTATGCCCTACCAGGATCTGTCAGCTCGACTTCCCATATTCCGATGCGGTTTTTCTCACCTCGTCTATAAACTCTTCTAAGAGCCTTGTCTCCACCACCTTCTTAAGGAGCCTACCCCTTTTAAAAATGATCCCCGAACCTCTCCCCCCTGCAACCCCTATGTCTGCCTCCTTTGCCTCACCTGGGCCGTTTACTACGCACCCCATTACTGCCACCTTAATGGGCACTTTAATATCCGAAATCCTCTTTTCCACCTCTTGTGCCAACCACTGGAGGTCTATCTCACACCTTCCACAGGTGGGGCAGGCAATCAATTCTGGACCTCTTTTTCTGATCTCAAGGCTCCTCAAAATCTCATAGGCCACTATAATTTCGTATTTGGGATCCGAGCAAAGGGAGACCCTAATGGTATCACCTATCCCCTTCATAAGAATTGAAGAGATTCCTACTGCGCTTTTGACCGTACCTGGGAGGAGTGTTCCAGTTTCGGTAATCCCTATGTGGAGGGGATAATCGGTCCTCTCGCTTATGAGTTCATAGGCCCTTATGGTATCCAGGACATTGGAGGACTTTAGGGAGATCTTCAGGTTAAAAAATCCCATCTCCTCTACCTTTTTTACAAAACTCAGGGCGCTTTCAACCATGGCCTCTGGGGTTGGGCCACTGTATTTTTTTAGGAGCTCTCTTCCCAAAGACCCGGAATTTACCCCTATTCTGATGGCAGTTCCCCTGCCTTTGGCCAACTCCACTATCTCCCTTAGGCCCTCCTTTCCCCTAATATTCCCTGGATTTATCCTGATCCCATCTGCTCCAGATCTGATGGATTCCAAAGCAAGGGCAGGGTCAAAATGGATGTCTGCAATTAGTGGTATATGGATCCCTTTTTTTATCTCACCAATGGCCTTTGCTGCCTCTAAATCTAAGACAGCCACCCTTATAGCCTCACAACCCAGCTCCTCCAACTCCC
>CALKZT010000045.1 GCA_938002815.1 uncultured bacterium
GTGGTGGTGCTCGTTGTGGTGCTGGTGGTAGAAGAGGTGGTCGTGGTGGTTCCAAGGGTGGTAGCAAGCGTTGTGGGTATAGTGGGGGCTTCCAAAGGTTTTGTCTGTAATTGGGGGGCGGAAGGTTCAAGGGTTGAAGGGATTTGTACCTCCTTTGGGGCCTCCTCCACCCCCTTTGGCTCCTCTTTAGGCTTTTCCTCTGGTGTTGGTGGTGCCAGATCTTTTCCGATTTCTTGGATCTGCTCGGAGGTGACTTTCTTGGGCGGTGAAGGCGGGGCTTTTTCCTCTACCTTTGTGGATTGCATACCTTCAAGGATCACTGCCTTAGCAGGATCCACTATATTGGCAACAAAGACACTTTTCTCTAAGCAAAAGACCTCTGTGATGGTGGGGGCCTGAACCCATACCAGGAAGATAGTCCCCCTCACACCCACTATGGCAGTGGGGGTCTTTACATTGAAATCCCTCTCCTTAAATTCCTGGAGGTCATTTACCACTGTCCTTAACTTTCCTATGGCCACCCCCAAGCTTGCCTTTCTCTTTTTTTCCTGGGGATTATATTCAAAGCTATCCATACTAAGTTCTGTATTGGGCCCCAGGCTTAAGACGCTACCATCTGATAGGGCTATCCTAAGGTTAGAGTCTGCCTTGGTATAGAATTTATCCTTTTGGTAGACTGGCATGTCTAAGGTCACGGCTTCTGACTCCTTGCCAGGCCTCTCTACTCTACAATCCCCTTTTACCAGTATCACCCTGCCGATGGGGTCAGAGGCCCACGATTCAGAGCATAGGCAAAAGAATGCCAAAAATATCGCCCCTATTAATAGGATGTGTCTCATGGCAGACTCCTAAAAGTTTATAACGGTGCCTAAGGTAAATATATTCTTTTCAAAGTTATAAGGATCAGGCCCTAATGCATTTGAGTTGTTGTGAGTATAGCCGTAATTACAATAGAAGACAACCATGTTCCAGAGGGTTTTCGATAAACCGAGATTCAGGTTATATACGGTATCCTTTCTCTTCCCGTACCACTGGGGGAAAGAGACTGGATCATTATAGTCATATCTGCTCTTGGCATAGGAGACCGCAATATTTCCCAGGAGCTCAAAGGGAAGCCTAAGCTCAAGTCCACCCATGACCTCCCAATGGTTATATGCACTCTGATTGGACTCAGAGTCTTCTTTTGAAACCTTGATCCCAATTTTAGGAGAGATCATTTTGTCTGTGAAAAAGCTTTGGTTGAGGACCAGACCATAAAGTTTTGAGTCAGGAGATTTGTCAAGATATTCCTTGTCCTGAAAGATAAGGCCAATATCTGTCCTCATTGCATTAGGTTGAGGTATTGAAATCATAGGAGTAAAACTATGTAATTTTAATTTCTTCTTACTGTGTTTTCCCAGTGTGATAAAAAGCCCACTGTCCTGATAAGTATCCTTTCCGCCTGTTTTGAAATAGTAATATTCGTATGGAAAGGCGAAAGTAAGTTTGTCCGAACTTAGAGATAACATTAAAAAGGGTACATGGGCAAATACATTATTCTCTACCCTATCTTTATATCCTACATTGTAAACACCATAGCCAATGGAAAGCTCTCCTTTTTTACTTCTAAATAGCTTGTAACCCGCTTTTAAAAACAATGTTTCGAACTGATCGGATTTATGAGAAATTAAGCCAGTCTTTGCTATATCCTCCAAAGGTTCTAAGGCAACATTGTCGTCATATGTCCAGGAGAAATTTAATGTAGCATAAAAGGGTCTCTTCCCTTTCTTAATAGCTGGTATTGATCTAAGTATATTACTTGCTAAGTTGGCAGATGGGTTCTGAGGATCTATTCGAATACATTCGTTAAGAGATTGGACAGCATCTTCAAATTTATTCATCTCTATTTCTATTACACCCTTTAAGAGCAGGCCACTTTGCTTTATTGATTGGTCAAACCCTATGGCCTTTTCTATGTGTTCTAAAGCCTGATCGTATTTCCCCATATCCTTTAAGAGGTTAGCATAATCAAGGTGTAGCCTTCCGCTATCCTCATGGTATTTTCGAGCCATCTCAAAATTGGCCTCTGCATCTGAATACCGCCTTTGTCTCATATAAATCCCAGATATCTCCAGAAAGGCCTTTAAAAATCCTTTGGGGTCATTCTCTATTATGGATCTTAATATGTCCAGGGCCTGGGTCTCTTCCCCCCTCAGGGATTTAACTACCCCCAGGTGGTATTTATACTCTAAATTTTTAGGAGAGAGTTCTAAGGCCCGAAGAAGAGAGGCCTCTGCCTCCTCGTAAGCCTTTTTGTCTATTGCTTCAAGGGCGTCAATAAACTCATTTATTCCAGGCTCTACCTGAGACTGTGCAAGTGGGGCCTCGGTGTACTGGCAAAGGGAAAAGGAAGCTAAAATCAAAAATAGCTTGAAAAACCTTCCGGAAAGTGACTGGCCAAAGATTCCACTCATCTGATCCCCCAAAATGAATAAGGAAGCCCCGCAGAGCAGCCGAAATATCCACCACCGAGAACAATTTGTCAAGTCTTTTGAATTTGTTTTGGCTAACACGAGATACTCTCCTCTATTGACTATCCTTGACGTAAGAACTCATCGGAAATAAAATGCGCCCAAATTTATGTTAAGGAGGCAAAGATGGTAAAAGTCCTTGTAAGTGACAACCTGTCCAAGTTGGGTATAAAGATTCTCCAGGAGACCCCAGGGGTTGAAGTTGATGTCAATACTGGACTTACCCCGGAAGAACTCAAGGGCATAATTGGTCAATACCATGGTTTAATCATTAGGAGTGCAACAAAGGTCACCGCAGAGATAATTGAAGAGGCAAATGAACTTAAGGTAATAGGAAGGGCAGGGATTGGCCTCGATAATGTGGATGTAAATGCTGCGAGCAGAAAGGGTATCGTTGTGATGAATGCTCCTGAAGGTAATACCATAACCACTGCCGAACATACCCTGGCCTTAATGATGGCTCTGTCCAGAAAGATCCCGCAAGCAAACCAATCTACAAAAGAAGGTAAGTGGGAGAAAAAGAAATTTATGGGTAGGGAACTATATGGCAAGACCTTAGGTATAATAGGTGCTGGTCATATAGGGAGGATAGTTGCTGATAGAGCAAAAGGGTTAAAGATGAAGGTAATTGTGTATGATCCTTATATAAAACCGGAAGTTCTTGAAAAATTGGATTTAGAACCGGTTTCCTTTGAGGATTTGTTGGCAAGGTCTGACTATATCACCATACATACTCCGAAAACTCAAGAGACTATTAACATGATCAACAAAGATACTCTTGCCAAGATGAAGAAAGGGGCAATGCTTATTAACTGCGCCAGGGGGGGTATAGTAAATGAGGAAGCACTTTATGAGGCACTTGCATCTGGCCATCTAGGCGGTGCTGCCTTGGATGTCTTTTCGAAAGAGCCTCCAGGATACCTGAAACTCTTTGAGTTGGAAAACTTTATATGCACACCCCATCTGGGGGCGAGCACAGAAGAGGCGCAAGACAAGGTGGCAGTGGACATAGTAAACCAGGTGATAGACTACTTGTTACACGGGACCGTAAAGAATGCGGTGAATGTCCCGAGCATCAGCCCAGAGCTTCTAAATATACTGAGGCCCTATGTGGTGCTTATGGAACGACTGGGACTATTGCATGCCCAACTGGCAGAAAGTGCTGTATTGGAAGTTTATATAAGATACTTAGGCTATGTGTCAGAATACGAGACAAATCCATTGACAACTGCCTTTTTGAAGGGCCTTCTGACACCATACATGAAAGAGGATGTAAATTTTGTGAATGCCCCATATGTTGCGAGAGACAGGGGTATAAAGGTGACCGAAAGCAAGAGCAGTACAAGTGAAGACTTTGCTAGCCTGGTGATGGTCAAAGTGACCACAACCAAAGGCGAAAATGTTGTTTCGGGGACGATATTTGGCAAGGATCTGCCAAGAATTCTGAGGATCAATGATTTTTATCTGGAGGCAGCACCTGAAGGGCATATGCTCTTCATACAGAATGAAGATGTTCCTGGTGTTATCGGCCAGATTGGTATTGTACTTGGTAGAAATGGAATAAATATTAACAGGATGAATGTGGGGCAGCAAAAGGAAAGGAAGAAGAACATAATACTTTTGAGTACAGACTTGGTAGTACCGGATAATGTAATTGAAGAAGTTCTTAAGATAGACGGTGTACATGTTGTCAAACGTATAGAACTTTAAAGGAGGTAAAGCATGGCAGAGGAGGGAAGGGGGTTCAAGATAAAAGACAAACGGCTCTTCGACAGAGATGGGAGGCCAAGAGAAGAAGCAAAGGAAGATACAGCAAAAAAAGAGGAGCCCAAAGAAGAGGTTAGGAAAGAATCTCAAGAAAGAAGGATTCCTTTGCCTCCTGTAACATTTTCTTCTCTGATATTAAGCCTTACTTCCTCTGTTTTGATGCATTTTGGTGATGTGCCTGATCCAAATACGGGTGAAAGGAAAGTAGACCTGGAACTTGCAAAGCATGGTATAGATACAATTGCAATGTTAAAAGAAAAAACAAAGGGAAATCTCACTGAAGATGAACAGCAGATGATAGACAACATCTTAACCGAACTAAGGCTTAGATACGTCAAAGCAGTCTCATAATAAGATGAGAAGACATATCGAGGTTCTTGCGCCTGCCAAAGTCAATTTATTTTTGAGTGTACTGGGGAAGAGGGACGATGGATATCACGATCTCTTTTCCCTTTTTGTGCCTGTTACACTCTTTGACCATTTGGAGATAGCTGCAGAAAAGAGCAATTCCCAAAGGATAGATCTCCATATGGAAGGCGGTGTGGATTTGCCCTTAGGGGAGGAGAATCTCGTATACAAGGCGGCCAAGAGGCTTTTGGACCTTTCTGGGGAAAGGCTGAAAGTAGAGGTTAAACTCAGAAAAGAAATACCCATAGGATCAGGGCTGGGTGGGGGGAGTTCAGATGCAGCATCTACGCTTCTTGCCCTAAATAGACTCCTACATAGTCCCCTCAGTTGGAAAGATCTTTATGTAATTGGGAGGTCTATAGGTGCTGATGTGCCCCCTCTCCTTCTGAGGGCCCCCTGTCTTGTGACAGGGATCGGAGATATATTTACTCCTGTCTCGATTCTCCCTCAAATCTGGTTTCTCGTACTCTGCCCCGATATCCAGGTATCCTCTGCCTGGGCCTATGGTAGTATCAAAACGGAGTTGACAAGCCCTTGTATCCCTTATATAAACAGGCAGGTTTTGGGAGACATTGAGGGGTTGGCTAAGACCTTGAGAAATGATTTGGAGATTGTAAGCTGTAAGGCCTTCCCCGAGATCCAGTGCGCAAAGGACCTGCTCTTGGAGGTGGGAGCCAAAGGGGCCCTCATGACAGGAAGTGGAGCCGGGGTTTTTGGGATATTCCAAGGGGAGCCCCAGGAAGAGTTATTGAACCACTTAAGGTCAAAGGGTTACAGAAGAGTATATAAGGCACAAGTTTTTAGGGAAGAAGACTGGGGTGTCGTCAAGCGGTAAGACACGGGCCTTTGGAGCCCGCATTCGGAGGTTCGAATCCTCCCACCCCAGCCATTATTTTGGGAGCGGAGATGGAGCTGAAGCTATTTGGCGGTAACTCAAACGGTGAATTAACAGACGGGGTTTGTAAATATTTAGGAATAGAACCTGGCCAGATACTCGTTAGCCGTTTTAACGATGGCGAAGTTAGGGTAGAGATAAAGGAAAACGTAAGGGGGAGGGATGTGTTTGTGTTACAGTCCACCTGCCCCCCGGTAAATGACAACCTTATGGAACTTTTGGTCATGCTGGATGCCTTCAGAAGGGCATCTGCCAAAAGAATCACAGCTGTAATCCCCTATTATGGCTATGCAAGGCAGGACAGAAAGGTAAAGCCAAGGGTCCCCATCAGTGCCAAACTAATAGCAGATCTAATTACCGTGGCAGGGGCGACCAGAGTGGTGGCCATGGATCTCCATGCTGGCCAGATCCAAGGCTATTTTAACATCCCTGTAGACAATATATATGCAGCGCCCATCATTTTGGATTATATCCGGGATGAGCTCAAGGATGATGTGGTCATTGTCTCTCCTGATGCAGGTGGGGTTGAAAGGGCTAGGGCCTTTGCAAATAGGCTCAATTGTGGTCTTGCTGTAATTGATAAGAGGAGAGATCTGACTACCAACAAGGTAGTCTCCATGAAGATTGTGGGAGATGTAAAGGGCAAGAGTGCCATAATAGTGGACGATATCGTTGATACTGCTGGGACCCTCTGCCTTGCGGCAGAGGCCCTTTTGACCCATGGAGCAGAAAAGATATATGCCTGTTGTGTACATCCCGTTTTGAGTGGTAGGGCAATTGAGAATATTCAAAAGAGTTCTATAGAAAGGCTTATTGTAACCAATACTATTCCCCTCAAGGAGGAGGCAAAGGCCTGCCCTAAGATAATGGTTCTCTCTGTGGCGGGCCTTTTGGGTGAAACCATTAGGAGAATCTATAATTCAGAGTCTGTAAGCACGCTTTTTGTGTGAAAATTTTTTGAGAGGGCTTGTGAAAAATTTTATTTTCGGAGGAATGTATGGAATCAGTGCAGATCAGTGCCCAAGTTAGGGATACTAAAAAGAAATCTGCCTCAAGGGCACTTAGAAGGGAAGGGAAGATCCCTGGCATAGTATATGGACCGGATATAGAGCCAATAGCAATCTCAGTGAAAGAAAAGGACCTACTTGGACTCCTCAAAAGGAAGGGCGGAAAGGGCGTTTTAATAGAGCTCTCAGTGGAGGCTGATGCCTCAACGGAGTCCAGGAGGTGTCTCCTAAAAGAGATACAGTGGGAGCCTATAAAGGGAAAGCCCATCCACGTGGATCTTTATGCCATCTCAAGGGCCCACGAAATAGGGATGGATATCCCCATAAATTTTGTAAACACACCTTTAGGGGTGACCAAAGGGGGTATCTTTGAGCCTGTGTTGAGGGAACTTAAGGTCCACTGCCTTCTGGAGAATATGATAGACAGAATAGACATAGATGTGAGCCCTTTAGATATTGGGGATTCTCTTCATGTAAAGGATTTGAATCTACCGGCAGGGATCAAGGTCAAACTTTTGGAAGACGAGGTGGTGGCTACAGTTTTACCTCCTTCAGGGGAGGGAGAGAGTGAGGGCAGCGGGCCCACTGGCCCAGATGCCGGTTAGTTATGGGGAAAAGGAATTTAGAATAAATGGAGAAAGGAGGTGAAAAAAGAGGTTCTTTGCATAGTGGGATTGGGAAATCCAGGTCCCCAGTACGAATTTACCCGACACAATGTGGGATTCATGGTCCTGGATGCCCTGAGCCGAAAGCATGGAGTAGGATGGACCACCATGCCGGGACATACCAGGCATGCAAAGGTCCTTGTGGGACAAAGGCAGGTCCTCCTTATCTGTCCGCTTACCTTTATGAACCTGAGTGGGCAGGCCGTGAGGGATGTCACTCACCGAACCGAACTCTCTCCCGAAGAGATCCTAATTGTTCACGACGACTTGGACCTAAGTTTAGGGAGATTAAAAATTGTGAAGGGTGGTGGAGCAGGAGGTCACAGGGGAGTGAGTTCTATCCTGGCTTCCTTAGAGACAGAGGAAGTCCCGAGACTAAAGGTGGGTATAGGGAGACCAAAGCATGGGGAGGAGATCTCTGACTTTGTCCTAAGCCCTTTTTATCAGGATGAGTTTGAACTCCTTGAACGGGTTATGGAGAAGGCGGTTTGGGCGTGTGAATTGGTTTTATTGGAAGGGCTTGAAAGGGCAATGAGTAAAGTCAATTGCCTTAATCTCAGATCAAAGGAGGAATGAGCTGATGCAGAGTTGGACTGTTATTGCTCCATTTGTAGGGTTACTTAGTTTATTGATTGCATGGCTTATTTACGGTTGGGTAAAAAAGCAACCTAATGGAAACCCCCTTATGCAGCAGTTGGAATCCATGATCCATGAAGGAGCCATGGCATTCCTGAAAAGGGAGTATGGAACGCTCGTGGTATTCATTGTTATCGTGTTCATACTCCTTGGCTGGGGTATCAACTGGCGTACAGCTATTTGCTTTGTCACCGGTGCTGGTTGCTCCATGCTCGCAGGATTCTCTGGTATGACCGCAGCCACAAGGGGAAATTCAAGGACAGCAGAGGCAGCCAATAGGCACGGACAAGCTCTCGCCCTTAGGGTAAGCTATTTTTCAGGTTCTGTGATGGGGCTTGCAGTGGCTGGTCTGGGCCTTTTGGGTGTGGGTTTTTGGTACTGGGTATACGGAGGTGATCCTAATACTGCCAATTATATAAATGGATTTGCAATGGGAGCCAGTTCCATTGCCCTTTTTGCCCGTGTAGGTGGAGGTATATATACAAAGGCGGCAGATGTGGGTGCCGACTTGGTGGGTAAGGTAGAGGCAGGAATACCAGAAGACGACCCAAGAAACCCAGGTGTTATAGCAGACAATGTGGGTGATAACGTAGGCGATATAGCTGGCATGGGTGCAGATATCTTTGAATCTTATGTGGGTTCAATTGTAGCCACTGTAGCCATTGCCGCTACACTAACCATTACCCCTGAGTTTTTGGCCAAATTCCCTGTACTCAAAGGACTCGACCCCACTGCGATTAAGCTAAAATATATGGCCACACCCATTCTGGTGGCGATAGCTGGGCTTTTGAGCTCCTTCGTAGGTGTATTCAGTATTAAGATCTTTGAAAGAGGTAACCCAGCGGCTGCTCTCAGATATACCACCTTTGTGGCTGCAATCATCTTCGTGATCCTCACATATATAATTATTACCACTCTTAGTATGCCCACAGGGGTATTTTGGGCAATATTCTCTGGACTTGTCTGTGGTATTGCCATTGGCCTTTTGGCAGAATACTACACCTCAGGTCCACCCATTAGAAAGATAGCGGAGCAATCCAAGACAGGCCCTGCCACTGTGGCCATTGCAGGCTTGGCCGTGGGTATGCTCTCTACCTACTTGCCCATCTTGGGGATATGTATAGCCACATTTATAGCCTATTTTTCTGCTGGTATTTATGGAGTTGGTCTTTCTGCCGTGGGCATGCTGGCCACTGTGGGTGCCACGATGACAGTGGATGCCTATGGTCCCATTGCAGACAATGCAGGCGGTATCTCAGAGATGTCAGGGCTTGGCCCAGAGACCCGTAAGATCACAGACAGTTTGGATGCCCTTGGAAACACCACCGCTGCCATAGGAAAAGGCTTTGCAATAGGCTCTGCTGCCCTGACGGCCCTTGCCCTCTTTGTGGCATACACACAGGCAGCCGGTATTAAGGTCATAGACCTTACTAACCCCATGGTGGTAATAGGTGTGTTTATAGGCGGCATTATCCCCATGGTGGCAGCTGCCCTTACCATGACCTCGGTGGGAAAGGCAGCCTTCAGTATTGTGGAAGAGATCAGGAGACAGTTCAGGGAGATTCCAGGCCTCTTAGAGGGGAAGGAAGGAGCAAAACCTGAGCCTGGTAAGTGTGTAAGCATTGCCACTGCAGCTGCATTAAGGGAGATGGTGGCTCCCGGGCTCGTGGCAGTATTGAGCCCTGTGGCTGTGGGCTTCTTATTAGGCAAGGAGACCCTGGGCGGAATGCTTTTGGGTGCAACGGTGATGGGTGCCTTCTTGGCCCTCTTTATGGCCAATGCCGGCGGCGCATGGGATAATGCCAAGAAGTACATAGAGGCTGGCAACCTTGGAGGAAAAGGCTCTCAAAATCACAAGGCTGCTGTAGTGGGGGATACCATAGGTGACCCATTCAAGGATACCTCAGGTCCTTCTATGAATATCTTGATCAAGTTGATGAGCGTTGTATCGCTCGTTATTGCTCCTGTATTGCCGAAAGTAGGCCTTTTCTTAAGGTAACATTTTAGTGGCCCCTTTTGGGGCCACTTTTATTTTTAAAAGGCAAGGGGGGTACATCATGTTTAGTGTGGGGGATATCGCTGTATATCCTGCCCATGGGGTGGGAGTGATTGAAAACATTGAGACAAAGGAGATCTCAGGGAACAAACAGGATTTTTACATTATGCGAATACTTGAAAACGGCATGAAAATCTTTATTCCTACCAAAAATGCCAAATCAGTGGGTCTTAGAAGTGTTGTAAGTCAGGCTGAAGTTGATAATCTTTACGAGATATTGAGAAGGAAGGATGTGAAAATCACTAATCAAAGCTGGAACAGGCGTTACAGAGAATATATGGAAAAGATAAAGACCGGCTCCATCTACGATATTGCAGAGGTCTATAGGAATTTGAATATAATAAAGACAGAAAAAGAACTCTCTTTCGGTGAAAGAAAAATCTTGGAGACCGCAAGATCACTCCTGGTGAAAGAGCTTGCAATTGCTAAGTGCTGTAAAGAAGAGGATATTGAGAAGGACTTAGAGGAATTGTGCAATGGGATGGGATAGGGACAGCCTTAAGGATACATTTTGAGGGTCCCCCGGATATAAGACTTGATAGTTTCTTGGCAGAGGACCTAAAAGGGGAGTTGAGTCGCTCGAGGGTACAATCCCTCATTAGAGATGGATTCGTAAAGGTAAATGAAAGGACGGTAACAAAGCCTAGCCACAGACTGAGAGTAGGGGATCTGATAGAGTTAGAGATTCCACCCCCAAGAGGATTTGCACTCTCACCACAGGAAGTGCCCTTTGGGATCCTCTACGAAGATAGCTCGCTGGCAGTGATCCAAAAGCCAGCCGGTATTGTGGTACATCCTGCTCCGGGCCACTACGAGGGTACGCTAGTCCATGGTCTTTTGGGGAGGCTGAAGGACCTTTCCACCGTAGGTGGTGTCCTGAGACCTGGGATTGTGCACAGATTAGACAAAGGTACTTCCGGCGTAATGCTTGTGGCAAAGAATGATAAGGCCCATCTGGCACTTTCATCTGCCCTAAAAATGGGCCAGATAAAAAAGGGGTATATCGCCATAGCCTATTCCAAAGAGGAAATTTACCGTGGCAAGATTGAGCTTCCCATCGGTAGGGATAAGGTCCACAGGAAAAGGATGCAAATAGACCCGGAGCATGGAAGATTTGCCTCTACAGAGTACCTTGTGTTGGATAAGAGAGACGGGATCTACCTTTTGTATGTAAAAATCAAGACAGGGAGAACGCATCAGATAAGGGTACATCTCTCATCACAGGGGATCAGAATCTTAGGGGATGGTCTCTATGGGCTCTCACCCAGGAAATGCGAGGATCTGAAGGCAATTTCGGAGCTAAATTTAAAGATAGAGAGGACCATGCTACACAGCTACAGAATAGGATTTGTGCACCCTGAGACCTCAGTGTGGACCCAATTCAAGGCGGAACTCCCCGAGGATATGTCCACATTAGTAAGGGGATTGTACTCTAAGGACATGGAGGAACTGGATGCACTGATTGAAGGAGTGGAGGGTGTGGCTTAAGTGAGCAGCAAGTGAGTTGAAAATATACATTAAGTCCGAGGGCCTTTGCAAATCCAAGTACCTCTTCTGACCAGACTGCCAGGCCGTTTACTCCATTTAAAATGGCCAGACACTCAAGGAGGGTAGAATATCTGCCCCTTTTCCTTTCACAACCCAATGATATGCGTAGCTTGGGAAAAAGCCTCCTGGCCTTTCTGATGAGACCTGCTACCTCCTGTGGCGAAGGGGGGAAGACCTTTTCCATTGGGGTACCTCTGAGGGGACTTAAGGTCACGATTATTAGGGCATCGGGTTCCAAGTCCAATAAGAGGTCAAGGGCAGTAAACTCATCTCTTATGGTCCCATGAAAGAGCCCTGCTACTATATGGGGGATAAATTCCATGCCGCTCCCCTTGATGGCCTCCCCGGCCCTCACTACATGTCTCAAGGACTTGAGATGGTAGACCTTCTGGGCTACTTCATCGGAGCCCATCACATCTATGAGCCCTTGCCTGATTCCCACGTCAAATAGGGCATCTGCCTGAGATGGTGACACAAACCCCGTATGGGCGCTCAAATAGAGAGAGGTATTCTCCCCGGCCCACTCTATGGCCTTTAGATAAGATTCCCAAGGGAGCATCCCTTCCAAATTGGCACCCCCTGTAAGAAGGCAGCCGTGGTAGCCCTTTTGATGGATCCGTAAGAGGAGATCCTCTAGAGACTCTCCCTCCCTTACCTTCCACATGGGTTTTAATAATTGGCCTTTGCAGTGCTCGCAGAGGAGGAGACAATTCTCACCTGTAATTGAGACTGCTGGATACTTGCCTTTCAGGTGACCAAGCCTTATGGTGCCTGGGAGGTAAAAAACGATATCTGGCCCAAAATTTTGCCTTGTGGCCGAAAATACCTCTGAGATTTCCTCCAATTCCCTTTGGGATAGAGGCTCATTTAACCCGGTAAATTCCCTGAGTAGCCCTTTTATCTCTCCAAAATCCATGCTAATCTGGTCTCCTAATCTCTGGAGGAGGTTATACGAGTTATGGAGAGAAGACAACCCGTATTAGTCCTTTTGTTCTTCTGTCTGTTGGTGGGAGGGTGTTCCTCTATACTTAAATTACAGCTGACCTATAGACTCCCAGAGGAGAGGGCGGCCTTCAGGGGGCCTATATCCGTGGAGGTGGTGGACAGGAGACCTGCACCTTGGGTCTTCACAGACAGGGCCTCTAAGGGGGCAGGGGCTTTCTCCAAGGATATCCAATTGAGTCTAGCTCAGCCTCGGGTGGAAAAAGGCCTTTTGATGGGGACCTATGAGGTCTCTGAGCTCTTTAGGGTGGCCTTCTTGGAGCGTCTAAAGGCTGCGGGAATCAATACCGGGGGTTCCTCGGACTATAGATTGGTGGTGGAGATACAGGAATTTGTGGTGGACCTCTTAAGATCAAGCTTTGTGGAAAAGAGGTGGCATGTGAAGATCCAGTACCAAGGTACCCTCTTTAGGGGTAATAGCCCTCTATATTCCCAAAATGTGAGGGTGGATTCTGAAAAACTTAGGTACTGGAAGGAGATGGGCTTGGAGGCCCTTGCCACAGATAGCTTCACAGACGCCATAAACAATTTTGACCTCCAAGAGGCCATATCAAGGCTCAGATGAAAGAAAAGAGCCTTTGCCTCATAAGCCTTGGGTGTCCCAAGAATCTGGTGGACTCAGAACATCTAATCGCCCTCCTAAAGAGGGCAGGCTTTGAGATCACAAAGGATCCTCACACCTCAGAGAAGGTAGTGATAAACACCTGTGGTTTTATAAAGGATGCGGTCCAGGAATCCATCGATGTTATACTGGAGATCTCTCAGCAGAGGGCAAAGTCAAATTTAAAGGGCGTTCTTGTATATGGGTGTATGGTCCAGAGGTATGGGAACTCCCTTCCCAGGCTTCTGCCTGAGGTGGAGGCCTGGTTTGGGGTAGGACAGGGGAAAGAGCTTTTAAGTTATCTGATGGGGAATGGAGGAAACGTTATAAGGCTCAAACGCCCATATCCCCTCGATTATCTATCTTCTAGGATGCCCGCCACACCCCCTTATATGGCATATCTTAAGGTTTCGGAAGGATGCGATAACAAGTGCACCTTTTGCATGATCCCAAAGATTAGGGGAAGGCTTAGGTCCTATCCCTTAAAGGATCTGGTAGAAGAGGTAAGAAGGCTTTGTGGGGAAAGGGATCTGAAGGAGATAATCCTCATAGCCCAGGATCTTACACAGTATGGAAAGGACCTGGGGATAGAAAGTGGGCTGATCAGGCTCTTGGAAGAGCTTCTCAGATTAAACGGCCCTCCCTGGATCAGGCTCATGTACCTAAATCCCTGGGGGATAGAGAAGGGGTTAATCTCCCTCATTGAATCCGAAGAGAGGCTGTGTCCGTATCTCGATGTGCCTATACAGCACATAGACGATTCTATATTGACTCTCATGGGGCGTGGGGGAGCCAAAAGAGTCATGGAGGTCTTGGATCTATTGCGTTCCACAACAAGAAGGGTTGCCATCAGAACCACATTGATGGTAGGTTTTCCCACTGAAAGGGATAGCAGTTTCAAAAAGTTGTGTGATCTGGTTAAAAAATATCGCTTTGATCATTTAGGGGCCTTTATCTACAGCCCTGAAAAGGGTACAAAGGCCGCCAGGTTCACCCCAAGGGTGAGAAGGGATACGGCCCAGCGAAGGTACGATAAGTTGATGGATCTGCAGAGGGAGATAAGTAGGATCTCAAATGAATCCCTTATAGGATGTGAGGTGGAGGTGCTGGTGGAGGGGGCACACCCTGAGTCAGTGGACCTCTTGGTGGGTAGGACCCAGTTTATGGCCCCAGAGATAGACGGGAGTGTCTTAATAAATAGAGGCTTCGCCAGGGCCGGGGAATTCAAAAGGGTAAAGATAACAGAGGCCTATGATTATGACCTTGTGGGAGAGATAGTTGGATAGAGGAGTTTCCATTCTGAAAAGATTTGAAAGGGAGATAGCCCAGATAAACAGGGCAATAGAGGAGATCATAGAGGGAGATCTTGGCCGTTCATCACAACTGCTGGGATATGCAGCCCTTTCAGAGGGAAAGAGGATAAGGCCCTTGTTGTTTCTCATGTCCTGTAGGGCCCTTGGTAAGGATTCAGAGGAGATCTACATACAAAGTACTGCCTATGAACTTATACACGTGGCAAGCCTTCTCCACGACGATGTCTTGGACAATGCAGAACTGAGAAGGAACAGACCAACTGTGAATGCAATCTGGGGCAATCACCTGGCAGTACTGGGAGGGGACAACCTCTATGTTACTGCCCTAAAGGTGGCAGCCGAGACCGGATCCATTGGATATGTCTCTCTTCTCATAGAGACCGTGAAGCATATGACAGAAGGCCAGATCTTGGAGCTTCAGAATAGCTTTAACTATGAGCTGGATAAAGGTACCTACATGGAGATAATCCAAAAAAAGACCGCATCCCTTATAGCTGCCGCCCTCAAGGGCGCAGGTATCTTCTGCCAGGTTCCCGAATCCTTGGGGGAGGCCTTACACACAGCAGGTCTCTATATGGGGGTTGCCTTTCAAATGATGGATGACCTTTTGGATATCACGGGTAACCAAGGAAGCTTGGGCAAGGAGATAGGGAAAGATATAAAGGAGGGCAAGGTGACTCTACCTCTCATATATCTGCTCCAAAGGGAGCGCCTAAAAGAGATTGAAGAAATGGAGAAGGGGAGGGACCCTGAGAGGATGTCTCCTTTGGTGGAGGCCATAAGGGGGAGGATACTCCAAGACGGTATAGCAAATAGGATAAAAGGAGAGGCCCAAAAACTTTGTGAGAAGGCAGAAGGTATTTTGAGAAGGCTACCCAACTCTCCGGAAAAGGGCTATCTATTGGAGCTAAATAGGTTCATAGTAATGAGGGATTTTTAAAGGGGGTGTGATATGTTTCACATTGGAACCTCTGAGCTTATTATTATCCTGGTAATTGTGGTGGTGTTATTTGGCGCAAGGCGGCTTCCAGAGATAGGGAGGGGCCTAAGCAAGGGGATAAAGAACTTCAAAGAGGAGACAAAGGCTCAAGAAGAGGAAAGGTAACTGAGATAGAGAAGCTCCTCTAATGCCTCTGCAATCTCTTTAAATAGCCCCCCGTGCCTTCGCATGGTCCCAAAGAGCTCTTCCCTCAATGCGTTTATCACAGGATCAGGTGTGGGTTCCCAGTTGAGGGGTATTTTATTCATGAGAAAACGCTCCAAAAATAGGAGCCTCTTTGACTTGGAGACAAACTCCTCTACCAGATACTTTAGGCCTTCAAGTTTTTGCCTTCCGTAGATCTCTATATGCACATCCAAGAGAGAATTTAAAAGCTCCCTTAGGAGCACGAAGAGCGTAGAGTACTCAAGACCCCTGATTCCCCTTCGCCATGAGAGTAAAAAGGGGTTTCTCCAATACCATAAGAAATTCCTGATCCCGAAGTGGATGAGCCCCTGGACCAGACGAAGGGATTCCAAGATTTCCGGGTTCCTCATAGGGGTTCTTTTAGGAGAGGCTGAGCCCCTCTTTTCATAGGCACCCAAGTATCTCCATAGGTTCCTAAGCACCCTGAGCCCCTTGGGGTCGAAGGGGGTATCCCAATGAACGAGGGATAGTATCACCTTCCCTTTCCCATAACTCTCCTCCACCATGGCCGGTTCCATGTAGAGTAGATTTGGGTCTAAATTTATCCCGTAATCCCCTTCTAAGTAGGCCCAGGTTATTTCATCTTGGGCTTCACAGTCACCTATGCATATGTCAGAGGTAAATGAAGAGGGCTCGTGCTCGAGAAACCTGGCTATTATACCCTTTTCTGCCATAAATTGTGAGGGATACCAGAGGTAAAAGGAATATGGGGCTTTTATCCCTTCCCAGACCGGGTGGGGCAAGATCTTTAGCCTGATCCTTCCACTGAAGCTGGGTAATCTTTCCTCAGTGGGTTTCCTCGAAAGCTCTATAAGCCCGATACCCTCTTTGGTGGCAAGCCCAGCTCCCCCACAGATCCCAAGATAATTACCCCCTTCCCGCACGAAATCCTTAATGGCCTTCTCTCCCCCTTCACCCAAAGACATTAACTTATTGGAGGCCCAACCCCCTGGAACAAATAAGAGGGGCCGATCTTCTAAGGCCCCTTCCTTCAAGTCCCTGGCCCTTACAAGCTCAAAGGGAAGCCCTGTCTTTTGGAGGGATTTGAGGGCCATGACCCCCCATAAAAGGGAATGGTCCCACAAAAGCCCGGGTGGCCTCATAGCCTATAACCCCTTGGGGTAATCATCTTACCCTGCCATGCAAAGCTCTGGCTATTGCCCACAACCAGTGTGGTCTCCATATCCACCTCTTCCGCATCCACCTCTTCTAACCTCACTACCTTTACACTCTGGTTTTCTCTCGTGGCCCCTTTTACTATACCCACCGGTGTCTCAGGTGATCTAAATTTCCTGAGGATATTGAGGGCCTCTTCCAAAAGGCCCTTTCTGGAGTGGCTCCTGGGGTTGTACAGGACAATCACCATATCGGCATCCGCAGAGTTGACCAACCTCTTTTTTATAAGCTCCCAGGGGGTAAGCCTGTCAGAGAGGCTTATACAGGAAAAATCGTGCATCAAGGCTCCACCCAAGAGGGCGGATGCGATATTTAAGGCAGAGATACCCGGGATTATGCCAAGCTCAATTTCCTGTAAGGCGTGGGGAAATTCCTGGGAGAGGATCTGTAGGACAAGGCCTGCCATACCATAGACATTGGGGTCCCCTCCGCTTACAAGGGCTACGTCCTTGCCTGAGAGGGCCAGCCAGATGGCCTTTCTACACCTTTCCACCTCTGCCATCATTCCTGTGGAATAGATCTCTTTTCCCAGGGTGAGTTTCTCAATCTGTCTCAGATACCTCTGGTAGCCCACAATCACCTCTGCTTCCAAAATGGCCTTCCTTGCAATGGGCAGGAGGTATTCAATCCCCCCGGGTCCTATTCCCACCACATTTAGTCTCCCTCTCTTTTCATCTGCCCCCTTTAAGGCCACTGAAACGGTGACATCTCCAAATTTGGTCTTTGGCACCAAGAGCCTTCCGCCCTGAGAGGCCAAGATAGCTGCCGGCTCTGAGACACCATAGGCGCCAACGCTCCCATAGACCCCCTCTGAGGGAGTCTTTATCTCTACCCTATTTAGTTCCTCTGGTGTATAGAACCTGCAAGAAAAGCCATAATCTTCCAGGAACCCGCTGAAGTGAGGATCTTCCCTCTTTTTGTCAATGGTAGCCAAGGAGTCCACTGAAAGAAGGGATAAGCCGTTCCTTATGAAGACCTCCTTCAGGCATTCATAGATCCTTTCTCCCCTGGTACCACTGTTAAAGCCAATTCCCACATAGAGGACCTTGGGCCTCAAAAGGGGTCGGTTTAAAAACCCGGAGTCATCTCTGAAGCTTACAATGAGGTCAGCCTCTTTAGGATCCGCAGTTTTTATATAGTGCTCAGGCATCCCCAAATTTACCCCTTCCAGGTAGACCTTCAGATAACCCTGGCCTACGAGCCTCCTGCTTACATCTTTTAGGCTTCCTCTGTCCTCCACCACCAGCTGGTTCTCCAAGGCCCATAGATCAGGTGGATATAGCCCAATCAGGTCACTGGAGGTGGTGATAACTGGCCTGGCATTTAGGCGATGGCCAAGGGTTAGGGCAAGTCTGTTTGCGCCCCCCAAATGGCCTGAAAGGAGGCTAACGGAAAATCTCCCCCACTCATCTACCACAACCACTCCAGGGTCATGGGCCTTATCTTTTACCATTGGGGCCACATATCTTGTGGCTATGCCCAATGAGCCTATGATGATGATCTGATCCACTTTAGGCCAAAGGGAGCCGAGGACCTCTTTTGTAAGTCTGGTAAAGATATCTACAGGCAGAAAATTTGAAATCTTCTCCCCTTGAGCCTTCCCCCTCTCTGTAACGTAGAGTAGGGCGATCCTACTTTTTTCTGTACCCATGCTCGAATTCTTTGCTGTATAGCCTTGAAGTCTTTCCCAGATAGAGATCCCTTCCAGCCACTGCCTTGCCCACATAGATGAGGGCAGTCTTTTCTATGTGGGCCTCTTCAAGGGTCTTGGAGAGCTCTTCTAAGTGGCAGAAAAAAATCCTCTCATCGGGCCAGGTGGCCCTTTGTACCACTGCCACTGGTGTATCGGGGCTATAATGGGTCAAAAGCTCCTCTTGGACCTCATTTTTCAAACCGGCACTCAAGAATATCACCATTGTGGCCCCGTGACTGGAAAGGGAGGAGAGGCTTTCCCTTTCGGGGACAGGGGTCCTGCCTTTTGCCCTTGTGAGTATTACGGTCTGGGTAAGCTCAGGCACTGTAAGCTCTATTTTGATCCTTGCCGCTCCGGCAAAGACAGAGGAGACCCCGGGCACCACTTCATAGGGGATCCCCTCCTCTCTTAACCTCTCCATCTGCTCCCCTATGGCACCATAGATGGATGGGTCGCCAGAATGGAGCCTTACTACCGTCTTCCCTTCCCCTGTGGCCCTCACCATGATCTGAACCATCTCATCTAAAGAGAGCCTGGAGGAATCAAAAAGCTCTGCCCTTGTATCCTTTAGGAGTTCTCTGTTTATAAGGCTCCCTGCATATATGATTACATGGGCACTCCTTATCAATTCCAGGCCCTTTACGGTTATAAGCTTTGGATCCCCTGGTCCTGCTCCTACAAAGTAGACCTTACCCATCCTATCTCCTCTTAAAGATCACCATGGAAAAATAGTTTAGATCATCCTCCTTTACTGCCTCTAAGTCCTGAATCATCTTCTCTCCTTTCATACCCAGTCTAGCTACATAATAGGCACGAAAGCTATCTCTTCTCTTCCTTGCCAGGGATAGGCATTCCTCAAATACCTTGTGTACCTTCATCAAAATCACAGTGGAAAAGTTCTCCAGATATTCCTCTATGGTATTTAAGTAGGTGGCAGGCAATATAACGATGGATTCTTCCCCTATGGCCATGGGAAGGCCTAGTTTGGAAAAGGCAAGGCTTACAGAACTTATCCCTGGTATTATCTCCATATTTAGATCTGGCATAAGCTCCTTTAGGTGGGGCAGGAGGTTGAAGTAGGTGCTATATAGACCTGGGTCCCCAAGTGTGAGAAACGCCACATCCATTCCATCCTTTAGTATACCTATTATCCTATGGGATGCATCCGACCACTTTTCCCTAAGCCTCTCTTCTGAGTCCCTTTCCCCTTTCTTGAGCATGGGGAAGTGGAGCTCCACTACATCTTTTTTGGTTAGATCCACGATAGGTTCCACAATGGCCCTTGCAAGGCTATGGCCCTCTTCATGCCCTTTGGGAAAGAATATGAAGCGCACTGACTCTAAGATCCGCTTTGCCTTTAAGGTGATAAGCTCGGGATCCCCAGGGCCTACGCCTATAACATAGAGCCTTCCCCTCATCTCTCCCTCGCAGTAATTACAAAGACGGGGTTTTGGGAGACAAAATACCAGGAGGTGGAAAGTGGCTTTGAGATATGAATGGAAAGCTGTACCACCTCTACCTCATAGAGATCCCCCGGAAGACCCTTTAGGATGAGGTTTAGGCTTTCAAAGAGGCTTGCAACGAATACCATATGGCCGACTCTCTCATCTACGAGATAGCCCAGGATATCGTTCAACCTTCCCCCAGATCCGCCCACAAAGACCCTATCAGGATGGGGGAGGGAATTCAAGGCCTCTGGTGCCTCACCCTCCACTATTCTGTAGCGGGCCTTATATCTTTTTAGGTTTTCCAGAAGATGTTTGGACATCCTACTATCTCTTTCTATGGCGAATGTTTCGAGCTCAGGGAAAAGGGAGGAAATTTCAAGGGAGATAGAGCCTGATCCAGCCCCTATGTCCCAGAAGACCCCCTTCTGAGGTGGGGCTATCTTGTGGAGGATTACTGCCCTCACCTCATCCTTTGTAATGAGTCCCCCCTCATGGGAGATCTCATTGCCCCTAAATCCAAACCTCTTTAAAGGCCTGTGGCCATCCATTATGAGTATTACCACATTGGGGTCCCTAAATTCCTTCTCCTTTAGCTCCTGGGGGCTACCTGAGATAATCCTTTCATCTTCATACCCAAGCCTCTCTGCCACATACATCCTGATCCCTTCATCCCTTTCAAAGAATCTATCTAAGGTGTGGGCGATTAGCTTTGGGTTATTTTGTGGATCGGTTAGTATACATAGCCTTCCATAGAGGTTCAAAAAGTAGGGGATGTCTTCAACGCTGTATCTGTTTATCCTCCTCTTAGGATATGGTCCTCCATGGACACTCATAAGGAAGGCATTGTCCCAAGGCTCCTTTATCCTGGCAAAGGCAAGCTGAATGGAGCTAAGTTCAGGTATAATAACAACATTTTCTTTCCCAATTTCCTGGGAAATCCGTCTCCCTATCCCGTAAAACATGGGATCCCCTGAGGCAAGGACTACAATCTCTGAGCCCCTCTGAGCAATCCTTTCTTTTAGAAACTCAAGGGTATTATCCACCCCATCTATTACTGAGACCTTATCCTTTAGCTCAGAAAATATGGGATAGCTTTTAAAGACCTCCATCAGACGCGTGCTGGTAAGAATATGGGCGGAGGATCTTAGAATCTCCTTTGCCCTCTCTGAAAGGGGGCTATAGCCTATCCCTATCACATAAACCTTTGAACAGACGGCTTCCATTGGCATTACTCCACCTTTATGAGGACATTTCCCCTATAGTCGGATAGGACCACAGAGGTCTTAATCCGGTACAGGGAATTGAGCCTCAGGACAAGAGTTTTACATATGCTCTCCAAGATGCGGATACCTTCCTCTCCCTTTGCCAGTATCATGTCCAAGAGTTCCCTCAAAGTATTTACCTCCAAATTCCCCATGTCCAAGGAAAATTTGGCTATCACCTCCTTGGGACTTAGGGTCCCATGTCTCACATGGGTATTCTCGCCTCCCATGGCAAGCTTTAATAGCTTTGCAAATTGGCCATTTATGACAAGGGATGAAAAGCAAAACCTTTTGGCCTCCAAAATGGAATAGGCCATAAAATCCCCTGCCATTATGTAGGCCTCTTCCGGGTAGCCGTATTTTAACATGTGCGCCCTCTCCGAGCTCCTGCCTGTAGAGAGCACCAATTCCTTTATACCCATTGCCTTTGCCACCTTTATCTGGGCCGTTATGGAATCGGTCCAGGCATCTGAAGAAAGGGGCTTGACTATCCCGGTGGTCCCCAAGATGGAGATCCCATCCACTATACCAAGCCTCCCATTTAAGGTCTTCTTTGCAAGGCGCCTTCCCTCTGGTACATGTATGAATACATCTACCGTTATAATCTGGTCCAAAGGCAAGATGAGCTCCTCTATGGCCTCCCTTATCATCTTTCTGGGCACCGGATTTATGGCAGGCTCCCCTATGCCAATGGGAAGGCCAGGTTTTGTTACAACC
>CALKZT010000046.1 GCA_938002815.1 uncultured bacterium
CTCCAAAGGTACATCTCACCTCTGCGGCTATAAGGGCACCGTGGGTTACGTCAGGGTCATCTCCTGCATCCTTTATGGCAGAGGCAACTGCAATGCCACTTCTAAGATCATATGAGACCTCCTCCAATTGGAAAGGGTACCTTTCCCCTTGGGGGAAGGGTATCTCCACCTTTTTTTCCACAAATATCATGGAATCCCCTTTAGGGATCGGGACCCCTTTTTTTAAAAGGGAGTAAATCAGTGCTCCTTTGGCAGCTGCAGAGGCAGTGGCGCCAGTGGTAAAGCCAGAGCGAAGCCTTTTAGATGTCTTTGGTGGATCTGAGTGCCTCAACTATCAAATGCCTTCCTTGCTCCACGGTAAGGGCCACCGAGGGAAAGGGTATATTGTGCAGGTTTTTTAGCTTCCAGAAGAGCTCTCCAATGTAAGGTAGCCTGAGTCTTAAGCCTTCCACGCCAAATAGGTCCTGAAAAACCTCCTGTGGCCTTCCCAATAAGCCCATGCTACCCTTGTTTAGGACTAAGACCCTATCAAATAGCAAAGGTGCTATATCCACGTTGTGGCTTGCAATAACCATTGTGACCCCTTTTTCCCGATTTAAGGAACGCAAGAATCTCAGCATACGCAATTCCCCTAAAGGATCCAGGCCTGCCAGGGGTTCATCCATGAGGAGGACCTCCTGCCCCATAGCCAGTAGACCAGCGATACAGACCCTCTTTTTTTGACCATAGCTTAGGGTCTCTATCCTCCTCTCCTCAAAGCCTTCCATTTCAACATCTTTTAGGGCCCTTTTGACCCTTTCTCTTGTCTCCCATTCACTGAATCCCATATTCAAAGGACCGAATGCCACATCCTCATATACAGTGCTTGCAAAGAGCTGATCATCGGGGTCCTGAAAGACAAGGCCGACCTTGCTATATATCTGTCTTGGGGTTAGATCTCTTATCTCCTCTCCGTCCAGCTCCACATAGCCTCTATAACCCTTCAGGATCCCATCCATGATCTTTAGGAGGGTGGTCTTCCCTGAACCATTGGCACCTAAGATCCCCATGCATTCCCCAGAGATTATCTCAAATTCCAACTCCTTTATGGCCAACGTCCCGTCGGGATAAGAAAAACGAGAGATATTAACCCTATAGCGTACTTTCATAGGAGGGATACACCTATCAAGATCCCGGCAAACATCAAGGCCCAGATGACCTCAGAAGGCCTTGCCCCCTTGAGGGAGCTAAGGGGCATGATACCCTCATATCCCCTCAAGGACATGGAAAGGGCCACCCGCTGGCTCTGGTCAAATACCCTCAAAAGCAGGGTCCCTGCCAGGGTGGAGAAGGAGGAGAGCCCTTTTTTGATCCCCACATATCCCAAACGATTCTTCTGGGCTGTGTAAATGACCCTTGCCTCTTCCAAGAGGTGAAACATAAACCTGTCTGCAAAGATAAGGATCTCCACTATCTCCCTTGGCACCCTGTACCAGGCAAGTGCCGACAAGAGTTGATGAAAGGGGGTAAGCTCCTTTAGGATTGATACCAGACTTACAGAGGCCAACACCCTCAAGGCTATGAAGGCACTGTCGCGTAGCCCTTTTTGATAAAAAGAGAGCTCTCCCACCAAAGGCAGGTCAAAGGAAAAAATGACTTCCCCTGACCCAGTGATTGATTTTAGAAGGATCAAAACGGCCAAGATTATGGCAGGCTCTTCGAAGCGATGGAATAGCTTCGCTGGGCTCTTATAGATCCCGTAGAGGGATAAGAGACCCAAAGCCAATGTCACCAAAGGCAGGAATACTTGGTCTGTGATCAATAAAAGGGCTATGTAAAAGAGGCACAAAAAGAGCTTTATGCGTGGGTCCAGGTCCTGGATCTTGAAGAAAGTGGGCTTCAAAGCTTCCATCACACCGAGACCTTTGACCCTGCTGGCCTCCCTCCTGCTTTGCCTCCTTCCAAGAGGCTCCTCCACATGTAACCTGCCACAAAACCTCCCACAGCACCTGCCAGCAAGAACAAAAACAGAAGGAGATCCCCTTGATCTGTGTTAATCAGGGGCTCTTTTGCCTCCCTTCCGTGTTCAGAGGCAAATTTTTCCACCACCGACTCATCCACCCCGACC
This sequence comes from uncultured bacterium, assembly GCA_938002815.1. Classification (GTDB taxonomy): domain Bacteria; phylum Desulfobacterota; class DSM-4660; order Desulfatiglandales; family CALKZT01; genus CALKZT01. The sequence continues at coordinate 2,108 of CALKZT010000046.1, forward strand.
CATTTCGCCTCTTGGGCATGGAGAGGACGAAAAGATAAAAGTAAGGCCACTGACATAAAGATAGCTGCCATTATCTTTTTCATGCCTTCACCTCCCCTAATCTTAGGAGACCCAAACTCCTCAAAATATCAGGCCTCTTCTGGGAGACCAAGACCACAACACCTGCTGTAATGGCCCCTTCCAATATCCCCAAAGGAAGCTGGGTGGGGATAAAGGCAACCATTATCTTGGAAAATAGGGGCCAAAATTCCGCCTCCCCTCTGATCCCCAAAGAAAGTTCAAAGGAAGTGGCAGTATAGGTGGCCCAATCCGCAAAGAGCCCGGCAAAGAATCCTGCAAGGGATAGCCTTGCACCCAAGGCCCTAAGGAATTTGAATACGAAATAGCCTCCGAAGGAGCCAGCCACCCCCATGGAGATGGTATTTGCTCCAAGGGTGGAGAGCCCTCCATGGGCCAAGAAAAGGGCCTGCAGTAGGAGGGCACAAAAGGCCACCACAACACTCACAAAGGGCCCAAGGAGTATAGCAGATATGGCAGTGCCACAGGGGTGTGAACATGTCCCTGCTATGGGCACAGGGATAGGCATGCAGGAGATCACAAAGACCAAGGCAGCCGATAATCCCAAAAGGGGTTTCCACCATAGCTCCTGGGCCCTTTTCCTTATGAAATGGACCCCATAGGCCAAAAAGGGTATTGATAAAAGATACCATAGTACTGCCCAACCCATTGGGAGTATCCCCTCTGAGATGTGCATGGCAAACGCCTCTTTGGCCCAAAATAGAGGGGCCAAAACTGCTAAACCAAAGACCTCGAATCTTCTAAACATCGTCCTCTCCTTTGGTGAGTCTTAAAAGTGCGTTTACTATTGCTGCGCCCACAGGAGACCCTCCCTTTTGGCTCAGGTTTGTTATAAAGGGATAGGGTTTGCCTGAAAGGGCCAACTTCGACTCCAGGGCATTTACAAAACCCACCGGTACCCCTACCACCAGATCAGGTCTTGCGACACCTGAGTCTATAAGCTCCATGGCCTTTATAAGGGCTGTGGGCGCATTTCCTATGACCAAGATCCCAATATCAGAAAAGGAACCCAATGCCCTTTCCATTGCAACCTGGGACCTGGTCTTATCCTTTGGGATAGAGGAGTCCTCCAAGAGATCCATGGCACACAGCACCTCAACACCCAACTCCCCTGTCTTTTCCCTGCTTATGCCTGCCTTTACCATCCTTACATCCGTAACTATCCTTTTTCCCCTATTAAGGGCCTCAATTCCAGCCTCTGGGGCCTTGGGACTGAACCTCATAGAGAGGCCCAATTGGGGATCTGCAGTGGCATGGATCACCCTCTTTACTATGGGGATCTCCTTCCCTTTGAATTCCCCCAGGTCCACCTCTTCCCCTATGAGCTCCATGCTCTGCCTTTCTATCTCCTGACCGCTTAGGCCCATTGCCTCTTGGATCCTGGCCCATATCCCTCTCAAAACGAATTCGTGGCCCCCTAAAGGTTTGGTATAGAGAAAATTCACCTTTGGATATCTCTCCTTGGCACTTTGAAGGATCTCAGGGATGTCCTGGGTAACATGCATCCCGGAGCCGAGAAAGAAAGGGTGTACGATGATGGATTCTGAGCCAGACCTTACACACTCTTCGATGGTAGATGTGAGATCGGGCCTGTTAAACTGAAGATAGGCAATCTTAATACAAGGCCTGCTACACCCAGGGTGCATTATCCTATGAAGTGACTCACTAATAGAAGTCAAATCTATTGCCTTTTCTCTTCTACTTCCATGTGCAACTAAAATGATATTTTCCAATCCTTAACTCCTTATAATTTTATTTGAAAAATAAGTGTGTATGTAAGTTGCTACTGTGTTATTTATGGAATACCCCTCTAAACCTAAGAAATTGCCATCCTGGTCATGGGAATTAAAAAGCTTTTTTAGCTCTTGCAATTTAGGTGTCTCAATTATGTCTGTATAATGAAATTCGTGGCCCCTCAATTTCTTTATACCTTTGAAAACAAAGAAATCGTCCTTAGCTTCTATCTCACGATATCCCAGTCTTACCTTCTGTTTCATCTCCACTACAAACGGAAAGACCCCTACCAACTCATGAAACTGATCCTTCTCTTTGATACCCCCTGAAAGGTAGATTAGGCCACCACACTCACCATAGATGGGAACCTTATCAAAGGAGAGCTCCTTAATAGCTTTGAGCATAGTTTTGTTTTGGGATAGTTCACGGGCATACACTTCAGGGTAGCCACCTCCGATATAGATTCCATCGCATTTTGGAGGGTATGGGTCCTCCAGGGGACTAAAAAAGGTTATTTGAAATCCCATCTCTTCCAAGGTATCCAGGTTATCTTGGTAGTAGAAACAGAAGGCCTTATCCCTTGGAACGGCAATGGTGCCCGGCAATGTTCCTGGAGAGTGGGCTTTTGGATTTGGGCGGGGTGGAAGGAATATCTCAGAGAGGCCAAATAGCCGATCCATGTCCAGACTGTGGGATAAATGCTCCCTAAGCCTCTCCAATGCCTCTAATTTTATCGGACCTTCCTCTGCCACATGAAGGCCCAAGTGTCTGGAGGGTATCTCTATGAGCTTGTCTCTGGGGAGATATCCCAGGAGGGGAATGGGGAGGGCCCCTTCTATCCTCTTGAGGTGTTTTTCTGAACCCACCTTGGAGATTATTACCCCAGCTAAGCTGATCCCTCTATTTTGGCACTCCTCATAGATCCCCTTTGCCATGGGCCCAATGGTCTCGGCCATGCCATAGCTATCCATAACCAAGAGGATGGGTATACCTAAAACCCTTGCCACCTTCCAGGTCCCATAGGGGCCATCAAAGAGACCCATTACCCCTTCCACTATTGCCACATCGGCATTGGAAGAATTCCTAATAAAGGACTCCCTAACCCCCTCCTCACCCATCATCCAGAGGTCCAGGTTCCTAGATGGCCTTTCAGTTATGAGTCCATGGAGGCCTTGATCTATATAGTCTGGGCCCACCTTGAAGGCCTGGACCCTGTATCCCAGAGATTTGAGAAGGTATAAAAGGCCAAGGGTTACGGTGGTCTTTCCGCATCCGCTGTGGGTCCCTGCCACTACTAATGCCTTCATAGGCCTATTGCACCCAAGATACGTTCTATGTTTAGGTGTCCCCTCAAGAGATCCGCCAATCTGTTTAGGCGATCTTCCTTTAGGGCCTTATAGCTATAGCTGATGCCAAGGGGGGAAAGGCCTTTTTGTTCCCTCACGTAATCTAAGACCCATCGCCTTAGGGGGTCGTTTTCGAAGATACCGTGAATGTAGGTACCGATGGCCAAGCCCCGTTGAGACCCCTCCCTGATGGTCTCCATTTCTATGCGGCCCTCAGTATGCCTGAACCTTGTCACCTCAAAGATGCCATCCATTTCATAGCTTCTCCCCATGTGGATCTCATAACCCCAAAAGGCTGAGTCATTTTGGAGAAACTGAGGAGCCCAAGTTATTGGCCTAAAGTGGACCTGGGAGGTTACCTTTTCCGTACCGAAGAGGGTCACCATATCAAAGACACCTAAGCCATCGGCCTCCCTCTGGTCTGTCTCCACACTGTGAGGGTCTATGAGCTTTTTTCCCAAGATCTGATAGCCTCCGCATATGCCTATGAGCATCTTGCCTTTATCCAATGCTCCCAAGATGGCCCGATCTAACTGGGTGGTCCTCAAAAAACGGAGATCCCTTTCGGTGCTCTTGGTGCCAGGGACTATGACAATATCTGCCTCTTGGATCTCTTTGGGGTTCAAGGTAAAAAAAACGGATACGTCTGGCTCGTAGATGAGGGGGTCGAAGTCAGTGAAGTTGGAGATATAGGGGAGTCTTATGACGGCCACCTTAATATCTGATTCAAAGGATAGCTGACCTCTTCCTGTTTGTGATAGGCCAAGGCTATCCTCTTGGGGAAGGTCCATCTCCTTAAATGGTAGAACCCCGATGGTGGGGATACCCGTCAGCTGTTCCAGTTGATTAAGCCCTGGCTCCAAGATGGATCTATCTCCCCTAAACTTGTTTATGATGAAGCCCTTGATCCTATGGACATCCCCTTTTAAGAGCTCCACAGTCCCATAGAGGCTTGCAAAGACCCCTCCTCTGTCTATGTCACCCACCAGGAAGACCATGGCATCCCCATACCTGGCCATGGGCATGTTTACTATGTCCTTTTCCATCAGGTTTATCTCTGCCGGGCTACCTGCCCCTTCCATCACTATGAGCTCGTATTGGTTCTTTAAAACCTCAAAGGAAGTTATGGCCTTTTCCCAAGCAAGGTCCTTTAACTGGTAATAATCTTTGGCCTTTAAGGTCTTGTACACCTTCCCATGGAATATGACCTGGCAGCCCAACTCTCCCGAGGCCTTTAAGAGCACAGGGTTCATGTGGATAGAGGGTTCTAACCTGGCAGCCTCTGCCTGGAGGGCCTGTGCCCTGCCTATTTCGCCACCTTCTTTGGTGATAAAGGAATTGAGGGCCATGTTCTGGGCTTTGAAGGGTGCTGCGTTTATCCCAAGATCCCTGAAAATCCTAAGTAGGCCTGCTACAATAAGGCTTTTGCCTACCCCAGAACCTGTACCCAAGATGGAAATAGCCTTTGGCACGCCAGTCTCCTTATACCTCGTAAGGAGTTATTTCTGGCAGGCATGAGCCAAGGTTTCCTGGCTTAGGGCAGTAACAGACGCCTTCCCATAAGCAAAGTGCCTACAGTGGCTGGCCCTATCTGGCCCTGTCTGTTCCTCTACCCAATACAGTTGCGGGACAGCGGGGGATTTTCACCCCTCTTCCCTTGAAACCCATGACCGACAGTTATAGGGGATCTTAAAGCCTCTTTAGAATGGATTCAAGGGAATTCTTGTGGTGCGTTTAGTAGAAAACATCTTTTAACCAACTCTTCTGGATCTCCAAGGGGATTTTGGGATCTTTTTCAAAGCTCAAATTTCCCTTCCTGGCAATGGTTAAATTTTAGGAAAGGGGGAAATGCCTTTAGACCCTTCTCAAGCGCTAAAAAAGAGGGCCATCTCTCTGAGACATCTCCTCAAAGCTAGCTTTTTTTCTTGTGATTAGATGAACTTGGTCTTGCTAAAGGTTTTGGGGAGACAAAAGAGATAAAGTTTTTCCCTTGACAATAGGGGATAGACTGTGATAACCAACCAAATGGTTGGTTAGCCATGAACCAAAGGGAAAGGATAGTTAGGGCCGCAAGCAGGATCATGAGCCGCAAGGGGTATAAGGGTGCCACCTTTGAGGAGATTGCTGAGGCTGTGGGGATCCACAAGAGCACCATTTTCCACTACTTCAATGACAAACAGGAGCTTTTGGAGGCGGTCATAGATATAGCCAATATCACAAAGAGTCTGAGGGATATACTGGAAGATAAGGGGTTAACCCCTTTGGAAAAACTCAGGGCGGCCATAATCAACCACATCAAACTCCTGGCAGAGCATGTGGACTATGTGAGGGTTTATAACACAGAGACCAGGTATTTAAAGGATGAGAGTAAGCAGAAGTACTTAGAGGCAAGGAGGTTTTATGCCTCCTGTTTTGAAGGGCTTGTAAGGGAACTCCAATGTGAGAATTGGGGGTTATTTAAGGGTCTGGATCCAAAGATCGTAAGCTATGGGATCTTGGGTATGCTCAACTGGACCGCGATTTGGTATAGCGATCAAGGTAGGTTAACTCCTGAAGAGATTGGTGAGACCTACTTTAGGATGCTTTTAGGAAGAGAAAATTCAGCATAGGAGGCAAGGATGAAGGTCAATAAGATCGACCATATTTGTATAGCCGTAAGGAATTTGGATGAAGCACGAAAGGTCTGGGAACCAGTACTTGGAAAGTCTGAACCAGACGATCCCTATGTGGACGAAAGGGAGCAGATCAGAGTGGCAAGGTATTGGATAGGTGGGGTGGGTTTCGAACTGATGGAATCCACAACCCCTGATGGGCCTGTGGCAAAATACATAGAGAGGCACGGAGAAGGTATTATGCTCATAAGCCTAAATGTGGATAACACAAGGGAAAGCATAAGAGAACTCGAGGGAAAGGGATATCCCATAATACCAGATCCAAATGGTGAGAAGGCAAGACCATTTCGGGACTGCGAGTTTGCCTTTATTCACCCCAAGAAGATGACAGGTGTCTTACTGGAACTCATCGACTATAAGTGGAGAGAGCTTGAGGCTCAGAAAGAGGAGTAACCCATGCGCTATGGAGAGACAGGTTATTACTTAGAAGTAGACCTCTCCTGCAACAGCATTGAGAGGGTAGAGACAGATCCCAATGACACAAGGCTTTACCTGGGGGGGCTTGGGACAAATGCAAAGATACTCTGGGAGAAGGTGAGGCCTGAAGTGGAGGCCTTTTCTCCTGAAAACCTAATCCTCTTTGGCCCTGGTCTCTTTGTGGGAACCCCGGCCATAGGGGCCAATAGAACCATAATCTCTTCCATATCCCCTCAGACGGGTCTAATGGCCTTTTCCATGATGGGTGGCTTTTGGGGGCCAGAACTGAAATACTCTGGCTTTGATAAAGTGATTGTAAAGGGAAAGGCCCAGGATCTGGTCTATCTATGGATCCACGATGGAACGGCAGAGATCCGGGATGCAAGGCATCTAAGAGGAATGAGTACCTATGAGACCATGGCGGCAATCAAAAAGGAGCTAAAAGACCCAAAGGCCCAAGTATTAGCCATTGGCCTTGCAGGAGAAAACAGGGTCTATTTCGCCTCTGTAGAGGCCTCCAAGAGTAGTTCAAGTCGTTTGGGTTTGGGTGCTGTCATGGGGGCCAAAAACCTAAAGGCAGTGGTTGCCTCTGGAAGGGGAGACATACCCATTGCACATCCTGAGGAGTTCTTCTCTTTTTCACATATGGTGCTTCAGAAGATAAAAGAGAGGTTCCAGAATCCCATAAAGGGGGTGCAACCCATAAATGCCTACTTCGGTGCGCCTCAGGAGATGGCAGTGGATGACGAGGCATGGCATACGGCAAACTTTGCATGGGGAAATGCAAGGTACAGAAGAAAGGATTTTTGGAATGAGGAGATAGAGAAGAGCTGGTCCGAGACCATGCGAAAGGCAAAAAAGAGGCTCATCAGCTGTTATAATTGCCCTAACAAATGTTCTGCGATAATCCAGCTCCCTGAATTCCCTTCCTATGTAATGAAATGTTTTTCAAAGCTCACCTATGTGATGGCGGCTATGGTGGACGACCTGGAATTTGGCTTCAAGATAGCCTCAAAGGCCCAACACTATGGTCTGGATGGCTATAGCACCCCTCAGGTCATGGCATTTGCCTTGGAACTTTACGAGGCAGGGATACTCACAGACAAGGAGATGGAGGGGATGCCAAGGGACAAAGAAGGCAGGTTCTTCTGGCTTCTGGACAAGATTGCCAGAAGGGAGGGAATAGGAGATATCTTGGCCAATGGTGTCTACTGGGCAGCAAGGCAGATAGGTAATGGGGCCGAGGCCTTTGATCACAACACCATAAAAAAGCACGAACAGATCCCCATAAAATTGGGAGTGGTAAATCCCATATACTTCCTCATGTGGGCAACTGGGGAGAAGGCAAATATAACACAGATAGAGGGCCAGATCCCTCAACACCCACTGAAAAAAGAGGAAAGAGAAGAGTTTGTAAAGGACTGGATCCAGATACCCAAAGGGAAGGAAGAGCGTTTTAAGAGATTTGTCTTAGAGTGGGGGGAACCAGGGACCCAGTTTCCCTTTTATCCTCCCAAGGATTTGGTCTACGAACTGGTGGAGTGGCAGGAAAATATGCACTACATAGATGATAGTCTCGGCCTATGTGCAGGGCTTTCCTCCTTTGCCTACAAGCCCCCATATCACATACACAATCTACCAGAGCTCATATACTATTCCACAGGATTGGAATACACCGAGGATGAACTGTGGAAGACCGCAGAGAGGATCAGAAACCTGGTGAGGTCAAATAATATAAGGAGGGGTCTGAGGAGAAAAGACGAAAGGCCGCCAGAGGACCACTGGAAGCGAAGGTTTCCTGAATATGAAGAGGAACTCCTGTTGGGTTACTACAGATATAGGGGCTGGAATGAGGAGGGAATACCCACCAGGGAAAAGCTATTAGAACTGGGCCTCCATTACGTATTGGAGGATTTTGAACAAAGGGGTGTCCTTTAGATTTAGAGGGACTACCAGGCGCGCTTTGGCCTTGTGGTAGTCCCAAAAATCCTTATCTTTTCCCTCCATGGGGATTATCGAGATCATAGATCTAAAAAAGACCTATGAACGTGTCACAGCAGTAGATGGCCTGACCCTCACAGTGGAGAGGGGTGAAATATTTGGGCTATTGGGGCCCAATGGGGCCGGGAAGACCACCACCATCAAGATCCTAAGCTGCCTCACGGTTCCGGACTCTGGCATCTGCCGGATAGAAGGACTTGACGTGGTCAAGGAGAGATATGCCATAAAGAGGATCATAGGGGTGGTGCCTCAAGAGAATAATCTGGACAGGGAGCTTACCTGTTATGAAAATCTCAAGATCTACGCGATGCTCCATCGTGTGGAGGACTATGAGAGGAAGATCCTCAACTCCTTAAAGACCGTGGAGCTATTGGATAAAAAAGGGACCCTTGTCTCAAAACTTTCTGGAGGAATGCAGAGGAGGCTTCTCATAGCAAGGGCCATGCTCCCTTCACCAAAGATCCTCTTTTTAGATGAGCCTTCAGTGGGCTTAGATGCACATGTGAGAAGGCAGCTCTGGGAGCTTATCAGGGGCATAGCATGGGAGGGTAGGACCGTAATCCTTACCACCCATTACATAGAAGAGGCAGAGGCACTCTCCAATAGGGTGGCAATAATGAACAAGGGAAGGCTTATTGCCTTGGATACGCCTTTTAGGCTCAAAAGGGAGCTGGGAGCCTACGTGGTAGAGGAGCAGATGGGAAACGGTAAAGTAAGATACCACATGTTCCACTCAAAGGGAGAGGCACATGAGTTTGCAAGGGGTTGTGCCTGCCAGGTGACCATTAGGGAGTCCAATCTGGAAGATGTCTTTATCAGGCTCACCGGAGAGAGGATAGAGTCTTGAGCTCCTGGTACCCCATCTTTTTGAGGGACATGCTCCTTTTCAAAAGGAGGCTCTTGAGGCTTGGCTACCTATTTTCTGCCATGGTGGTGCCTGTAATATATCTAGTCACCTTTGGCCTTGGCTTAGGAAGAGGGTTTTATGTGGGTGGGGTGGATTATCTGGGCTTTTTGATCCCGGGCCTTGTGGCTATGAGTTCCATGAACAATTCCTATACCTGGGTTGCCACCTCTTTAAACCTAAACAGGCTCTACTTTAAGACCTTCCAGGTATTCATACAGGCCCCTGTTTCACCCTTTGACATAATGTTGGGAAATGTCCTTGCGGGTATGGTAAAGGGGATATTTGCCTCTTCCCTCATTGTCTTGGTAGGCCTTCTCATTAGGTCAGACTTTGGCATTGGATTTACCTTCTTTGTAGTCCTTATTCTAAACTCTTTTATGTTTTCCTGCTTAGGGGTTATAACGGGCATGATAACCAAAAGCCATGAGGATACCGCCACCTATTCCAATTTTTTTATTATGCCCATGGCATTTTTTAGTGGCACCTTTTTCCCCATCGAAAAGATCCCTATGTTTTTAAAACCGCTGATCTATTTAATGCCCCTTACATATACCAATCTTGCCATTAGAGGTGATTTAAGGGAACTAAAAACCATGTTGAATACCGGTGTAATCTTCTTATTTAGCCTCATCTTTTTTGTAATCGGGCTAAAACTAATAGCCAACTACAAGGAATGATACAAAAATGGAGGGAGTAAGATGAGATTTTTGATTGTAGGTGGAGATGCAGCAGGTATGAGTGCTGCAAGCAGGGCAAAGAGGAATATCCCTGGATTGGATGTGACGGTATTTGAAAGGACCCAGGATGTCTCCTATTCTGCCTGTGGGATGCCTTATAATCTCCAAGATCCAAAAAGGAGTATGGACGACTTGGTGGTAAGGCCTGCCCATGTGTTTAGGGAAAAACAGGGGATAGACGTAAGATTAGGGCACGAAGTGGTGCGTATTGATCCACAAGGGCACAAGGTCTTCGTGAGGGATCAAGGGGGAGAATATGAGGAGGGCTTTGATAAGCTCTTAATCGCAACCGGGGCCTCACCAATAATACCCAATGTGGAAGGGATTAGGCAAAGAGGCGTATTTGTCCTCAAGTCATTGGGAGATGGAAGAAGGATAAAAGAATTTGTGTTGAATAACAAGAGCAGGGCCGCTGTTATCTTAGGGATGGGTTACATTGCCCTTGAGATGGCGGAGGCCTTTAGGAGCTTGGGGCTAAAGGTGACCATGGTAAAGCCGAGGCCCAAGCTCTTGCCGTGGATGAACCAGACCCTTTCTGATGTGGTCTTGGGGGAGCTTCAAGGACACGGGGTAGAGCTCATATTTGGAGAAGATTTAAAGGGCGTTGAGGAGGATGGCAGAGGGCTCCTGCTCAAATTTTCATCAATGGAAATAAGTTGCGATCTCTTGTTGGTGGCGGTGGGGATTAGGCCCAACAGCGAACTGGCCAAAGATGCAGCTCTTGAACTTGGGCCTTCGGATGCCATTTCAGTAAACAGGCAGATGCAGACCTCTCATCCCGATGTGTATGCTGCAGGGGACTGTGCGGATGCATATCATGTGGTTACAGGAAAAAAGGTCTGGATTCCCTTGGCTCTTCGGGCCAATAGGTCGGGCTATGCAGTGGCAGATCACCTATCTGGTAAAGAGGTGGAGCTCCAAGGGGTTGCAGGCACAGCGGTCTTCAAGGTCTTTGAGCTGGAGGTGGCAAGAACCGGTCTGAGCCTTGAGGAGGCCAGAAGGGAAGGTTTTGACCCAGTGGAGGAGGTTATAGAGTCCCGTTCCAGGGCCCATGCCCACCCCGGTGCTTCTACCATCTATTGTGAGATGGTGGCAGACAAAAGATCGGGTAGGATCTTGGGCTGCCAGATGGTGGGAAAGGAAGGGTGTGCTCATAGGATCAATTCGGTGGCAGTGGCCCTACACAAGAATATGACAGTGGAGGAGTACTCCCAGGCAGATCTTGCCTATGCACCACCCTTTGGGCCTGTATGGGACCCGACCCTTTTGGTCAGTAACCAACTACTGCGTAAGCTTTAAAGAGAGCTCTTCGTTGATGGCGCTGGCCCTTGAGCTGGCAGCCTTAAGGGTCTCCTTTAGGCTTCTATCTAAGTTTAGCTCAGAAAACCTTTTCAACCCTGCCTCTGTGGTCCCTCCTTTGGAGGTGACCATCTCCCTCAGCTGGGGGAGCTCCATCTGGGATTCCTTTGAAAGCCTTGCTGCACCCAAGAATGTCTGAATTACCATCTCCTTTGCCATCCCCTCTGGGATCCCCAATTCCCTCCCTGCCTCCCAGAAGACCTCCATGAGCTTGAATACAAAACCAGGGCCGCTACCACTCAAGGCAGTTATGGGATCCATCAGAGTTTCATCCACTTCAAAAACCAAACCCAAGGATCCAAATATGGCCTTCACCAATGGGAGGTGCTCTTCTCTTCTGTGGCCGTTATAGGAGATGGCAGTAACACCCTCTCCCACGAGGAGGGGTGTGTTGGGCATGGCCCTAACTATGGAGACCTCTAGCCCCAGAAGCCTTCTCATTGTCCCTATGGAGACCCCTGCCATAATGGAGACGATCAGTCTCTTCCCTAATTCGCATTTGGACAGAGTATCCAACACCTCCTTAGAGTCCTGAGGCTTTACACACAGAAAGATTGTTTTTGACCCTTCCACTAGCTCTTCTATCCCTTTGGCTATATTTATACCAGAGTCTTTAAGTTTAGAGGTCCTTTCCTGGACCTTGTCTAAGGCCAAAATATCCTGGGCCCCAAGTATACCTTTATTGAGAGCACCATTTAGTATCGCACTCCCCATATTTCCCACCCCCAGAAAACCCACCTTGTGGCCCAAGTTACCCACGGTCCCCTAAAAGACCTTGATAACAGTTCCTGCAGTGAGGGTCATCTGCATGAGGATCTGTGTGATATCCTTTATTTCACGCATCCAGGCAATCCTTGTGAGCTTTTCTGGAACTACGATGGTATCTCCTGGCTCCAGTTCCTTGAATTTCTCTCCAAAGGCAGTAAATTCCCACCTGGACTCAAAGGGATTCCACCAGACCTTCCCACCTTTTAATTTTAGAGCGCTCCCATCTACTTTTAAGACATACACATTGTCCTTATCTGCATAGTTGGTATATCCCCCTGCCATCTCCACGTAATTTTTCCAGCTCATGTCTGCCCTATATATAAAACTTCCTTGGGCCATTACAGCACCCGTTACATTTATCACCTCGTTTTTGCTGGGGATGTAAAGGGAATCTCCACTTTGGAGTTCTATGTCATAGACGCTGTTCTTTAGGAGTCTAAGAGGTGCCAGGTGAACTGTCATCCTACCCATTGCCCTCACCTCCCTTATGGTGGATAGAAACCTCTGGATACCTTCCATCTGGGTCCTTCTTGCCTGAACCTCTTCAGGGGATGTGGCTGCTCCCACGGCAGTGGCACTGGCTGCAATAAGCTCTGCCTCAAGTCTTCTGGTCATCTCATCCAAAGATTTCTGCTGAAGCTCTCTGGTCTTCTCCCTTGTAAATACAGCCCCCCTTAGATATGCGTTTTCTGTATAACCCCCTGCCCTCTCTATAACTGAAGAAAGCCTCTCCCCTGGTCTTATTACGTAATTGCCAGGGTACATCACCTCGCCGGTGACACTCACATACTCCATCTTCTGCCAGTCAGTGATCTTTCTCACAAAAAGGACGTCAAAGGGATTAAGCTTTAGATTATGCTCTGGATCACCTTCTAAGGCCTTCTTGAGATTTACCGATTTATATGTGTAGGTTGCTTGTTTCCCCTCCACGATTGTATGAGATGCAAGTTCTGCCTCTTCTAAGTAGGCAGAAGGGAGTATATTCCCTGAAGCAAAGATGAGATCTCTCACAGTCATATTATCAGCGTACTGGTAAACCCCGGGTCTTTCTACCTCTCCTCTTATACTTACAGTCCTTTTTCCGATGAATTCCCACGCTGAGTGGACCACTATCTTGTCAAGGTCCTGTAACAAGAGGTTATGTAAGGGATTCCCCTCCATTGCCTCTTTAAGATTGATCCTCTTTAGGGTAACTTCTTTTGTCTTTACGTCAGTTCTATAGAGTTCTGCTTCATCAAAATAGGCGTCCTTAGTTACCCCTCCCGCCATGAGGATTGCGTCCTTAACCGTAGTATTTTCATCCATACCATACTTTCCTGGCTTTCTGACTTCCCCTTGAACTACCACATGGGGTTTGTCTTTGAATAGCCACTTGGAAAAGATATAAATCTGGTCCTGCGGAAAAAGTATGATATCAGAGGAAGGATCCCTTTCAAAGATCACCTTACCTAAATTAAAGGGGATTAGCTCGGTTGTTAGATCAGGCATTCTGAGTCTCTTTATCAAAGCATAGTCAAAATGGGTATCAGTTTTTAAATCAGCTATACTTTTGATTACATCTGATACTTTCATGGGAGGTTTTAATTCATATTTACCAGGTCTTTTTACATTTCCATAAATATAGATTGCATTTGTGTCTATATCCACCACAGGAAAGATTTTCACTAAATCCCCATCCTGTAATATAAAGTCTTTTGCCTTTTGAATGTCTTTATATGCAATATCTAATACTATCTGTGCAACACTTTTTTCAATTCTTTCTACCTGGATCTTTTGAATGTCTGCACTGGGAGTTACTCCACCTCCAAGATCTATGAGGGTCTTTAGGTCCTTCTTGTCCTTTAACTCATAGATGGCAGGCCTCTTTACATTTCCTGCTATCCCTACTAATGGACCTGACACAGGAACAAAAACCACATCACCTGCTTGGAGGACCATATCCTTGGATTTGTCGCCTTTAATAAATAGATCGTACAGATCATAGGTAACCAGGAGCTTGTCGTTTCTTCTAAGCTCAATATTTCTCATTGAACCTATGGAGTTGGGGCCACCTGCAAAGAGGAGGGCATCTGTTATGGTGGCAAATGGGCCCACCATGTAAGCCCCAGGTCTTCTCACATCCCCCAAGACAAAGATGGGGATGCTCTTTAAGGCACCCATGGTGATATCTACATTGGCACCCACTATCTGCTTTGTCTGTTCTATCACGTGAACTGCCATGTCCCTAAAGGTCATGCCTGCTACCCTCATGGGACCCAATTGGGGTATGGCTATGTTTCCGTCACGGTCAACCACCAAATTGTACTGTGCATTTACCCTGCCCCACATGGTGACCTTTACCTCATCCCCTGGTCCTATCACGTATTCTTCAGGTACAGGTATGTCTTTCCTCTGGGTGATTACCCTAACCGATGCCTCTTGGAAAAAGCTCTGGCCAAACCTCTGGAGCCCCTTTGTGGAAACCGCATAGGCTCCTATTCTACGATAACTCCTAAAGAGGTCTTCTCCTTCCGGGGCTTCAAGTTCCATCACACTCTTTCGTCCTTGCTCAATTCCCTTTTGGGTGCCCATATCTTCGGGGGATGGTTCTTTTGGGCCCTTAGTCTCTTGGGCCTTTAGGAGCTCTTGACCTTTCTTTATGTCCTCTGGAGTAATCCCTTTGAACTCAGGGCTGGATTTAATGCTCTCGATTGCCTGAGGGGTGAGGCCTCCTTCTCTTTGTATTGTAGATTCAACCACAGACCTTTGTTGAGGTGTAAGGCCTTCTAAGGCCTTTGAGGCCTCTGGTGGTACTGATACTGGCATGCCCTGATCCCCGGTTCCGGGCATCAGGGGTAGCGGTAAACCCTGTTGAGGCTGCTGGGCCATTAAAAGATTAGACCAGAAGGCAATCAAAAATAGGACCAAAAGAGCTCTTTTCTTCATGGATAAACTCCTAAACCTTTTTTTCCTTTAACCTGGTTTTGACGTTATTTAAGTATTCCAGGAAAAACGCCAAAAATATACCCAAAAATAAGGTGGTCACAAAGGCCACCATGACCATGATCCTCCTCTTTGGCTTTACCTTCTTATCAGGCACCTTTGGAGGGTCCAAGACCTTGAAGGCAAAGTTTTCTTTTGCCTCAGCCAGCATCCCCTGCTGTATCTGTTGAGCAATGAGATTATAGATATTGGACTTGATAAAGGGGTCAGAGGTGGAGGAGAGGGCCTCTTCCAGATACCTTCTATTCTTTTCTGCAACCCTCTTGGTCTCCTTGCTCATGTGGTCTTGGAGCTCCAAGAGGGCCTTTTCCAGTATCTTGGTCGCAAGGCGAGGGTCTTTGTATTCCATGGACAACTCTATGATATTATCCTTTTGTTTGAAGTTTACCGTAAAGGTCTTTTCAAGGTATCGTAAGCAGTCCCAAATCTTTTCCTCCTCTGTTTTCTCTTTTAAATCCTCTGGTTTGAAGAATTCCTGGACAAGGTTTAGGGATCTAATAACCTTCTCCCTCAAGACGTTGCTCTTAAGGAGGCTTATGATCTCTGTTACGTTCCCTGAAGGAGGGGTAGTAATCCCAAATTGGGCTGCAAGCACCGAGGCTGCGCCCCCTATGGCCTGCTGCTGCACAGGTGCAATTACTGCCTTAGAGGCATAGATGGGGGTCATAATAAGAGAGACCGCTGCAGTGGCCAGAGAACCCAAAAGTACCAGGCTAATGATCAAACTTTTCCTTTTCAGGATAATCCTCAAAAGGTCTACAAGGTCAATTTCGTCTTCGTAGTGTCTTTCTGGTTCCATACCGTCCCCTCTTAGGTTTTAGGGTTAGGAAAATAGCCAAGAGGCTTTGAGTTGTAAACCCAAATCTTGGGAGCTACCCCAAAAGGGCGCCAAGACCTTCTTGTCCTCAATGTGGGAAGACCACAAAGAAATTTGGTTCCGGCTCTGCTCCAAAATCAAAAAATGTGGGAGATGAGATATAGGCTAGGCCATAGATTTGGATGGACTTCAAGGGTTTCTTAAAATAAGATTCCCGCAAATATCATAGGGGTCAACATGTGGTTAGAATTAGACATCTTGGTGAAAGGTGGGATCATCCTTACCATGGATGAAAGGGATTCCATCTTTCACCCAGGGGATCTCTGGGTGAAGGACGGTAAGATCTTGTCCATAAGAAAATCCAGCGAGGAGAATTTGCCCGTAGAGGCCAAAAAGATCATTGATGCAAAAGGCTGCCTGGTACTCCCAGGGCTTATTAATTCACATACCCACCTGCCAATGGTACTCTTGAGAGGATACAGTGATGACCTGCCTTTGAAGGAGTGGCTCTTTGATCGCATATTCCCGGCAGAGGCCCAGCTCATGAATCCCAGAAGTGTCTATTGGGCCACCCTTTGGGGTTGCGTCGAACTGATAAAATCCGGCATTACCTGTGTTATGGATGGATATTTCTTCGAGGAGGAGGTAGCAGCTGCCCTCAGCAGGGCTGGAATCAGAGGGGTTTTGGGGCAGGGAGTCCTGGATTATCCTACCCCTGATACCCCAGAGCCTGAAGAGAACCTTAAGAGGGCAAGGGAATTCGTAGAGGAGACCTTAAACAGATATCCCCTCATAACCCCTTCCATATTCTGCCATAGCCCTCTTACTGTTAAAAAGGAGACCATAGTGAAGGCAAAGGAGCTCTGCTCTGAATATGGAATTCCTCTTCAGATGCATGTCTCTGAGACAGAGGAAGAATTCAGGCAGATCTTATACCAGGAGGGCCTAACACCTGTTTCATACTTAGATTCCTTAGGGGTATTGGACCCCGAATTTGTCTCGGTCCATCTGGTCCATATAACGGATGGAGACCTTCAGACATTATCCCAAAGGGGTGTAAGGGTGGTTCACTGCCCAGAGAGCAATATGAAGCTCTCAAGTGGTGTGGCAAGGGTACATGAGATGCTTCAAAGGGGTTTAGTGGTGGGCATAGGTACTGATTCGGTCTGTTCTAACAATAACATGGATCTCTTTAGGGAAATAGATATGGCCACAAAGCTTCAAAAGGCCGTTTTCGGTGATGCAACCCTCTTAAATGCCAGGGATGGATTGAGGATGGGGACCAGCTTAGGGGCCACTACTGTGGGTATGGGAGATAGGATAGGAAGTCTCTCTGAGGGCAAAGAAGCAGATTTTATCGTGGTGGATCTGGACAGACCGCATCTTTTTCCCATCTACGATCCTTATTCCCTTTGTGTCTATTCTCTCAAGGGATCTGACGTAAGGGATGTGATAATATCTGGAAGGGTGATTATGGAAAATAAGAGGGTACTGACTATTGACGTGGAAGAGGCAAGGGCCAAGGTAGGTGAAATAGTCAGAAATATAAGAACTGATTGGTTCCATTTAGAAGGAGAGGGATGAAAAAGGGTTTTGGGATTAGCATAGGCATAGTGCTGCTGGCTTTGGTAATAGGGGCTATCCTTCTGAGCAGCTGGTTCTTTGAAGGAGAACCCCCTCAGGTGAACCTTTCGCCTAAGCCTCAGGTCATAGGGAAAGAGTCCGTTTTTGAGCTGGAGGTCTCTGATTCCAAGAGGGGGCTAAGACTGATCTCCATATCAGTAAAACAAGGAGAAGTGGTACAGACTCTCATGGAGGAAGATCTAACCAAGAGAGGGTCTTCTGGAGAGGACCTCCATCTTTTAAAGAGACAGGTGATCTTTAAGCCCCTTGAAAAGGGTCTGAAGGGAGGAAAGGCCATCTTAAGCCTAGTGGCATATGATCGTTCCCTTAGAAATGGGGGAGAGGGAAATAGGAGCTCCATAGAGTGGGAGGTGGAAATAGATACAACGCCGCCCTTTGTCAGGGCCGTGGCCCCATATCACTATTATAATATGGGAGGGACAGGGGTGGTTGTGTATGAGACCGCCGAGGACTCTACCGAAAGTGGTGTCAGGTGCGGGGATCAGTTTTACAGGGGTTTTAGGGTAAAGGATAGACAAGGGCTTTGGATATGTTTCTTCCCGATCCCACAAGAGCATACTTCCAAGGATAGGTGCCAACTCTATTCCAAAGACCGAGCCGGCAACGAGAACCAAACACAGTTCTCTTATCAGATAAGGCCAAAGAAATTTAGGTCGGATTCCATAACCATTACAGAGGATTTCTTAAAGGCAATCTATCCCTATTTTGAGTCCATAGGCATAGGAAATACCCAAGGGCAGCTTGTGGAATGGTTTAAATTTATAAACGGGAAGCAGAGGGAGATGGATGAGTCCAAGTTCTCCCAGATGGCAAAATCTACCCACGAGGAAGCCCTATGGGAGGGTGTCTTCTTGAGGATGAAGGACGCTGCGCCCATGGCAGGGTTTGGGGACAGGAGGTCTTATAAGCATGGGGGCCAAATAATAGGTGATTCTGTACACAAAGGGGTGGACTTGGCCTCCTTGGAACATAGCCCGGTGGAGGCGGCCAATAGCGGTAGGGTGGTATTCACCGGGGACCTTGGGATCTACGGCAAGACCATAATCCTGGACCATGGGCAAGGGATATTTTCCTCTTATAGCCACCTAAGCGAGATCAAAGTAGAGGTTGGACAAGGTATTTCAAAGGGACAGGTAATTGGGAAGACGGGTAAGACAGGCCTTGCCGGAGGAGATCACCTGCACTTTGGGATTATGGTGCAAGGGGTATTTGTAAATCCCATTGAGTGGTGGGATGCCCTTTGGATCAAGGAAAAGATAAGTAGGTGGATAGAACCCGAAGGGAAAGAGGCAACAGAAGCAGGCCCCAGAGAAGCTGAGAAGGGCCCTGGGAAAAAGAAACCCCTGCGTCCAAAGAGATCCTGAGGTCTTGTGATCCAAAGGACTTACTCGGGTATGAAGAGGAGCCGAAAGCTCAAAAGAGTTGCTGTTTTCTACTTTCTCTTGGCTACACTATTCCCCCTCATTGTCTTTGGAGGGATATCCATAAGGCATGCCAGCATATCCTTAAAAAAAGAAATACTCGACAAGAAACTATACCTGACCCACTCGGTGGCCTATGCCATAGATTCACTGGTGGAAGAATGGAATGGGGTAGCGGAACTATGCCTAAAGGTGCTGAGCGGAAAAGATGCCCTTTTTATTGAGGAATACCTTGCCAGTATAGTCACAAACTATGATTTCGTTGAAAATATTCTGTATGAGGATTTTACAAAGGGGAAAACCTTTACAGTTTCTGGTTTGGAGTATCCTATAGCAAAGCAAGAATTAAAACGGGTATCTTATGAAAACAAAAATACTTATGTTTCAAAAACCATGATATCCCCAATTACTAAGGAGGTGTTAATTTGGTTTGGAGCTGAAAGAAATGGACGTGCTGTGTATTTGCTCATAAATCTTAGTAAGATTCAATCTGTCGTTTTAAAAGCAGTATCAGAATCTGGAGCATTATGTATAGTTTTTGATGATGACAAAAAGATCATAGCTCATCCATATAGATCCAAAATTATGAGTAATATTACTTGGGAAAATTTGTTTACCCTCGGATATGAGACAGTGAATGCCAAAAGTATATTACTAAAGGAAGGTAAGGATCTATTTGTGGGTGTTATTAAACATTTGCAAATTCCGCCTTGGCACGTAGTAGCGATTACTCCTACAGTTGAAATGTTCTCAGATGCATACTATTTGTTAAAGGTATCTATTTTGGGGATTGTAATTGCTACTATTATTGCAGTGGGTTTGAGTCTTTATTTAAGCAGGAGGGTTTCAAGACCTTTATCCCAACTGGCCTCTGTGGCCAAGGAGATAGCTGGTGGAAATTATGAGGTATCCTTTCCCAAAACCTCCTATGCCGAGCTAAACGAGCTTGCTCTACACATGAAATGGATGACATCCGCCTTAAAGGAGAGGGAGGAGGAACTGCGCTTAGGGAAAGAGAGATACAGGGAGCTATACGAGGAGTCCAAGAGAAGGGAAGAGCTCCATCAATCTTTGTTGGATGCCTCTCCTGATCCAATTGTCATATACGACCTGGAAGGACG